>JBEKXX010000200.1:0-3130 GCA_049511595.1 Occallatibacter sp. | reverse complement strand
GTTTTCGGATGGATGGTGCTGTACGAGCCGCGCGCGACGACGATCCGACAAAGGTGATAGCGCCTATAATCTCCCTGTTGTGATTTCACTTTTTCTTTTGCCATGGCGCGCGGTGCGGCGGCTTGCTGCCGGTGCGGCGATTACGATGTTGTGTGCTTTGTTTCCAGCGGCTTACGCGCACGGGCAGCCGGGCGGGGGCCGGGAGGGCGTGGCGGCGGGAGGCGATGGAACGGGTTCTGCGGCTGCCGGCTCACGGGTTCTGCTGGTACTGCCCTTCGATAATCGCACGGGGCTGCCTAGCCTGGAGTGGGTTCGCGAGGCGGCGGCGGAAATTCTGAGCACGCGCTTTGCGTCAGCCGGGTTCCAGCCGACCAGCCGCGCCGACCGGATCTACGCACTCGATCATTTGGGGCTGCCGCAGGGCTTTCAGCCTTCGCGGGCAAGTGCGATCAAGCTGGCGCAGACGCTGGACGCCGATTCGATTGTGGTGGGCAGTTTCACGACCGACGGAAGCGGGATCGTGGCCGAGGCGACGCTGGTGGATGTGCCCGGCCTCCGGATGCTGCCGGAGGTCAGCGCGCGCGGCGAGATGAAGGACCTGATCGCCGTGTTCAGTGATCTGGCGTGGAAGCTGACGAAGCAGCTCGACCCCAAGTTCAGCGTGGCGGAGGGGACGTTTGCGGCTGCGGGGAACGGGATTCCGGTGGCCGCGTTCGAGCAGTACATACGGGGCATTACGGAGCCGGATCAGGCGGAGCGGCTAGGGCACTTGCAGAATGCGGTGAAGTTGAGCCCGGGGTTCGGGCCGGCGTGGATGGCGCTGGGCCGCGAGGACTACGACGGGCAACAGTACCAAGAAGCGGCCACAGCCTTCGCCAAGGTGGACCACAACGGGCCCGACGGGTTAGAGGCGGATTTCTACCGGGGGCTGTCGTTGTTGTTTTCGGGGGACTACGCACACGCCGAGCAGGCGTTTTCCGATGTGGCGCGTGTGCTGCCGCTGGCCGAGGTGGTGAACAACGAAGGAGTGGCCGTGAGCCGGCAGGGGCATGACGGGACGTCGCTGTTTGTTCAGGCGGCGGCGGCCGATCCGAACGCGGCGGATTACCACTTTAATTTGGCGCTGAGCCTGAAGCGGCATGGGAATTTGCCGGGGGCATTGAACGAGCTGGCGCAGTGCCTGAAGCTGCGGCCGAACGACAGTGAAGCCCAGTCGCTGGAGGCGGCTTGGAAAGGGAAACCGGCGGCGCGGGGCGCCGAAGGGACCGCCGACCCGGACGCAAGCGCCGAACCGCTGGAGAGAATTGCGCGCACCTTTGATGAAGCGGCCTTCCGGCAGGCTGCAGCGATGCTGGACGAGATGAATGCGGGACGGCTGGCCGCGCTGACGCCACGCGACCGGGCACGGGCGCTCTGCACACAGGCTAAAGGGTTTCTCGACCGCGGGCTGCTGCTGGAGGCAGAGCGGCTGTATCAGGATGCCGTAGCGGCCGATGGCAAAAGCGCGCAGGCGCATGCCGGCCTGGCGGAGGTGCGCGAGCGCAGCGGCGATGGCGATGCCGCGCGGAAGGAAGCTCACGCGGCGCTGGAATTAGGCCCTTCGGCAGATGCGTACCTGGTGCTGGCGCAGTTGGATCTGGCTGCGGGCTCGTTGAATGAAGCGGGAACGGAGGCGGGCGATGCGCTGAAGCTGGAGCCAGCGAACCGGGCGGCGCAGGATTTGATGCGGCAGATCGAGGCGAAGACGGGGCAAAGGAGATAGCGGGGTGAAGCTAACGCGGTTAGCTACCCCCTAGCTGAGAAGCAGAGACCCGCGAGGATGGGGCATCCTAAGAGAGTGGGTTCTGGTGGCTGGTTGGAAAGGGGCGAGCCATGGGGCGGACCACAGGGAAGCGTTGGATGAGCGTTGGGTCGATTGCGGCGGGATTGTGGATAGCCCTAGCGCTTGGCTTCAGTGTTCCGGCGCTTGCCGCGCAGCCGGTGGTAGACAAGCTGGTTCTGGATGACACGATTCAGCCGGTGAGCGCGGATGCGCTGACGCGGGCGCTCGATCGGGCGAACAGCGACGGAGCGAGCGCGCTGCTGATCGAGATGAATACTCCGGGTGGGCTGCTGGACTCGATGCGCGACATGGTGGGCGCGATTCTGCGCTCGCGCGTGCCGGTCATCGTGTATGTAGCTCCGCCGGGAGCACGTGCAGGATCGGCTGGGTTCTTCATTCTGGAGTCGGCTGACGTGGCGGCCATGGCTCCCGGCACCGAGGCCGGCGCCGCTCATCCCGTGTTTGAGTTTGGCGCACAGCCCGACGCCACGGAAATGCAAAAGGTGGAGAACGACGCCGAGGCATTTCTGCGCTCGTATGTGACGAAACGCGGCCGTAACACGGATGCGGCCATCGCGGCGGTGCAAAGTTCGCATTCCTACACGGTGGAAGAGGCGCTGAACCAGCGCCTGATCGACTTGGTCGCCAACAACGACACGGAATTGCTGAATGCGCTCGACGGGCGCGAGATACCGCGCATGGACGGATCGAAGGCGACGCTGCGCCTGGCCGGAGCGCGCGTTCAACTGCTGCGGACTTCGCTGCGCGACGAACTGCTGGGGTGGCTGGTGAATCCGAACATCGCGCTGCTGTTCCTGGTGGGCGGCGCGCTGTTGATCTATCTCGAATTCAATGCCCCCGGCACAATCGTTCCCGGCGCGCTGGGGACGCTGATGGTGCTGCTGGGCATCTTCGGCTTGAATCTGCTGCCGATTCGCTTTACGGCCGTGCTGCTGCTGGTGGCGGCGTTGGGGCTGCTGATCCTGGAGGCTAAGGTCGGGGGGCATGGCGCGCTGGCGATCGCCGGGATCATCTGCTTGACGTTTGGGATGCTGACGCTGGTAGCGGCGCCAGTGCCGGAGATGGGGATCAGCCCGCTGGTGGCGATCAGCGTGAGCGCAGCCTTTGGAGCTATCACGGTTTTCCTGTTGCGCCTTGTGGTGAGGGCGCGGCGAAGGAAGGCGCGCATCGGCGCGGAGGCGATGGTTGGCTGCACGGCGACGGCCATGGAGGCGCTGTCTCCCGCCGCGGCGGGCCACGTGCTCGTAGAGGGCGAGATCTGGCGGGCCGTGGCAAGCGCTCCGGCGG
>JBEKXX010000199.1:0-10561 GCA_049511595.1 Occallatibacter sp. | reverse complement strand
GGAAGGCCGCGAGAATCTCGGCTACGCATACTACAAGGAGGCGAAGTTTACCGATTCGCTAGCACAGTTGCGGCTGGAGTTGGACTCCGCGCCGGATCGGCTCTTCGCGCTCAGCCTGGCCGCGACTCAGTTGGCGACCTGCCCGGATAGTTCGGTCCGCAATGGCGCCGAGGCGCTCACGTTGGCCGAACGAGCGAACAGTCTGAGCGGCGGAAAGAACCCTGTTATTCTCGACGCACTGTCGGCGGCCTATGCCGAGAGCGGCCGCTTCGACAAAGCCGTCGAAACCGAAAAGCAAGCTTTAGATCTGGCGTCGCAAGGAGGCGATACTTCCGTAGCGGCCACGCTGAAGGCTCACCTGGAGAGATACTCGTCGAATCAGCCCCTCCGCGAACCGCCTGATCCGGCATTTTTCTGATGCGGGTTTTCCGGACCTGATCGATCCAGCGGAATTGCTCGCGCAATTCGGGCTGGGGAAGGCCACCGTTGTCGAGAAGGGGAGCTTTCTTGGTACACCGGCGTCAGACAGGTTCTTACCAATGTCAAGGCCGATCGGATTCTCACGGTAGTTGAGAGCCGATAGACTCCGGCCGCAGCAGGCTGCCCACAAAACGATCCAGCCGATAAGGGGAAACAATCGTCCTTCGCGGGGCTTGGGATGCCCAACCCTTTGGGCCTCCTGCACTGCGTTCCGCTTCACTTCGGACGCGCATGCGTTGCAGCCGGCTCCTCCACTTTCATGATCTGGTCCACGGGAGGATGATCGATTCGTTGCACAATTCCACTCGGCCAAAGAATCTCTACATGATCCAACTTCGTCTCGCTGCCAAGACCGAAGTGCGCGCGGCGATCGCTCGACGACATGAACCCCACGCTTGTTGTCACATGGTTATAGAGAGTCCTCCCGGAGCCGGTAGTCACCTTGATTTTTGCGCCGATACCGTCTCGATTGCTTTTGTGGCCCCGCAGGTCGAACATGATCCAGTGATTCTTGACGATCCCATTGTTCATGAGGATGCGCGGCCTCTCGCCCAGCGACGTCACCACCAGATCCATAAATCCGTCGTTGTTGAGATCGACAAAGGCCGCGCCTCGCTGATAGCCGACAAAGGCGAAGTCCGGGCCCATCTGCCCGGAGACATCGACCAATCTTCGGCCGTCCAGATTCTGGAACATGGTGTCGTGCTGCTTGGAGTAGGAAGTCAGATTATCTACATCGCCATTGGCTGAATATATGTCTTTCCAGCCGTCATTGTTGTAGTCGATGAATCCAATGCCCCACCCTGCCAGGTCGTGAGTCAGAGACTCGAGCCCGGTTTCCAACGTTATGTCGGTAAAGAGCTTTCCACCCTCGTTCTTGAAGATGCCCCACACCTGATCAATAAGGTCGTTGTAAACAATGTCCACCCAGCCGTCGTTGTCGAAGTCCTTTGCGTCGCAGCCCATGCCGGACACCTTATCTCCCCGCAAATTGTATGCCACGCCATATTCGATGCCGAGTTCCTTGAAAGTTCCGTTTCCCTGGTTGATAAAAAGGAAATTGGGTTCGGTGTCGTTGGCAACGAAGACGTCCATCAGCCCATCGCCGGTAAAGTCCGCGATGGATATGCCCATCCCTTTGCCGAGGGCCTTTCCAATTCCGCTCGAGTCGGTAACGTCCTTGAAATGGCCGTGGCCGAGATTGCGGTAGAGCCTCGATGCAACGCTCGGGTATATGGTTGGACTGCAGTACTCCTCGCGTTCGGCGTCCATGAAGCATTGTATGTCTGTTTGTGGCGTCCATGTAGTGTAATTCGCAACAATGAGGTCGAGCAGTCCATCGTTGTCGTAGTCGAACCACGCCGCTCCGACACTGAGAAGGTTTGGCGGCTTGTGGTCCAGACCAGAACCAACGGTCACCTCCGTGAATGTGCCGTTTCCGTTGTTATGATAGAGAGCGTTCCTTCCGGCATTGCAGACAAAGATATCCTCATAGCCATCGTTGTCGTAGTCCGCCACGGCCACGCCGATACTGAGGCCAAGGTTCGCTCCGCTGAGTCCGGCCTTGGCGGTGACATCTTCAAAAGTGCCATCGCCCTTGTTGCGCAGCAAACAGTTGTAAAAGGCGGGCGTGGTCTTTTTGAGTCCCGGGAACGTGGCGCCGTTGGTAAAGAACAGGTCCATGTTGCCGTCGTTGTCGTAGTCGATTGCTGCAACACAGCCGCACATCGGCTGAGGGAAGTATTTCCGTCCCGTGTAATCGACGTTTGTCCAGTAGGAAAAGTTCGATTTATTGGCGACATCGGTGAACCAAACGGAACCAGCCTCCGCCGAAGAAGCGCTCGACGACTGGCCTTCTGACTCAGATTGTGCGAGGGCGGAGCGGGAGGCCGCGGAGGCAATAGGCGACGCCAATTCCCGAGAAAAGAGCCGGCGAAGGCCCAAGCCGGGCAGGGAGGCGGCAAAGGCAGCCAAAAGATCTCTGCGGGTCATCAGAGCCATTGTAGCTCAGTGGATATTCTCGGTACGTGGGAGCTGCGGCGTATCAGAACCGGGTTAAGCTGAAGCTGCTCTGGGGTTTTCGCAGCCGGCTATGGCGGAAATCGGACTGGTACGATTCGCACGGCTGGCGTTGCAAGTCAGCAAGCGGCGCTGCCTGCTCAGCGCGCCAAGTTCAGCAAGCGTCAGTTCACACAGTCGCAGTTGCTGGCAGTGTTGTGCCTGATGCGCTACGAAGACTGGACCTTCGGCGAAGCCGAGATCTCATTGAGCGAGCACTCCGAGTTGCGCGCAGGGGGAGACCGCTCTTCCCACAACCCGCTGCGGCACGAACTGGCGGATTGGTATGCAGCCCGGCGCGGCACGAAGGAGTAGTCGAATTGCCGGAAAACGGTCCCAGATTTCGGCGACGCATTTCGAGACAGCGTGAACTTACTCCGCAGGGTGAACGAGTTATGATCGTACAGAGGAACAACAGATGAGCAAGATCGACAAACAAAAAAATGAGGACGGATTGAGCCGGCGCGATTTTCTTCAAAGCAGTTCGGCGGTGACGCTGGCGGCAATGCTGGGCACAGTTCCTGCGGCGGCACAGACGTCACACGCAGGTACATCCACGACGCCGGAAGAGCACAAGGCCGGCAAGGAAATCAAACCGGATGCCGGCTTTCCCAGAGTTTGGTTGTCAAGCGCGGAGAGCGTAATCCCGTCCAGCAGTTTCGAGGACATTGCTTCTCACGGCGTACAGGTGATTGAGACCACCGATATTAAGGGCGCCCGCAAGCACGGTTTACAAGTGATGATTGCAAGCGATGTCGGCGGGATGTTCATGGGAGAGATCATCGGGTCGAGAGATGTTAAACAGATGGGGTTGACGCCCGAGTTTGCGGTGGCGATCACCGGAACCTACCAGGATCTCAGTATTGATTCGCATACGTTTCCGTTTACCAGGGGCAAACACACTATAGAAATCGGCCTGCCGTTTCATTATGCTCCGTACGATTGGAAGAACAAAAGTTACTTTACCGATAATCACACCTTCGATAGTTACTTCGACCCGCGCATTTTTTCGACTGATCGGGCATTCAAGGCGGAAGTGGTCGTCAAACAGAAGGACTACGACGGCAAGCAGCATCTGGCCATTATTCCGGCAACCATCGGCGACCGCGGCAGCGAGAGCCTGAGCATCACCTTCGACCTGACCGGTGTTGAGGGCGATTTGGACCACACGATGCTCGCTGTTTATTGGCGCACCAACCAGCTCAGTCCGGCGGCTGCTTCAACACGAGAGACCGCGGCACAGTCGGTGCGCGCAGTGCTGGACCGGTTCACCCGGGAGAACGGCGGTAGCTTTCCCGAGGATGTGATTTGCGCCATGAGGTACGGCGACGAATGTTTCCTCAGGACCGGCTTTACGAACTCGCCGAAATGCGCCATTCCGCTCTACGACTACTCCGACAGCGGCATCGCCGCTTATCGCAAGCTGAATGGGAGCGACGAGTATCCGCGCGTATGGGGGTTTCCCGAGTTCTTCGGAGTCAACGCCTACCGGGACTGGCTGTACGCCTTTCACACGGCGACCGCGGAGTTGGTGAAGGCTGTCGTCACCGAAGCCCACAAAGTTGCGCCACGCCTGATGGTTTTCCGAAATCCCACGCGGTTCAACCCGACTCCCTTTGCCACACTGGCGAACGACCACGACGGCTGCAGCCCGCAATTGCTGGTGCAGCAATTCGACATGGTCAATCCCGATCCCTATCCGGTATGGCGCACGGGCGATTCGCAGTGCACGAATGCGGACCGCGATCCGCGGGCCGGCTATATTTCAGCCATGATTCCGCTGGAAAATGCGTATTGGAGCGGGTTGGCGAGACGGTTCGGGAAGAAGCTGGTGCCATGGATGCAGGCACACACGTTCTCGTTCGACCTGCAGCACCCATCGCCAAACGATGTCCAACACATGTACGCGCAAGTCGTGGGTTACAACCCCGACGGCATTATGTGGCTGGGATACGAGCCGGGCGATACGGCGGTATCGACCCGCTTTGGAATGACCCTGCCCGATGCGAGGCCCGAAACCTGGAAGGCGCTTCGTAGCATTCATGTTCGCGCGCGTCACGACTTGGGGCGGTCCAAGAAGGTTCCAGAGGTAGCCGTGCTGCGCTTTTACGCTGAGCGCTCGCTGGTAGATCTGGAACGGCGCCATCTTCACGATCGTTTTCTCACCGAGCAAATTCTGACTGGGCTGACGATCGATCTCGACATTCCCTATGACGTCTTCGAGTACTACAAGCGCGAAGACCTCGGCTGCCGCGAGCTGCGCGGCTATCGGCACGTCATCCTGTGTGTTGCCGACCTGGAAGGCCTGCCGCTCGATGAATTGCAGAAACAAGGCATTCCGCTCTCGATCGTCTGTTGGGATGATGCGTCGCTGACCGCGCATTCCGAGTTCAGCGGAGTAACGAAGCTTCTTCAGCTTCCCGGCGGACCAGCCGGGGTTACGGAGCCGGTATTCAAGGGCGTTGCCGTTCCTGAGAATTACACCGGGATCATTGAGTGGAAGAGCAGCCTCGACGTGAAAGGGCCATCGGGTGTCGTCATCCCTGCTGGCATGGCCTATGGGGCGACGCTGCGGCCTGCCGCGACCGCGATTGCCAAGACGGGCGACGCGTGTTGTGCCTGGCGATACAAGAATGCTACTTTCTCCAGCTTTCTTCCCAGGGACCCATTCGATGACGGCGAGTACGTTCGCTGGTTATTAGGCAAAGACAGGCCGGCTTAGGGGAAAGAGGGAAGACGTTGCGCGCAGGCTTGTCGAATTGCAATGCCGGTGAGGGAATTCTGGAGTGCTCTGGACAAAGTACATCGGTCGATGAAGCAAAGAAGGAGTTGGGAAATGGATTCTTTCACTCGGCGCTCGTTCGTCAAGTCGCTCGGTCTTGCGGCTGGGTTGGGTTCGGTTGCCTCTGTCGTGGAAGGTCAAATGGAACATCCCGCGCCGGATGTGCCGATGCCAAGCACAGCTATCGACCCCAAAGGCCTGCGTTTCCGGCAAGTCCACCTCGATTTCCATACCTCGCCGCTCATCACCGACGTGGCTGTGGACTTCGATCCGTCGGCATGGGTCCAGACGCTCAAGGATGCCCACGTCAACTCCATCAATATATTTGCCAAGTGCCATCATGGCATGGCCTATTACCCGAGCAAAGTTGGCCCGGTTCACCCCGGCCTGAAGATCGACCTGCTGGGAGAGCAGATCGCCGCGTGCCATAAGGCGGATATTCTGACGCCGGTCTATATGACAGTGATGTGGGATCAGTATGCCGCCGAGCAGCACGCCGATTGGCGCGTTCTTGACGAGCATGGAGCATTTATTCTTCAGAATGATGAAGTGGGTGGCGCCGCCCCCTTGAAGCCTGGGTGGAAATGGTTGTGTCCGAATACGCCGTATCTGGATTACATCAACGCGCAGGCCGAAGAAGTGGCCAGGAACTACGACGTGGATGGTTTCTGGTTTGATATCATCCTGACCCCGCCCAATCTGCCCCCGCCCAATGGGTGCTTCTGTCACTACTGCATGGCGGAGCGGGAGAAATTGGGGCTGGACTCCACAAAGCTGGATGATCGCCTCAAGCATTTTGCCATGGTGGTCGAACGCACGATGGATCGCCTGCAGACGACGGTGCGCCAGTACCGGCCCCATGTTCCCACGTTCTTTAACGGTCAGGTGCATGTGGGTATGCGGCCGCTCCTGAAGCATTACACGCAGATCGAGGTGGAGTCGCTCCCCGGCGGTGAATGGGGGTACACGCATTTCGCGGTGATATCGCGGTATGTGCGCAACCTTGGCCTGCAATATCTGGGCATGGACGCAAGGTTTCACCGCGGCTGGGGAGATTTCGGCTCGCTGCGCAATCAAGCGGCATTGGACTACGAGTGCTTCCGGATGCTGGCGCAGGGAGCCAAGTGTTCGCTCGGCGACCAGATGCATCCACGCGGGCGGCTGGAGAAGGCTGTCTATGACCGGATCGGCAGCACCTTTAAGAAAGTGGAAGAAAAAGAGCCATGGTGCATCGGTGCGCAGGCGGTCACGGAGATCGGCTTTCTATCCACGTGGAAGCCCGCAACGCCAGGGCCGGTCGCTATATCGGACGCCGGCGTTACCAATATGCTGGCGGAGCTGCACCAGCAGTTCGACGTGCTTGACCGCGGCTCCGATTTCTCGCGGTACAAAGTCCTGATTCTTCCCGACTCGCATCGATTCGACGAGGACTTGCTGCGGCAGGTGCGCAGCTATCTGGCCGGAGACGGCAAGCTGATGCTGAGCCACGAATCGGGCCTGGATATGGACGGCAAGCAATTCGTGCTGAGCGAGATGGGGGTCGAGTACTTTGGCCCCTCCCCTTACCCTGGGGATCTCGGTGATTACTTCGAGGCCCTGGAGGGCATAAATGATGATATAGATCCCATGGTGCAGTTCACCTATGCTCGGGGTTCTATGGTTAAGGCCAAGCCGGGCACTGCTCGGTTGGCTCGATTCTGGAAGCCGTACTTCGACCGCACATACGAGCACTTCAGTTCTCATCATCAGACTCCATGGGAGGAGCCTACGGATTACACGACCGTCACCCAACGCGGCAACATCGTCTATATCTCATTCCCGATCTTTGAATCCTACGCAAATAATGCGTATCGCATCCACAAGCTGCTGGTAAGAAATTGCCTGCGGCGCTTTCTGCCCGATCCGTTGATCAAGGCGGAGTTGCCCTCGACGGCTGAGGCGACGGTGACCGGGCAAAACGGCAAACGAATCGTACATCTATTGCATTATCCGGCCACCCGTCGCGCCCCGGATCTCGATATCGTCGAGGAAGCAATTCCGCTCGCCAATGTGAAGATTGCATTGCGGACGGCTAAGGAGCCTTCCCGTGTGTATCTAGCGCCGCAACGGCAAAGTTTGAAATTCGATTTCCAAGGCGGTTACGCTCAGACCGTAGTGCCATTGGTCGAGGGACATCAAATGATCGTGTTTGAGTTTTGACCGGTCTACGGCGGTTCTCCTGCAGCTATGAGCCATTTCTGACAGTATTCAAGGTGGCTTTTTCTTGATGAAAAAGCCACTTAGCGATTGTGCCCTGGTCTACATCTGCAGGAGACCCGCTATAGCGGTCGTTTGCGTTACGCTGGCCCTGGCTATCGTTCACTTGGTATCCCCATTCATTCGATCACCCCGTTGCCAGAGAGCGTCCGTGCCAATCCCTTCTCTTAGTTAGAAATACATAGGATGCCCATATAAGCCTCAGGATCCCGCCGAAGATAAAATATCCCACCGCAACTGCATTCGCCCCGTAGAGTTTGCCAAGGATCACGGTGCTTAAGCCTAAGACAATGGCCACAACAACGGACTGCACGAGGAGCGGTTCGCGTTTGTGCGCACGAAGGTAAAGTGCCTCGCCGAAGAAAAAGTGATTCAACACCATCGTCAGAAGCAAGAGCGCAAACGTCCACGGCGACAGGACTCGCATCGCCAGTTGTGGAAAGCGTTGGTAGCCGATCAACAGGCAGAGGAAGCATCCCGCGGCTGCTGTAGCGACCACCACAGTGGATTGCCATAATGTGCGGAAAAACACCTTATCCAGCGCCGCATTTTCACCGCGGGCGACCATGTTACCGAAGGGAGACGCCTTCGTGCCTATCCACGCCACCCCAATGGCGCCAATCGATGTCGTAATACTTAACGACATTCCCATGCGCCCTGCCTCTACCGCCCCCTGGAACGAAAACAGCACAGGAGTAATCAGTTGCGAGATAAAGTAGCTCGAAAACCAGGTGACGGCGATTCTCCATTGGAATGGCCAAACGTCTTGCCTCCAGTCCACGCCGTTTCCGCCTACATGGCGATAGAGCAGACTTGTCAACATCCGCCTTAACGCAGGCATAGCCAAAAACGCCACTTGCACCACTGCCTGGCCGAGGATCAGCATCGCCGGAGAATACAGCCCGTGGTGCATCGCGATGGCCGTCCACGCCAAAATGCTTCCCAGCAAGACCTGGCCCAGACGCATGCGGGCTACCAGAGCCACAAACCCGCAGCCCTCAATGAACGAGAACACCGGATTGAGCTGGAACGTCAGCGCTGCCGCCACGACCAGCAGAGCCCACGGTCCCCTCCACGCGACCGCCGTCCCTGCATGCTGATTGACGCTGAAAAAATAAAACCCGGCCGGCAAGAGAGTTACGACCATCAGCACCGCAGCCACAAAATACCAGCGTACGGACTGTTGCAGCAGCGAGGCTAAGCGCGAAAACGCGGCTGCATCGCCATGTATGTTGCCATCCGGGGCAAACTTCAAATGAACGCGTTCGTGAGCCGCCATTTGAAGGACAACGAAGGAGAAGCCCAGCTCAAAGACGACCTGCAGCGCAGACAAGCTGAGAAATGTGTAATAGTAACCCTGCTCGCGCGGAGTAAGAAAGTGAGCGATCATCAGCACCGTTACTATGCCCGCAAACGATGTCAATATGCGCGCCAGTACCACGAATGCAATGGCGCGATCCATGCCGGTCCAGTGCTTCACCTTGGCGTGCCAGGAAGGAGCGGGCGCCGGTTCACCGTCACGGAAACGCGTAACTGCGATCGTTTTTTTCATAATTGTTTGGCCACTTTTTCCAAGGGCACAAGGTTGACTTTCATCAACCCTCAGCGGCACACTACCGTTTCCGGTTCTTCTTACTTGCCCTCCGGCGGGGCGATTTCGTATGGGCCAGCCAAATGGCTCTTGCGCAAGGAAAACACCTCAACCGCATAAGCGGCCCGGCGCCGCGCTCGCAGCTCCCAGCGCGGCAATTCGTGCAGGGGACGCGGATAAGCAAGCATTGCGCCGATAAAAGACGCCTCCTCGATTGCAAGCCGATCGGCGTTTTTATTGAAAATCCTTTGCGCTGCCGCATCTGCGCCAATAAGACCGGAGCCAAAATAAGCACAAGCCAGATAAGACCGGAGAATTTCAAGTTTCTTGTAGCGGGATTGGATCATGAGAGCTAAGAATGCCTCATAGATTTTTCGGCGGATCGTCGGCTCCCTGAATCCCGTCGCAGTACGCACAAACTGCATGTCAATAGTACTTGCCCCTCCATGTTTGCGGCCTTTGAGCGCCTTGATCGCCTCCCGGACAATGGAACGCATGTCGATACCGGGATGATTAAAGAACCTTCTGTCTTCCAGGGCGATGGTCATCAGCTCCAACGCTGTCAATGCAACCGCGGGCGAGTGCGGCAATGGCCGGACATTTTGATGAATTCGCGATAAGTCGCTTCGCAGTCTGGCGAGCCACATCGAAGGCTTGGCCCAGTCAGGTAGTTCGAGCGCCCTGCGCGCAATCGGCTCGGCCAAGACTGGGCGGCTTCTTCGAGACTCTTTCGATCCCAAAACATCCGCAACGTTCGTGTTGACCCATTCCGTAACAGCGTCCGCCGTTCGATCGCCGAAGAGGTGGTTAGGACAGTCGGTGGTTCGTTCGTTACCTGGGGCAAATTTGTGCCCCAGCACGTTCGCGGCGGGTATTCCATAAGCTGCGGCAAGCCAGCGAGCGAGCTGCGCGCTCGCCAGGCTCTGAGCATCTGTGAGGCGGTCGGTTGCCGTGGCGACGTGCTCTATACCAATCGATCTGGAATTAACGGCTTTCGCGTGCCAGGCGGAACACTCATCGCGGACCATTTGGTAGATATCGCCATTCTTATCGACGAC
Source organism: Occallatibacter sp. (assembly GCA_049511595.1). Classification (GTDB taxonomy): domain Bacteria; phylum Acidobacteriota; class Terriglobia; order Terriglobales; family Acidobacteriaceae; genus Telmatobacter. The sequence continues at coordinate 336 of JBEKXX010000199.1, read as the reverse complement.
GTAATGAGCCGATACTTGCGACTTGCGATTCAAGAACCAATTAATGGTCCCCCCAACGGTCGCCGCCGTCGTACAGTGGAGAACAACCATATCGATGTTGGTTCCATTGCGCGAGGAGTAATTTGGGCTTTCGATGAAGCTCTTGACGGCTGGTTTCGCTATCGTGCGCTTTGACCGGAAAATGGATCGTGAGTCAAACGCGCGGAGGAACCATGGGAACCTTTTCCGTTCCCCTGTAGAAATCTTTGGGGCGCCCTGCTCATGGTCCACAACAGAAAGCGTCTTTGGTAAAAAACGAGCCCCTCGGGGGACAATCACGTCGACCTGGACTACACC
>JBEKXX010000198.1:0-13558 GCA_049511595.1 Occallatibacter sp. | reverse complement strand
TGGCGGGCCACGCGCGCTGTGGCCCAGTTGCTGGCCAATCTGGGCGCCAGTTTCGCGGTGGACCGCCGGATTTTCGAGCCGCGCAAAACGGTTCTCAACCCGGATCGCATGTGGATCGGTCCGGATGGGAATCGATCGGGGCATGATTGCCAGCCGCCCATACCCAGCCGCTTGTTGGACCTGCCTCCGACGGCCATGCCCGAAGGGACCAAGGCCGGCTATTATCACCCCGACTATCGCACGGATTTCAATATGGGAGACAATCCTTACCGCTTTTACCGGTGGTAGGCAGGTGTATCTCGGAGATCGCGATAGGCGCCTTGGTCCCGGTAGGCCGCGCAAGCTCGCCAGGCCTCGCCGTGGCTCTTCCAACGCTTCGGCCCGGCAGGCTTAGCGGGCAAGCCGGGCTTCCCAGTGGTTCTGGACGGCGATCGATTTCGCTGCCGGTTACTCTCATGTATCGTGGGGGAGCTGCCCGAACCGGGAAATCTATTAACGCATTATAGAATCAGATAGTTATGGAACATTTTCGACACTTCGCAGGATTCTCGCGCAGAGCCGGAAGTTTTTTCGGCTAAGCCTCTTGACAATGCCGTACTGCTTGATATATCAATGTATCGCTCCAAAAAATGAAAAATAATCAATTGCTACATATTTGGCCACCGTACCTTCCGGGATTCCGCGGGCATGAAAGTTGTGTCCATCGGAGCGATGGATCGACGGAGGCATTAACCACATGCTTCACAGCACCAGACAGCAATCAGGAGGGCAGATGACGATCAAGAGCAGAATCGTGTTATTGATTTCGTTGCTCAGTCTTGGTGTCGGTATGGCTATGGCGCAAATTGAGTCCAGCACCATCACCGGCACTGTAACCGATCAGAAGGGCGCCGTAGTTGCGGGCGCAAATATCACGCTGACCGAAGTAAATACAGGGGTCAACACAACCAGCAAGTCCAACTCCGTGGGTGAATACACGGTGCCCTACCTTCCACAAGGGTTGTACACGGTGGCGGTGCAGGCTCCGGGGTTCGAGACCTACAAGAAAACGGGCATCGGGCTCACAAGCAAAGTCACTGTACGCATCGACGTGCAGTTGACGGTCGGCAGCGTGAGCCAGACAGTCGAGGTTCAGGCCTCGACGGCGGAACTTCAGACCGAAACCTCTTCGGTCCAGGGGGAAGTCGGCGCCCATATCATCATGAACATCCCCAACATCAACGACAACCCGATGTACTATGCGACTCTGCAGTCGGGTGTTGTGCCGAATTCGCAGATGTACAACAACGAAGCGCTCGGCGTTGGGTATTCCGATCGGCAATCCATGTCCGGGATCAACATCAACGGCGGCCAGGTCGGCAACAACGATGTTCAGGTGGACGGACTTAGCGTGCAGGGCGCGGGCTGGCACGAAGCCACGCAACTGCCCAATCGCGACGCCCTCCAGGAAGTCTCTGTCACGACCAACACCCTTCCCGCCGACCTTGGCGGGGGCCTGGGCGTGATTCAAATGACCACCAAGAGCGGAACGAACGCGTTCCATGGCGACCTTGCATATCGCATGCGCAATGAAGACCTCAACGCCAATGGCACTTCAAACAATGTCCAGAGTACTCCCAGGTTGAAGTACCGTTTGAATGAAGAGTCAGTCGCCGTCGGGGGGCCCGTCCGTATCCCCTACATCTTCAATGGCAGAGACAAGCTGTTCTTCTTTGCCTCCTACAGCCGCGATAGCCACCCCAGCTCTGCAAGTAATTACCAGACGGTTCCCACGGCTCATCAGCGCACGGGAGACTTCAGCGACTCTTGCATGAGGAACAATGCCGGGGATCCGGTCCACTCGCAGATGTACAATCCGTGGACGGCGACATTGGTTAGTGGGCAGGAGTACTCTCGAACGCAGTACCCGGTAGGGGCGAACTCAAGGGTCTGCAGCGGAGACGGCTCAACCGCAGGTTCCGGCGATATAGTAGCCAACGAAGCCGGCACGGCGCCCAACGCGGCAGCCCTAGTCATAGAGAGTCAGTTCCCGCTGCCGAATTACTCTGGCTCCCACTACAACCCCGATTTCCAGGATAACAACTTCTATTGGCAGGGGACTTCCAGCACCGTCCGCGACAACTTCAGCGCGCGGATCGACGTTCACCTCCTACCCAAGAATTCGTTATATGTCAGCGGGGGCACGCAACTCGGCACTACTACTTCACCCAACATTTGGACGTCCGGCGTTCCGGCGCAAGCGGGCTATACCCCATTGATCGACGGAACAAACGGCGGGTGGGGCATCCAGTATACGGACGAAAACTACTTTGGGGCCATCGGCGACACGATCACGGTCAGCCCGACCATGATCGTCGATCTTCGCTATGGCGTCAATCGCGTCCATGCCACGGCCGCCAAACCCGATGCCGGCACGGGGTTCTCGGCATCCACTTACGCATCATGGGGCATGCCGTCCAGCGTGCAAGCGTACATCTCCGTCCCGGGCGTAGCTCCGACGATCGGATGGACGGGCGGCGACGTCAGCTTTAATGAGAATTGGGACATCTGGGAACGCAAGAATGAACACCAGACCAACCATACGCTCGCCGGAAGCGTCACCAAGTTGCTGGGCAAGTGGACCCTGAAGGAGGGCGCTGAATACCGCGTGTTCCTCTCGAACTGGGAGGATCTCAGATCGGCCACGCCCGAGTATATTTCGGGCGACTGCAACTGCGAGGCATTCGGCGGCATAAAGGGCGGCGGCACCGGTGACGACAATACCGCCGAGTTGAGCGGCGATAGCACAGCTACGACTCTCATCGGCGCTCAGGGATGGCAACTGCAGGTCGGCACCACTTCCACGCCCGCGCTGGCTGCGAAATATGTGGCCTTCTACACCCAGAACGACTGGAAGGCGACTCCAAAACTGACCGTCAATCTTGGCTTGCGCTACGAGGTCCAGCCTGGGCCGACGGAACGCCATAACCAGATAGGCAGCTGGGATCTGAATGCGTCGAATCCATACTCGCAGGGCGGGCTCAGTGCCGTGTATGGCGCCAATAATGTGCCCGGGGCTACTCCTTACGAAAGTCCCATCACTTTCAATCCCGGCGCCAATCTGGGTCTCTTCGTGTTTGCGGGAATGCCTGGCTATTCGCGCAACCTGTGGGATACCCAGTGGAACAACATTGCCCCACGCATCGGCGCCGCTTATGCGATCGGCAATGCGAGCGTGCTCCGGATCGGATACGGACGGGTCTACACTCCGTCCAACACGGGATTTAACGCCAGCCCGCCGATCTATGGCACCGCCGGGTTCGCGGGCGGTGTTAACGATAACCCCTACGGCACAGGCGCGGGCAACGGGCTTCCCGCGACCACCGAAGCCCTCGGGTTCGGGGATCCGGCTGGGTCGACCGGAATCCCGGCATTGGGCGCCGTGCAGGCTCCGGGTGTATATGGCGGAACCGGGGATCCCGGAACCTTCCAGAGAAACCGCCGGAACACCTTCATGGACGAGTGGAACCTTTCTTACGAACGGCGATTCGGCGGCTGGCTCGCATCCGCGGGCTATCTCGGATCGAGAGGCACCCACATCACATGGCGCGACGAGCCGCTCAACGGGACGCAGAATGTTCCCTGGACAGTCTTGCAGGGCTGGCAGAGCACGTGGATGGCTACCAACGGCCTTTACGATCCGGCGTCACTCCAGATCAACAACCCCCTGCCGGGTCTGTGCACTGCGTCTATTACTAATGCGTGCACTGGGAGTGGCCAGGCATCGGGCGCGATCGGCAACTCGACAATCTCGGCGTTGAATGCGTCGGAAGCCTATCTGGCGTGGTTGGGCGGGTACCAGGTCGGCGACAATGCGACGTCCTTGTTCCACTCCCTGCAACTGAAAGCGCAACACTCGTATAGCAGCGGGCTGTCGGCGCAGTTCAGCTACATGTACTCCCGCGCCACTGGGATCACGGGCGGGCAAACGTCCTCGAACGGGAACGGCAGTACCTACGCCCAATCGCAAGTGAGCACTGGTTCGACGCCATTGGGCGGGGGCGACTACCGCGTCAATTCCCACAACCGCAGTCTCCTCAACTACGACGTCCCGAATCGTTTCGTCGCCGTGGTGTCGTATCTGACGCCCACGGGGAAAGGTCAGCGGTTCGATCCCGGTAACCCTGTCGCGCGAGCGATCATCGGTCAATGGAACATCGCCACGGTTGTCACTTTACAGCAAGGGCAGCCTTGGGGACCGAATTGCGGCTCCGCAGGCGGCGGCAACGCCGAGAACGGACGCTGCCTCTACACGGGACAGCCACTGAAACTGCCGCACTCCTATGAAAAATGGAATAACGGCAGCACCCCTGTCACTCTACCCGACGGGCGCACGTATACCCCCTCATCGTTCACTAAGCCGTATTGGAACCCGGATGCCTTCACTGGCCAGATCGTGCAGTGGGCGAATGGGACCTATCATCAAGCACAATACTGGGAGGGAGTCACGCCGCAGGCTATGCCTCAGTTGCGGATGCCCGCTTTCCAGAACGTGAACTTGTCAGTAAGCCGCAAGTTCCCGATCACGGAAGGGATGTCGTTTGAGATCCTTGCCGAAGCTACCAACGCGTTCAACCATGCCAATTACGAAGGGAACGCCGTAAACAACTCCTATGGCGGTCTCATCACGAATCCCGCTGCGGGCTCGGGACAACTGGTAGGACAAAACAACAGCACCAGTGGCGGGTCCATGAGTTTGTCTTACATTGACCCAAGACAGATGACGCTTTCAGCTCGATTCGACTTCTAGTCTTGTGAAGTTCTGAGCTTGTAACTATTCTGGAGGCTTTTCCCCTCTCGGTACGAGAGGGGGAAAGCCTCTTCTTTTTTGCGGCGGCGGTTGCGTATTTGGCTGGAACAACTGGAAAATCTCCGCAGCTTTCTTTGAGTAAAAACGAAATAGAGCAGAAAATGAGCAGGGAAGAATGCGGGAGCGCAGCGCGCCGTTGACGCGCCCGTTCCAAGCCGCTTAGAATTAGACCGGATACTGGCGCTGCGTTATCTTCGCTTCTGCTTCTTACAGGACTTATGCAGCTAAAAGGGCTCTTCTCCATCGATCTTCCCAGTAGCCGATCTCTGTTTCCCTGGGGGTTGCAGCGGTATGGCTGGAAGAGCGAAGAGCGCGGTCGCCGGCGGTTCGGATGCAGAGGAGTAGATGGCAAAAAAGAGATTTGAGTCCAATATTCTAAAGGGCCGAGACGGGATCACCCGGAGGAAGTTTCTGCATATGGCCGCAAGCTGCGCCGTCGCGGCGCCGGTTTTGCGCGCCCCCGGCCAAGTCAGCGGCCCGCGCAAAGATGGGATTCTATTCGAGGAGATCGCGGCCAAGGCCGGACTGCACTATGTGACCGAGAATTCACCGACCCCGAATAAGAACCAGATCGAGGCCATGGTAGGCGGCGTGGCGCTGTTCGACTACGACCGCGATGGGTACCTGGATGTCTTCCTGGTAGGAGGCGCAGCCATCCCCTCGCTGGTGAAGGAATCGCCCATCTATTGGAACCGGCTCTTCCACAACAACCACGACGGCACCTTCACCGATGTAACTGAGAAGGCGGGCGTGAAGGGGGCGGGTTATGGGATGGGCGTGGCCGTCGGGGATTACGACAACGACGGCTGGCCGGATCTGTATGTGACCTATGTTACCGGCAATCGCAATCAGTTGTTTCACAACAACCACGACGGCACCTTTACCGATGTAACCGAGAAGGCGGGCGTGACAGGGGGAGAGCTGTACGGCAAAAAGATGTGGTCGGTCGGCGGCGGCTGGTTCGACTACAACAACGATGGCCTCCTGGATCTGTTTGTGGTCAACTACTGCAAGTGGGAGGTGGACAAGGATCCGGTTTGCGGAATGGGAGATGGAATCCGCGACTATTGCCATCCCAGGTATTACGCTCCCCTGCATAACACGCTCTACCGCAACAATGGGGATGGGACCTTTACGGATGTCTCGGAGGAGACGGGGATCGCGGCGTGCTTAGGCAAAGGCATGAGCGTTTCCTTTGCGGATTATGACGGCGATGGCTACCTGGATGCTTTTGTGGCCAACGACACCACTCCCAACTTTCTGTTTCACAATCTGGGCGGCAAGAAATTTGAAGAAGTCGGCCAGTTGGCTGGGGTAGCGTATGGGGGGGACGGCTCTGCGCTCTCAGGCATGGGCTCCGATTTCCGGGATATAAACAACGATGGGCGACCGGACATCTGGCACACTGCCGTGGAGTACGAGATGTTTCCGTTGTACATGAACAACGGCGACGGAAGTTTCGAGGACGTGACCTCGCGCGCTGGGCTGGCCGAGACAGCAAGAATGTCGGGATGGGGCAACGGATTCGCGGATTTCGATAACGACGGCTGGAAGGACTTATTCGTCGCTCGATCCGAGGTTCTGGACACGATCAGTCTGCATGTGCCGACCCGGAGCTACCCGGAAACCAATACGATTTTCCGCAATCTAGGCAACGGGAAATTCGAGGATGTGAGCGCGACGGCCGGCGCGGATTTTCTGAAGAAAGCCCCGCATCGCTGCGTGGCCTTCGGCGACATTGACAACGACGGACGTATAGACATGGTGGTCTCTGTTCTGGGCGGAGCCGTCACATTGCTCCACAACATCACGGGCGGAAACAACCATTGGATCCTGCTGAATCTGATCGGCACGAAGAGCAATCGTATGGCGATCGGCGCGCAGATTCGGATCGTCACCGAAGACGGCCGTTCGCAGTGGAACGAGGTAACCACGGCGATAGGGTACGCCTCTTCCAGTGACAGCCGGGTACACTTCGGCCTGGGAGATAACCGGCGCATCAAAGAGATGGAGATTCGCTGGCCCAGCGGTATCAAGCAGGTGCTTCACGATGTCGAAGCGGACCGCATCATGACCATCGAGGAGCCCCTAAAATCGGTTTCATAAACCATTTTTTCCAACACGCTGGAATCTTGGGCCCCGCCTTGTTGTTGGGTTCCGCCCATGCTCACTATGCAGCAGAGGCATTTATGAGACCGGTTGCAGGCTGATCGCTTCTGCTGTCTGGCGAGCCAGACCGGGCAACCTAATTTGGAGCAGAGACGGGCTGGTCGGCCTTTGAAGCAGAGGCCGGCTGGCCGGCCTGATGCAGTTTGACCAACTGATCCAGGTCATCGAGTAGACCCCTGTTGTCTGCGGCGAGGGTTCGAATGGCCTCTGCCGTAAAGGTGGCCTGGCTGGTCTTGCCCACCCGGTAATATGCATCGCAAAGCATATAAAGCGCACCGGGGTTGGCGGTGTGCGACCTTTCCAGATACGCGATGACATCCTCCCACCGCTGTTGCTTATATCTTATGTGCGCCAAAACAATGAGCGCCAGTTCGTTGGTAGGATCAAGCGCAAGCGCGGTGTCGCACGATTTCTCCGCTTGGTCGACTTCTCCCGTAGACAGTTGCACCACGCCAAGATAGGCAGGAATTTGGGCGTTCATTGGCGTCTTTGCCCGGGCAATCGCCAGCACGCGCTTTGCGTCGTCGATCCGGCCCATGGTGTGGTATACGACGCCGAGCAGATAGTATGGACCCGGATTCAGGCTCTGTGCGTTGTTCTGTACCCGGCTCGGCAACTTCGCCACGTAGTCCAGCGCCTCCTGTTCCTTGTTCTCCTCGAGCAGAGCCTTCACGTGGGCCCAAGCCGGCGTCTGCGTGGCGGCCTGAAACTCGGCATATGTAGAGGTGCTGCTCCCAGCTTGATCCAGTACTTCAAAGAGTTTCGTCTCATGCTGTGCCTCATCAAGCCGACCGAGTTGGCGGTATGCCTTGCTGAGCTGGAAGTGTGCCTTCTTGAGCGACGGGTCGAGTTCCAGCGCAGTCTTCAGAGGCGCAAGCGCGGCTTCATAGCTTCCCAACTGCACCAGCGCTGCTCCCAGCCCATAGTACGCGAAGGCGCTTGAAGTTCCATGCGAAAGAGCGTAGTTGTAGCTGTCTCGCGCCTCCTCCCAATCGCCTATTCCTGACAAGGAGTCTCCGAGGTAGAAGGCAGCCTCGCCATTCGCCGGGTCTTTCTTCAACACAGCCTGAAAGCTGGCAGCCGCGCTTCGAAGGTCGTTCAAATTGAACTGCGCCATGCCAATATCGAAGTCGATCCGATCCAAGTTCGGGTTGAGGCTTTGGGCCTTCTTAAGCCACTTGAGCCCATCCAGGCGCTTATCCATATTTTCGGCGAGGTACTCCCCGTACAACTGGCAAACGTCCGGGTTATCAGGGGCCAACTCGGCGGCGCGGGCAATGGTTTCGATCGCGAGATTGGGTTCGGAGCTCAGATAGTAGGCCTGCGCCATGTAAAAAAGAGGATCGAATTGATCGGGCTTGACGAGAAGGCTCTTCTTGTAATTTTCTATCGCCTTAGGCCAGTTATGCTGGTAAAAAAAGGCCATGCCCAGGTAGAAAGAGAGATCTGGATTGTCCGGGAATTTGAGTAGCGCCTTTTCGAAGAACTCCTGGGCTTGAATCAGTTGACCTGCGTGAATAAGGGCATACCCCTGGTTCAGCAAAGAGGGCACCGCATCGGAACCCTTCGCTTTCATCTCTTCATAAAGCTTTGTCTCGCGCCGCGCATCCTCAAGCCGGCCAAGTTGGCCGTATGCCTTGCTCAGTTGAAGGTGCGCGTCGATCAGCGAGGGTTGCAAGTCAAGGGCACGCTGTAGCGGCTCCAGCGCGGCTTCATAGCTTCCTGACTGCACCAGCGCTGTTCCCAATCCAAAGTATGCGGGGCCGCTTGAATATCCATGCGAGAGAGCGTAGTTGTAGTTGTCTTGCGCCTTTCCCCAATCGCCCAGCGCCGACCAGGATTCGGCGACCAGGAAGGCCGCCTCCCCATTGGCCGGGTCCTTCTCCAGCACGGCCTGAAAGGTTACCCTCGCGCCCTGGAAGTCTTTCAAATAGAGATCTGTCAGACCGATTTCAAAATCGATTCGTTCCAGGAAGGGATTCATAGTCCGGGCCTTCTGAAGCCACTTAAGTCCCTCCTCGCGCGTCTCATTTGAAGCAGCGAGATACTCCCCGTACTTCTGGCAAACATCCGGGTTATCAGGATCCAAAGCGGCGGCGCGGGCAATCGTTTCGCGAGCGAGCCTGAGATCGGAATTCTGAAAGTAGGCCTGCGCCAAGTAATACAGGGGGTTGACTTGATTCGGCTTGGCTAGAAGACTCTTCTTGTAATTCTCGATCGCCTTCGGCCAGTCATGCTGGAGAAAGAAGGCCATGCCCAGATTGAATAAAAGATCCGGATTGCCCGGGAATTTGCGCAGAGCGCTCTCGAAAAACTCCTGGGCTTGAACCAGTTGGCCTGCGGTAGCGAGGCCCTCTCCCTCGGTCAGTAATGGCGTAACTTTATCGGGAGCAAATACTTGCAACTGTCCAAAAATTTTCGTCTCGCGCTTTGCCTGATCGAGACGGCCGACTTGGCGGTATGCCTTGCTGAGCAGGAAGTGCGCCTTGGCCAGCGTAGGCTGCAAGGCTAGCGCATGCCGCAGCGCCGGGATGGCGGCTTCATTACTTCCCAACTGTACCAGGGACCTTCCGAGTCCAAGATAAGCGGAAGCGCTTGAATACCCATGAGAAATGGCGTAATTGTAGTTGTCTCGCGCCTTTTCCCACTCGCCCGTCAGCGACCTGGATTCCGCGACCAAGAAAGCATCTCTGCCATTCTCCGGGTCTTTCTTAAGCTCGGCCTCAAAGCTGGCGGCAGCGCTTGGATAATCCTTCAAACTCAACTCCGCCACGCCGAGGTCGTAGTCGATCCGTTTCAGGTTTGGGTTGAGACTTCGGGCCTTCTTAAGCCACTTTAGCCCCTCTCCGCTCCTATCCTTGTCTTTACTACTGACGAGATACTCTCCATACTTCTGGCAAACGTCCGGGTTATCGGGGGCCAAAGCGGCGGCGCGGGCAATGGTTTCGCGCGCGCGCGTGAGATCGGAGCTCTGATAGTAGGCCTGCGCCATGAAATAAAGAGCGTCGACTTGATCGGGCTTGGCGAGAAGGCTCGTCTTGTAACTCTCTATCGCCTTAGGCCAGTTATGCTGAAGAAAGTAGGCCGTGCCCAGATCGAAAGAAATATCGGCATTGCCCGGGAACCTGCGCAGCGCCTTTTCGAAGAGATCCTGAGCCTGAACCAACTGACCTGCGCGAATAAGAGACGCCCCCTGGTTCAGCAAGGGGGTCACTTCATCGGGAGCCTGCGCGAATGTTGGCGCCAACATCAAGAGAAATGCGATGAATATTCTCATTAATTTCTGAGCCATATCACTGCGAAGCATGGGCGACCTGCCGTGCCTGACGCTGACCAAACTCCTTGCAGAAATCATAAACCAGTCTATTCTTGCCGCCGTAAACATAATATCGAAAATTTAACCACCCTGCTTGCGAGCCACTGCAGCTTCCCCCGAAACGCCTTGAACTGGGATTTCCATTTTGCTTTCCCGGCGGCGAGCCAGTATGCCGCCAGTTGCCGTTGCCGCGATCTCTTTCTGAATTCGTTCCAGAGCCATAGAACCGGACGTGCCCGGCAGGGATGCGAAGTTGATTTGGACGACGTAAGGGAGTTGAGGGAGGTGTTTCTGAAAGATCGCTTCGAAAGGGGAAAAATCTCGGTTCTTTGGCCCCCGGAGGCGGCCCAACCGGGCACGCCCTGGGCTTTGGGACGGCATCAGATGCAAAAAATGATCGCGAGCGGAAGCAGAGGGGGGTATACTGGTTCGCAGCCGAAAGGCAAAACGGAGATTCCGGCTCAGAACCCATACAAACCAATCGAAGCGCGTGTGCTTCAAATGTTGCCAGCCGGATGCCGTTGCCGTTTGACCCTCATCCCCTTCTCGTTCGTAGTGACGCAAAAAGGGCCATCGCGGCGGTGGTGTTGTTCATTGCGGCTCTTGCAGGTTGAGGAATTCTCTGCAAGTGGATGATTGTAAACTGGTTGCTGGAGTAGTTTTGCGATAGATACCAGCTTTCCGCGGCCTTTTCTTCAAGCAGCGGTTACATACCACAGCGGACGGAATACCGAGCCGCTTCACACTCGACTTGGAGGTACAATGCTTTCTCGATCGTTTCTTCTCTCTGCCTGCCTGGCCATTTCAACTACCGGAATATTTGCAACTTCACTCGCCGCTCAAGAAGCCCCTCCACCCAGCCCCATGCCGGAGGTGCAGTATCCAGTAGAGGACTTAGGGCTGGATACTCTGGACGCACGGCAAGAAGCACAAATCAAAACGGTCAACCAGTTCAAGGTGTTTTACCAATTTCATTTCAAAGACGAGTTGAAGGAGAGCGGAATTACGTTCCGTCAACGTGCGACGGTCTATAGCAAGGAAAGCTATATACAAAACCACTACGACCATGGCTCGGGTATCGCCGTGGCGGATGTCACTGGGGACGGGCTGTACGATATCTACTTTGTGAATCAAGTCGGCGGAAATGAGCTCTGGAAGAATCTGGGCAATGGAAAGTTCAAGAACATTACGGACGAGGCCGGCGTCGGCTTGAAAGACCGCATCAGCGTTGGCGCGGCGTTTGCGGATGTCAACAACTCGGGTCATCAGGATCTCTTCGTGACGACCGTCAATGAAGGGAATGTGCTCTTCAAGAATGACGGCCACGGCCATTTCACAGACATTACTCAGGAAGCTGGCGTCGGCCAGATCGCGCATTCTTCCGGGGCACTGTTCTTCGATTACGATAAGGATGGCCTGGTTGACCTGCTGGTGTGCAACGTCGGGGTGTATACCACCAATGAGAAAGGTCCGGACGGGGCATACGTCGGCCTTAGCGACGCATTCCACGGCCATCTGCATCCGGAACGCTTTGAGCACCCGGTTCTTTACAAGAACATGGGCAATTACAAGTTCAAGGACGTGACTGCGGAGGTGGGGCTGGATCCCCACGGCTGGTGCGGGGATGCCGACGTTGCCGATTTGAAAGGCGATGGCTACCCGGGAATTTATTTCCTGAACATGCAGGGAGCGGACCAGTATTACGAGAACGAAGGAGGTAAGAAATTCGTCGATAAGACTGCGGAGTATTTTCCCAAGACGCCGTGGGGCTCGATGGGCGTTAAGTTTTTTGACTACGATAACACTGGCCGATTGAGTCTGCTGGTGACTGACATGCACTCCGACATGATGGGAGATATAAGTCCGGGTCAGGAGAAGCTAAAAGTCACGACTCCGTGGGGTGGGGGCATGCTGGGCGCCCCGGCCAGCAAGTTCATCTTCGGCAATGCCTTCTACGACAATCTCGGCGGAGGCAAGTTCGAGGAGATTTCCGACAAGATCGGCGTTGAAAATCTTTGGCCTTGGGGAGTTAGCGTTGCCGATGTCAACGCTGACGGATGGGAAGATATATTCATTTCATCCGGTATGAGTTACCCATTCCGCTATGGGATCAATTCGATGCTGCTGAATAACCGAGGCAAGAAATTTCTCGATTCCGAGTTTCTTCTCGGGATTGAGCCTCGCAAGGTGCCTTATACTCCCTTTTTTGTCGTGAATTGCACTGACCAGAACATGTTAGACAACACGCTCAAGACTTTCTGTGAAGGACAAAACCAGCCAGTGATGCTGACCGCTCCGCGTCAAAGCCGGTCTTCGGTCATCTTCGATCTCAATAACGACGGCGCCCTCGATATTGTCACCAACGATTTCAACTCCGTGCCGATGGTTCTGATCAGCGACCTGGCCCAGGTGAAGAAGATCCATTGGCTCAAGGTAGTGCTCGTCGGCACAAAGTCCAACCGCAACGGCCTGGGCGCATGGGTCCGGCTGCAAGCAAACGGCATGACCCAGGCAAGGTACGTCGATGGCAAATCCGGCTATTTGTCGCAAAGTGTCCTGCCGCTCTACTTCGGCCTCGGCGATGCGCCAAAAATTGATCGGATCGAGGTGAATTGGCCATCGGGCCGTAAACAGGTTCTGACTAATGGACTGCACGAGAACCAGACGATGACGATTACCGAGCCGGCGGAGTGATCTACCCTGGGATCGCATCGGGGCGGATGGGGGAAAGGCGCTTCCGCAGGAAATGTCGATGTGACATTTCCTGCGCCGCGCACGCCTGAATTGACCTGCCCCGTTTTTCTCATCCAACCATAACTGGAGTTTCCCGGTTTTGTTTGAAAACGAGTATAGCCCGCCGTCGTCGTAGTCGGGGCTATGGAGATGTGGGAAGCGCTGTTTGCTTTCTACATCTCCATAGCCCTGTGATGCTGCGAACTCCAGCGGCGTCTTGTAAGCCAATGAGCTGTGCGGGCGCTCGCAGTTGTACTTCTGGTGCCAGCCCGGTTGCATCGACGGCTACCGCGGCAGGATCCTTCGGCAAGCTCAGGGCAGGCTTTCGCCACCTCCCAGGCAGCCGCCGCACAGTATAGCTCTGCTCGGGAAATGGTAAATCAAAATAATGGTAGTATATAGTGCAAGTGGATGTAAGGCTTTGTCTACCTTTAGCTTGTGGAGCCACGAGTGATCGGTAAATCTGGTTTGGGGAAAACTGGGCGCACGCC
>JBEKXX010000197.1:0-35537 GCA_049511595.1 Occallatibacter sp. | reverse complement strand
CTAAGAAGAAGAGAGACTCGCTGCTCCTTTCTCTGAAGCTTCATGTTCAATACCTTCGCTCTCTTGAAGATAGCGAGCGCGTTCGAAAGGCTTCTCTTACATATCTGCAAAACTGGTATTTTGCCTTCTACCCCGAACATCCGCAAGCGGCTGCGAAGCTGAGAAGTCTGGCGGCGCAATTTCAAGGACATCTTGAGCCGCCTTCTCTGCGCAGGAAATATGCTTGGCTCTCCCCATTGTTAGGTCGGAAATATGCCGGCTGGGCTGAGATGGTGATCCCACAGATCAAAGCAGCATACTTAAGAAAGTGGGACAAGACGCTATATGTGCTTGAAAAGCGCAGTGTGTCCAAGACGGAACCACAGGCTATAAGCGCCGCTCAAAGGGGCTAGCCAGTTTCGCGAATGACCGGCGCTATATAGCCCATAAGTGGCAAAGAAATGAAACAAGATCGTAATATCCTTAAGGATCAAACCGGCGTGCAAGACCCTGTGGGGGGGCCTGTTTCGGAGGTACACGGATCAGGGGCTGAGATCGCGGTGTCGCTACTTACAGGCGGCGGCGATCGGCCATACGTGTTCGGCTTGGCGACGTCGCTTATTTCCAAGGGAATAGCCCTCGAACTGATTGGAAGCGATGAACTCGATTTTCCGCAGTTCCGCGTCCAGCCGAACCTGACTTTTCTGAACCTGCGAGGCAGTCTCAGGCCGGATGTAAGCGTCTTGAGAAAGATCTTCAGGGTGTTGATGTATTATGCCAGGCTGATTCGATATGTCTCGTTTGCGAGGCCGAAACTCTTTCACATCCTGTGGAACAATAAATTCGAATTCTTCGATCGCACATTGCTGATGCTCTATTATCGGTTCTTGGGGAAGAATACTGTCTTGACCGTGCACAATGTCAATGCAGGGACGCGAGACTTGCAGGATTCGTTCCTCAATCGCCTTACCCTGCGCATCCAATATCGGCTCAGCCAACACATCTTCGTTCATACGGAAAAAATGAAGCGAGAGCTGATCGAGCAGTTCGGCGTGAACGGCGCAAGAGTCTCGGTGATTCCCTTTGGAATTAACAACGCGATTCCGCATACGACTCTCGCACCGGATGAGGCAAAAAAGGCACTTGGATTACAAGCAAGTACGAAGACATTGCTGTTCTTTGGCAACATTACGCCGTACAAGGGCCTCGAGCACTTAGTGGTTGCATTCCAGCGCCTCTTGGGCAAGCATGGCGACTACTCCTTGATCATCGCAGGAAAACCCGACAACTGCTCAGAATATTGGGCGCCTATCCGAGAAGCAATCGACGAGGACGTGAAGCGCGGATCCATCGTGGTCAGGGCGGAACATATACCAGACGAGGAGGCCGAGGTTTACTTCAAAGCGGCCGACGTCCTGATTCTGCCCTATCGACATGTGTACCAGAGTGGCGTTTTGTTTACGGGCTATAATTTCGGGCTGCCGGTTCTCGCAGCCGATGTGGGATCTCTGAAGGATGAGATCGTGGAAGGCAAGACCGGCTTTTTGTTCAAAGCCGAGAATTCGGGTGACTTAGCGAAAGTTATCGAACAGTACTTCGCGAGCGACCTCTATGCAGACCTGAACAACAGACGGCAGGAAATAATCGCCTACGCACGCGAAGGGCATTCTTGGGACATGGTGGGCCAGATGACCGTAAGTGCATATGTCGGCTTGCTTCAATTACCCGATCTCGGGAAGTCGTTGAATCGCGATGTATCCAGCACCTCACTCGACGTGAAGACCCCCTGATAAGGTGCCGCGGCCAATCTGGCCGCGTACCCTCAGCGATTACGCTTTGAATCCAACCGATCCAAGTCTTAGCGACCATACATGGCTTTTCAACAGCAGACAATAAACGCCTTTAGTACCAAGCATCTGCATGCGGACCTTCGCGGCAGATCCGTGCGCGGAGGAATGCTAACGCTTACCTCGCAGGGCGCGCAGTTTCTCATTCAATCCGTAGCCACGGTTGTGCTGGCGCGGCTGCTAGTCCCGGCAGAATACGGGCTAGTGGCTATGGTTACAGCCATTACAGGTTTGGGGCAGGCGTTTGCCGACCTGGGTTTGTCTGAAGCGACGATCCAACACCCGGAGATTAGCCATGAGCAGGTTAGCACGCTGTTTTGGATCAATGTCGGTATCGGTGCAGGGCTCATGTCCATTACCGCAGCACTTGCGCCGCTGCTGGCATGGTTTTATCGAGAACCGCGGCTTGTCAACATCACCCTTGTTTGCTCATCGACATTTCTTATTGGTGGCTTGAGGGTGCAGCATGATGCCCTTCTGAGACGCCAGATGCGGTTTATATCGTTGGCGATTCGCGATGTGACATCGTACGCCGTCGCCGTCCCCTTCGCCATTGTTCTCGCCTGGCGAGGGGCTAGCTACTGGGCGTTAGTTGCGCTTCCTCTCACATTAAATTTCACTGGCATGGCGATTACCTGGTTGTTGGCACGATGGATACCTGGGCCGCCGCGACGAAACGCCAATGTCAGGTCCTTAATTTCCTTTGGCGGAAGCGTGGCTGCTTCGTACCTCGTCCTAAATGTAACTCGAAGCGCCGACAGCATATTGATCGGATGGCACTGGGGAGCAGGCCCGCTCGGTCTGTACTCACGAGCCTACAACCTACTGATGCTCCCAGTCCGCCAACTGGGGACCCCGGCCCGGGCCGTTGCGGTTCCAGCGTTCAGCAGAGTTCAGGACGATCCCGAGCGCCTCGCACGATACTACCTTCGTGCTGTGAATGTAATCATGTGGGTCAGTGCGCCCATTTTTGGCTACCTCTTTGTGGCGGCCGACCCCGTTATAGTTTTGACGCTCGGAAGCCGCTGGCGAGAAGCAGCGCCTGTTTTTCAACTCCTTGCTATCTTCGCTTTAGGACAGTTGCTGATGGATGCGACCGTGTGGCTGTTCGTGAGCCGTGGAAAGTCGCTGCGCCTGCTACAAATGGCACTTGTCCTTGCTCCCATTATGATTGGTAGCTATGCCCTCGGCCTCCCATTTGGTATCCGATATGTGGCGCTCTGCAGTTCCGTTGTTCTCCTGCTCATCTTTCCCGGGATACTCAAGTTCAGTTTTCGAGGTACGAGAATCACTCTACGCCGGCTCGGGCAGGCTATTTTCTACCCGGTCTTACTGTGCCTTATTGGTGCTTCTTCAGGGCAAGTGGCGCTGCACTACTTTGCCCCCAGCGGAGCTGTCGCCGCACTGTTAGTTACCGCTCTAGGGTTTACGCTTGGCTGCCTACTCTCGCTGCTTCTACCTCAGATGCGCGAAGACCTCATGTCGCTCTGGTCGTTGCTTGCCAGATCGCGTTCCGTGCCTCCTACAAGTTTGGCCGAGATTGTGAGCTAAAGTTTGTCATGTCAAAAACGAAGATAGCACTTGTCACAGGAGCGGAGGGATTTATTGGCTCTCGCCTGGTTAGCTTCCTTCATGCCCGTGGATGGGATGTCATTGGAAGTTATCTGATGGAGGGCCGCACCGCATTCTCAACGGCAGCGGAACCGCGCTTTGTGCAATGTGACCTACGGAACGGCCAGCGTGTATCGCAGGTTCTGAACGAGTACGAACCTTCACATGTCTTCCATTTGGGAGCACAGAGCCTGCCCATGGCTTCCTGGGCTGACCCAGTGCGGACATTTGAGTCAAATATTATGGGTTCGCTGCACTTGTTTGAAGCGGTACGATACATGAAGAGGCCTCCCGTTGTCGTGTCGGCATGCTCGAGTGCGGAATATGGGTATGTTCCGCCGTCTCGCATACCGGTCACCGAGGACCAGCCGCTGCGCCCCCTTCATCCCTACGGAATTAGCAAAGTCTGCCTGGATTTGCTGGCCAGGGAGTATTTTCTCGATTACAAGATTCCAACAGTCAACCTGCGGGTGTTTAACACTACGGGACCAGGAAAAACCGATGACGCCCCGTCGGATTTTGTCCGGCAATTGGTTCGTATCAAAAAAGGTCTGCAGCCGCCGGTAATTGAAGTTGGCAACCTCACATCGCGCCGGGCCTTCCTCGATGTCACAGATACAGTACGCGGCTTCTATCTTGCGGCGCTAAAGGGCGCCCCAGGAGAGACATACAATCTATGTGCAACATCTACGCAGGAGATCGGGACACTACTGCGGACCGCGATTCGATTGTCGGGAGTGAAGCCAAGAATTCAGGTCTCGCGACGTTTAATTCGGCCATCGGACGAGAAGATTATCTTTGGAAGCAGTAATAAGTTTTCTAAGAAAACAGGCTGGAGACCCCTACTGTCGATTGAGGAAACTGTTTCGTCGATGTTGAAATATTGGGATAGCGTAGTTTAGAACTCGCGGGGATGCTACGAGCAACTTCGACTGAGTACATTTCATGTGACACAAGGAGCGATATGCCATTCGGTGGCATCGCTAACTGGAGTTACCGAGATTGCTTAGGCCGTTATGCGAGACGCAAAAGGATGAAGCAATGATCATCACGAGCACGCCGATGCGGATCTCTTTTTTCGGTGGGGGGACAGACTATCCGGTCTGGTCCCGTGAGCACGGCGGGGCCGTCCTCTCCACCACAATTGACAAGAGTTGCTATATTACTTGTCGACGTCTGCCACCGTTTTTCGAGTATCACAGCCGGGTTTCCTATTCGAAGGTGGAAAATGTCGTCAGCAACAGCGCGATCGAGCATCCTTCGGTTCGTGCGTGTCTCCAGTACCTTGGCATGAGCGAAGGCGTCGAGATTCATCACATTGCCGATCTGCCGGCCCGGACGGGCCTCGGCACCAGTTCGGCCTTCACGGTTGGGTTGCTTCTTGGTCTTTATGCGCTCAAAAATCAGATGCGTGACAAGCAAACCTTGGCACGGGAGGCCATCCACGTCGAGCAGAACCTTCTGGGAGAGGCAGTGGGGGCTCAGGATCAGATCAGCGCGGCCTATGGCGGCTTCAACAGAATAGACTTTCTCCAAGACGGCTCGTTTGAGGTCAGGAGAATCCTGGCGTCGCAAAGCAGGATTGCAGAGCTGGAGCAATACCTCGTCCTGTTTTTCACCGGATTCTCAAGAACAGCATCCGAAGTCGCGCGGGAGCAGCTGAGGATTACTCCGCAAAAGCAGCGGGAGTTAGAGGCAATCATGGAAATCGTCGATCGGGGAGAAGAGATCATTGCCGATTCCCGGTGTCCAATCGATGAATTCGGCCAGCTTCTACATGAGGGCTGGAAGATCAAACGCTCGCTAACCGAAAAAATCTCTAACGCGGCAATCGATGAGATCTATGAGGCCGGGAGGAGCGCAGGCGCCGTCGGAGGCAAACTGCTGGGGGCGGGAGGCGGCGGTTTCATGCTCTTTTGCGTGCCGCCCTATCGGCAGGAAGCTGTGAGAGAAAAGCTGAAGCATCTGCTGTGTGTCCCCTTCCGTTTTTCCAGCAGAGGTAGCCATGTGGCGGTCTACGAGCCGGAAGATATGTATGATAGGGCGCTTGCCGACCATCGGAATTCGGTCTATGCCTCGGCCGAATCGAGCGACAGCCGCTCCGGCTCGGTTCTCAATGCTACCGCCGGAAAGGTCCAGTCCCGAGGCAGATCATGACAAGTTCCCCGGCCGATTATGTATTGGTGACTCCCGCCCGCAACGAAGCAGCATTCATCGAGAAAACACTGGAGTCGGTGATCCGGCAGACGGTTCTTCCTCTGCGGTGGGTGATCGTCAACGATGGCTCGACCGACGATACCGCGGTGCTGGTGAGTCCGTACCTGGCGGATTACCCGTGGATCAGGTTGGTCAACCGTCCACTTCGCAAGGAGCGTCATTTTGCCGCCAAGGTATGGGCCTTCAATGCAGGCTGGGAAGAGGTCAGGGACCTCGATTATGAGGTGATTGGCAATCTCGACGCCGACGTATCTCTGGATGAGGATCACTTTGAGTTCCTGATGGGAGAGTTCCAAAAGGATCCCCAGCTTGGGGTGGCCGGTACTATTTTCCGCGAGCACGGCTACAGCTCATCGACCGATAGCTTCGAAGGGCAGACACATGTCTCCGGGCAGTGTCAGCTCTTTCGCCGCCGCTGCTTTGAGGAAATCGGCGGCTATCGTCCGAATAAGGCTGGCGGAATCGACTGGATGGCAGTGACTACTGCTCGCATGATGGGCTGGAAAACGCGCTCCTTCCGGGAAAAGTGCTTCTTTCATCATCGCGCCATGGGAACCGCCGAGCGAGGCCGTCTGGCTTCGAGCTTCTCCTATGGCGAAAAGGACTATTACCTCGGCGGACACCCGGTATGGGAAATCTTCCGGGTTGTGTACAGAATGACCAAACGTCCGTATCTGGTGAACGGGATGGCTCTGGGCCTGGGATATCTCTGTGCCTTTGCACGGCGAGTGGAACGGCCCGTCTCCGCCGAGCTAATGCGGTTTCATCGCAAAGAGCAGATGCGGAAACTGCGGTCGATTCTTGGTTCGCTGCTCCGGCTGAAGCGGGTGGACAATTTCAACGCAAGCGCCTTGGGAAAAGAGGGCAACTGAATTCCATGACGACAGCCGTGCTCGAGAGAACCGAAACGGTCCGCCCGGATCTTGCCGAAGTGCGGACGGCGGTCGTCCGGTTTGTGGATTGGCTCGATCGCTTTGGAGAAGCGTCGTACGACCACCAGAGCTTTTTCGCCAGCGATCTGGGCCGGGCCGCCAAAGCTCTGTACTATCGCAGACCTGTGCTCGGTAAGCTCGCGGTTGCTCCGATGATCTTTTCCGAGGCCTTTGCGCCCTCAGCGCGGAGCCTGTTCTGGAAGCCACAGAGGTTCCCCATCGCGGATGCTCACTACGCGATGGGTTTCGCCATGCTCTCGCAGGTTCTGAACGACGAACGGTACTACCGCCGCGCGGTTCACTTCCTCGAAGTACTGGAAACGACCCGCTGCCCGGGATATGAGAACTACTGCTGGGGCTATCCATTCAATTGGGAAACCCGGCGGGGAACGATGTGGGCTCAGACTCCGCTCATTACGACCGTTCCGTATGTCTACGAGGCATTTTTTGAAGTCCATCGCATCGATCGGGACCGGCGCTGGCGCGACATTATGCGGTCGATCGCGGAACACGCGGTCAGTGACTACCACGACTATCCGGCCTCTCCCACGGCGTCGAGCTGCTCGTATAACCCGGACCCAAAGGAACACGGAGGGGTGATCAACGCGAGCGCCTATCGGGGCTTTCTGCTGACCCGGGCAGCTGTCGATTTCGGCGAACCGCGCTACCGGGAAATCGCCGGCCGGAATCTCAACTTTGTCCTTGAGTCGCAAAACCCCGATGGTTCCTGGTACTACTCGGTCGATGGCGAAAGGGACTTTGTCGATCACTTTCACACTTGTTTTGTTCTGAAGGCGTTGGCCAAAGTCGAGGCGCTGACCGGCGATCGCGCCTGCACCGCGGCCATTGAGCGCGGCGTCGAGTATTACGTGGGCAATCTGTTCGATGAGCGTGGATTGCCGAAACCGTTCTCTCGCCGTCCGCGGCTCACCGTGTACCGCCGCGAACTGTACGATTACGCTGAGTGCATCAATCTCGCTGTGCTCTTGCAGGGCCGCTTTCCGGCGCTCGATCGGATCCTCGCGCGCGCCGTGGATTTTTCGGTATGGCAGAAGGCCGACGGGTCGTTTCGCAGCCGGCAGCTTCTGCTTGGTTGGGACAATGTACCGATGCATCGGTGGGCGCAGTCGCAGTTCTTCAGAAGTCTTAGCTTCCTTCTCTACCGGAATTCTTCGGGCATCAATCACGGTTCGGAAGAGCGGCAATAGCCGGTTACTATGTGCGGAATCTGCGGACAATATAACTTCGGGAACAGAGCTCCGGTTCTTCGCGAGGACCTCGCGGCGATGGCGAGGAGCATTGCTCATCGCGGGCCGGACGACGAGGGCTACTATCTTGCGGGGCCGCTGGGACTGGGTTTTCGCAGATTGTCCATTATCGACCTGGCGGGCGGCCATCAACCCATGGCCGATCGGGAGGAAACGGTCTGGGTGGTGTTTAACGGCGAGATCTATAACTTTCCCGAGCTCCGGCGCGAGCTCGAAGGCTATGGTCATCGGTTCCGCACGAACTCCGATACCGAAGTCATCATTTATGGGTACAAGCAATGGGGCGAGGAGGTGTTTGACCACCTGAACGGGATGTTCGGGCTGGCCATTTGGGACACTGCGAAGGAAAAGCTGGTAATCGCCCGGGATCGCTTTGGCATCAAGATGATTTATTACCGCATCGATGGCGAATGCCTTTATTTCGGATCCGAGATTCGTGCAGTCGAGGCGACAGCGCGAGAAACTGCGACTGTGGATCATACCGCTCTGAACCTGTTTCTGCGCTACCGGTACACACCCTCTCCTTATACGATCTTTCGCGGAATCCGGAAGCTGGCTTCGGGAACGATGCTGGTGTGCGAAAAACGTTCCTGCAAGGTGCGCCGCTGGTACAAATATCGCCCCACACCGGTATCGCCGCCAAAATCCGATGCAGAAGCGTGCGAAGACCTGCTCGAACTGTACAAGCAGGCGATGAAGCGGCATCTCCTCAGCGATGTTCCTGTGGGGCTCCTGCTCAGCGGCGGGGTAGACTCCGGCATGTTGCTGGCGCTCATGAACCTGTACGGAGGATCCTGGCGCACATATACCGTGGGATACGGTTCCAGCTTCTCTGATGACGAACTGAGAGACGCGGAGGTGACCGCTTCTCATTTTTCATCGCAGCATGCGACGGTCACACTGGACAGGGCGACGTTCGAAGGCTCTCTGGAAAACATCGTTGCGTGCCTCGAAGAGCCGATCGCGTCTTCCTCCATCGTTCCGATGTATTTTGTTTGTCAGCGTGCGCGTCAGGACGTGAAGGTCGCTCTGATCGGGCAGGGCCCAGACGAGCTTTTCGGCGGGTATCGTCGTCATCTTGGCGTGCGTTATGGGGCCGTCTGGAGCGCGGCGCCCCCGTGGATGCGGGCCGCGGCTGCGAAGTTCATCGTCCGGCTGCCGAGAAATGAGACACTGAAGCGCGGCCTCTACTCGCTCGACGTTCTGGACAGGCTGCAGCGCTATCAGCATGTGCTGTCTCTGCTTCCTGGACCGGAGATCGATGAGTTGTTTCAGGAAGGCCTGCTGGAGGCGAATGCAGGAGACGCCATTTTGGAGTGCTGGCGCGACCTTGAACCACTTATGAGCGATACCGACGAACTCGGCGGCCTGCAGTACCTGGAGATCCGCTCCACGCTACCCGATGAGCTTTTGATGTTCGGCGACAAGCTTTCCATGGCGCATGGTTTGGAGGCCAGGGTTCCTTACCTTGACAAGGAGCTTGTCGAATATGTCGAGCGGTTGCCGGCCAGCTTTAAGGTGCGGTACGGTTCGCGGAAATGGATTCATCGCCGCGTCTGCGAACAGTTTCTTCCTAAGTCGTTTCTGCGCAGAAAGAAGCGCGGATTTGCCGTCAACGTGACCGACGATTGGTTCCGGAAGAGCATAAACGGCAAAGTGCGCGATTTCCTGATGGACGGTGAGTCGCTGCTGTATCAATACCTGCGTCCATCGGCCGTGCAGAAGCTATTGAGGGAGCACCAGTCGGGGCAAAGTGACCATCACAAGGTACTTTTTAGCCTGGTCCTGTTCGAGCAATGGCTGAGAATTCGGCGCGCGTCGGCGGCGCGAATCGAACGCGACGCGGTTCCGACTCGTTAAGAAAGAAACTCGGCGGAGTTTCAGCGTGCGGCGAGCCGGGGATCGGAAGCACCGAATGATCTTTCATAAGACCGGAATTCCCGGAGTTTTCGCAATCGAGCTGGAATTCAACCGTGACGCGCGGGGCTTCTTTGCCCGTTCGTGGTGTGAGAACGAATTCAAAAGCCATGGGTTGACGCCGCGGATTGCGCAGTGCAACATTTCCTTCAACGAGCTAAGGGGAACGTTGCGCGGAGTTCATTACCAGTCGCCACCCTGGCAGGAGGCAAAGGTGGTTCGTTGTACCAAAGGCAGCCTTTACGATGTGGCCCTTGACCTCCGGCCCGACTCGCCTACCTACAGGCAATGGTTTGCCTTGACCTTGAGCGCCGCCAATCGTCTTGCGCTCTACATTCCGGAAGGGTGCGCACACGGCTTTCTGACGCTGGAGGACCAGACCGAGGTCTCGTACGAAATGTCCGAGTTTTATCATCCCGAAGCCGGTCGCGGAGTGCGCTGGAACGATCCAGCGTTCGCAATTGCCTGGCCTGCGGAAGTAAAGGTAATCTCCGATCGCGATCGAAGTTATCCCGACTTTGTTTCCCTATGAATGAATTCGAAGGAATGAATCCATCGGACCTTGGCATCGAAATGCACCGGTTTGCTGCGGAGATTTACCCCATTTGCCGGAGCATCACGGGCGAGGGCATTCGCGAAACTTTCAAACAGATTCAGAAGCTTATTCCTGTTCAGCTCCACGAAGTCGCGAGCGGAACGAAAGTCTTTGACTGGGTGGTTCCCAGGGAATGGAACATTCGCGATGCCTATATAAAGGATTCAACCGGGGCGCGTGTCGTGGATTTCCAGCAGTCGAATCTTCATGTCGTGAATTACAGCGTGCCGGTCAGCGCCAGGCTTCTGCTCAGCGAACTCAAAGATCGTCTGTTCACTCTTCCAGAACATCCTGACTGGATTCCCTATCGAACGGCCTATTACCGGGAAGACTGGGGTTTCTGCCTTTCGCAGAATCGATTGCGGCAACTCCAGGATGCGGAGTATGAGGTATGCATTGATTCGACGCTTGAGGATGGCTGCCTCACCTGGGCGGAATGCTTTTTGCCGGGCGCGTCCACCGAAGAAGTCCTGATATCGGCGCATGCGTGTCATCCATCCCTGGCGAACGACAATCTTTCCGGGCTGACCGTGGCAACATTTCTTGCTCGGCTTTTGTCCGGGCGGGAGCTGCGATATTCGTATCGGTTTCTGTTTATTCCGGGGACGATTGGGGCGATCGCCTGGCTGGCGCGGAATCGGGAGGCTGCTGCGCGCGTCCGGCATGGATTGGTCTTGACTTGTGTAGGCGACTCAGGGGGGTTTCATTATAAGAAGAGCCGGCGTGGGGATGCGGAGATCGACCGCGCCGCGGCACATGTCCTGCGTCACTGCGGCGAGCCGGCAGAAGTCCTTGATTTTTCACCATACGGATATGATGAACGGCAATACTGCTCACCTGGTTTCAATCTTCCGGTTGGATGCCTGATGCGGAGTGTATGGGGGGCCTTTCCTGAGTACCACACGTCGGCGGACAATCTAAACTTCATTCGTCCGGAACAGATGGCTCGGTCGTTGCGCTTGTGCGCCTCTATCTTCGACGTACTCGAAAAGAATAAAAAGTATCTTAACCGGAACCCCTATTGCGAGCCCCAACTCGGGAAGAGAAACTTATATCGCAGCACCGGCGGGGAGTCAATTGACGTAGAAGTAAATGCCCGGCTTTGGGTTCTGAATATGTCCGACGGCGATCATTCGCTTTTGGATATTGCGGAGCGCTCAGGACTGCCGTTTGCCGCGATTCACGATGCGGCAGAGCTCCTCCTGCAGAGCGGCTTGCTGGCTGAGGCAGCTGAGAGCGGGAGCGGCGGTTAGCCCTAAAGAGGGACGCAGGCGGATTGCGAACGTATCCAATTCCAGAGCAAAACAGGGCCCCGGCCGTCGGGAACAATGGACGCCCTGGCTGGTGATGAAGGCCAGAGAAAAGTGCGCACGTGATGCAATTCTTTCTACAAATCCTAAAAGAGGTATGGCGAGCCCGCGTCGACCACTTCCTTGCAGTCTATGTCTTGATGACGGGGACAGCAGCGATTGCCGTGGCCTGGGTGGTTGGACGCCGATCTGTTCCCGAACCTGAGCAGAGTAGAGAACCTGCCGTACCTCAAACGCGACGCGCCTGGCGTCCGATCGCTTCCCTTGCTACTGCAATCTTGGTGGGGTCCATTCTGGCAGGTTATCTTGCCATAGCTTTGAAGTGGGAGGCTTTTGCCGACTACGACGACTCCTGGTACACGCTTTATTCACTCCGGGGCCGCAACTTCGGGCCGCCGATTTGGTCAGACAGCGGACGGTTCTTCCCACTGGGCGATCAAGAATTCAACTTGATACGTCACCTTACGACATCGGCCGTGGGATACCATGCCGTATCCATAGCTCAACTCTTAATCGTCTCCTGCATTCTACTCTTTTTAATCAACGGGCTGAACGCAAAAGCCCGAGCCGGCCTCACCGCCCTTTACCTCATTCTGTTGAGCACAGTCTTCACATTCACTGGATTAGTATTCCAAGAGCGCAACGTAGTCTTCTGGCTCGCCTGCATGTTGTTATTCGTCGTACTCTTCGATCGCACTCGGTTTACAGCATGGGCGGTGGCTGCTGCAATCTCGGCTCAGATCATGATCTATTACAAGGAGATAGCGTTTCTACTATTGCTGGGGTTCGCAGCCGGGAGATTGATATTACGCTGCCGAGGAACAAATGGAAAGGGTTGGGACTGGGGTCAATTTCGTGACCGGAGAAGTCGCCTCGATCTCTGTCTTATCTCCTTGGTCATAATCTTTTTGCTTTACTACGCATCGGTTATGTTTCGTCACCCCAATATGAAATATGCAAATGAATACGGCTCTTCATTGCAGACGGCTGCCTGGTATTATCTGAGAGTTGACTTGCTGGCGTTGCTTTTGGTTGTCGTTCTGGCGAGCAGGGCCTACTTGATCTTTCGCCGCGGATTGACGCCATCTCCGTTTTGGGATGGGCTGGCATTCGGTGGTGTCGCTTATTACGCCGCTTACATTTACCTGCGAATGGTTAGGCCCTACTATTTAGCTCCGGTGGACTTCATTGCTCTGTTGTATGTTGGCCGGCTCCTCGCAGTCTCGTGGAACAAAATGCGCCCGTGGAGCAGGGTAGCCACATCGGTATTGGTATTTGCAGTCACGCTGCAGAACCTCTCATTCTCAGCTTTTCATGTTTATGAGCGGGAAAACATGATTCACGCGAAGGTAATATTAGCCGACGCGATTGTGGCCCAGTCGGAAGCTAACGCGAATTATGCGGTGAGACTCTTCTTCCCATTTTCGGATACTTACCCTCTTACCGAGTTTGCGTCTTATCTTGTTTATCGGGGTGTACGAGTGGAAGGGGAAGGCGAGGCGGCAAGCTCGGAGAATTGGAACACTGCTGCGATTGTCACTCCGGCATTCGGGAAAGATGGCCTCTGCGTCGGCTATCGAAGGTTTGTTTGTCACGCCGCCAAGAGCCCCAGCTCAGGCGACCTTGTAATTGAATTGCCGGACGATCTTGAATCCATGGCCCAGATCGACCCGTACCGAATGGGCGGCAACCAGTTGATTAAGTACAGCCCTCTGCCCGCCATTCCGCACTGGATGATTCCTGCGCTTGGTGATCTCCGCGTCGTTTCATACAGATGGCGGTTTATGGAACTTCCGGATCGCTGGCTGCGGGCGTCGATCACCGAATGGAGATAGTCGCCGGCAAATGTCAATCGAGAGTGAAGACACTACATGAGAGTATTGATCACCGGACATAAGGGTTATATCGGAGCAGTTGCCGGGCCCATTCTGCGCACTGCCGGCCACGAGGTCGTCGGGCTGGATACCGATCTCTTTGCAAATTGCGATTTTGGCGATTCAGCCCCGGGCATCCACCAAATCCGTAAAGATCTGCGCGACCTTACAGGAGCCGAACTTGCAGGTTTCGATGCGGTCGTGCACTTAGCTGCGTTGTCGAACGATCCCCTTGGGAATATCGATCCGCAGCTCACCTACGACATTAACCACCACGTGTCGGTTCGGCTGGCGAGACTTGCTAAAGAGGCGGGTGTAACGCGCTTTGTCTTCGCATCGTCTTGCAGTACCTACGGCGCCGCCGGAGACGATTTTCTCGACGAGACCTCCGATCTGAATCCGGTCACTTCCTACGGTGAATCGAAGGTTCGGGCAGAGCGCGACATCGCGCAGTTGGCCAGCGACGGATTTAGCCCGACGTACATGCGCAATGCGACGGCGTACGGCGTGTCTGAGCGTCTGCGCTTGGATATCGTGTTGAACGACCTGGTGGCATCGGCGTTCACCACGGGCCGGGTTTACATCAAGAGCGACGGAACTCCTTGGCGTCCGATCGTTCACATTCGCGACATCGTGGCGGCCGTCGTCGCTGTTCTGGATGCACCACGCGAAGCGGTTCACAATCAAACTTTCAATGTTGGGCGCTATGACGAGAACTTCCGCATCCGGGAACTTGCGGATATCGTTGCCGAGGTTGTTCCCGGCTGCCGCATCGAGTACGCACCGGGCGGCGGCCCGGATCTGCGCTGCTATCGCGTCGGCTTTGACAAGATCAGCCGTCTTGTCCCGGGATTTCGGCCGCTATGGACCGCGCGAAAAGGTGCTCGGGAACTTTACGACGCGTATCGCAGGATTGGGCTGACCGCGGCGGAAGTCGAGCAAGGGCGCTACGTTCGTATCCGCGAAATTCACCGTCTGCAGCAGGCTGGAAGCTTGGACAGCGATTTGCGCTGGATCGGCAAATTTGCCGAGACCTCCGTCCGCGGCTGAAGGGGAGCGGAAACAGACCATGGCCACGATGACAGTGCTTCAGCAAGTCGATGCCAAGACCTCCGCCGGAACCTGCCGCTTTTGCGGTGCGGGGCTGCATAGGACTTTCGTCGATCTGGGCATGTCCCCGCTGTGCGAAACCTATCCTTCGGTTGCCGATCTGAATCGCGGCGAGGTCTACTACCCGCTGCACGTCTACATCTGCGAGAAATGTTGGCTGGTGCAACTGGAACAGTATGAAAGCGCGGCAAACATCTTCAGCGACTATCCCTACTTCGCCTCGTACTCCGACTCTTGGCTCAGGCATTGCGAAAAATACTGCGGCGAGATGCGGTCGCGCTTCGGTCTCGGAAAGCAAAGTTTTGTGGCTGAAGTGGCAAGCAACGATGGCTACCTGCTGCAGTATTTTGTACGCGAGGGTGTTCCCGCTCTCGGCATTGAGCCAGCCGCCAATGTCGCTAAGGCCGCAATTGAAAAGGGCATTCCGACGCTGGTGCGGTTCTTCGGGACGCAGGTGGCAAAGGAACTTGCTGCCGAAGGGCGCACTGCCGACCTCGTTATTGGTAACAACGTCCTCGCGCAGGTTCCCGATCTGAACGATTTTGTGGAAGGTCTGCGGATCATTTTGAAACCGGAAGGCGTCCTTACCCTTGAATTCCCGCACCTGCTTCGCCTGATTGATCTCAATGAATTTGACACCATTTACCACGAGCACTTCTCTTATTTCTCCCTGATCAGCACCATCAAGATCATGGAGGCCCATGGACTGCGTGTCTTCGACGTCGAGGAGCTCAAATCGCACGGGGGTTCGCTACGCGTGTTTGCATGCCGCGCCGAAAGCCCTACTCATGCGGTTGCGCCAAACCTTCAAAAGGTCCTGAGCGACGAAGTCAGTGCAAAGCTGGACAGGGTCGAAGGATATGAGAGCTTTGCAGGGCAAGTTAAAGGAACAAAGCTCGAGTTCGTCGACTTCCTGGTCGCTGCGGCCAGCCAAGGCAAGAAGGTCTGCGGCTATGGAGCGCCTGGCAAGAGCGCCACACTTCTGCATTATTGCGGCATCGGCAAAGACCTGATCGAATACACGGTGGATCGCAGTCTGCACAAGCAAGGACGCTATCTTCCGGGAAGCCGCATACCGATTTATCATCCAGACCATATCCGCGAGGCTAAGCCGGACTACATCGTGATTCTCCCGTGGAATCTCAAGGGTGAAATCATGCAGCAGTTGCAGTATGTCCGGGACTGGGGTGCGCGGTTTGTGGTACCGGTTCCTCGGCTGGCAGTCTATTAGGACATGTCGGAAGCTCCGTATTGCGTAGTGGAGTCGGGTGTGGGGTTCGGCCTTTAAAGCATCACGGCAGAAAAGGAGGCCGGTCATGAACATTTTTGTCGATTCAACAATGAGCGATGATTCGCGGCGTAGAGCTCTTTATGGCGGTTCGATTTTCGTCCATTCTCCAACTGAGAACACTTTGAGACTTTGCCGCTTGGCGCAGGAACTGATTGAAGAAGCCTTTCATCCATTTGACCCTTTGCGGGTGAGCGAGAGCTTACCTGCCGAAAATTGTGCTGAAATACTCGCGGCGCTTAAGCCCAAGTTCATTCATCACCCTCAGTCCAAAGAATGCATTCAGGGAATTCTGGCTGAATCGGGGTGCGATCTTGAGAAAACCTACTTCGATGTACCCCGCTTGCGTACGGCATTTCCAGGGGACTATCTGAAATCCGGAATCGCGTACGCCTTCCACCCCCATCGCGACACTTGGTACTCGGCTCCAATGTGCCAGATCAATTGGTGGATGCCGGTCTATGAGCTGAACGGCGAAAATTGCATGGCCTTGCATCCCCATTACTTCGGCCGTGAGATAAAAAACGGATCGAGCCAATACGACTATCAAAGGTGGAATCAGGAGAGCCGGTTTAACGCCGCAAAACACGTGAAGGCCGACACGCGGGTTCAGCCGCATGCTGAAGAGCCGATCGAATTGGACCCGCAAATCCGCCTGGTGTGTCCCGTCGGCGGCGCATACAAGTTCTCCGCGGCACATCTGCATTCAACCGTCCCGAATACATCGCCTGTGACACGCTACAGCATCGACTTTCGAACGGTGCACGTCGACGACTTGGTCGGCCAGGCCGGAGCGAACAACGTCGATTCGGCATGCACGGGGACAACCATCGGTGATTATCTTCGAGGGACCGACTTGGCGCACCTCCCAGATGAGGCCCTCGTGCTTTATTGAGATCGTCAGTAGTCCAGCAACAGCGCTCTGGTTCTCACCGCCCAGAAGGCGCACGTTCTTGGGAGTTAGGGAGATTAGGTCGCCAGACTGCTCTGGGGATCGTGTATTGGAGGAACGAAAATGAAAGTGGTGTTGTTTTGCGGTGGCGCCGGAATGAGGCTTCGTGGCTACTCCGAAGATGTACCGAAACCCATGGTGACCGTAGGCTCGCGCCCAGTGTTGTGGCATGTAATGAAGTACTATGCCCATTTTGGACACAAGGACTTCATAGTATGCCTGGGCTACAAGGGGAACGTAATCAAGCAATACTTTCTCGAGTATGAGGAATCGGTGTCGAATGATTTTGTATTCTCGCACGGAGGACGTGAACTGGAGTTTATGCAGCGCGATATCGACGACTGGCGGATCACCTTTGTCGATACCGGACTCCGCTCCTCCATCGGCGATCGTCTGCGCCTGGTCGAGCCGTATCTCAAAGGCGAGGATGTATTCCTCGCCAATTACAGTGATGGCCTGACGGATTTTCCATTACCGGAGATGACCGAAGAATTTGCACGGCGCGATGCATATGCGTCCTTTCTCGCTGTTCAGCCTCGCGCCAGCAGCTTGGATACAGTCGAACTAAGAGAAGACGGGTCCGTTGCCGCGATCCGTTGCATGAAGGATTCAAACGTCTGGGTGAACGGTGGCTATTTTATACTCACTAGAGATGTATTTCGCTACCTGAGGCCCGGTGAGGAGCTCGTCTATGAACCGATGCGGCGGATGATAGCTGAAGGCAAGGTTTGGTCGCGGCGCTACGAAGGTTTTTGGCAGTGCATGGACACCTTTAAGGACAAGCAAATTCTGGATGAGCTCGAGGCCTCCAGCTCGGCGCCTTGGCGTGTTTGGAAGAACGGAATTCAGGCGCAGGCCACCGCATGATGAAGATAAGTTGGAACAACGACCGCCGGAGGCAGCTCACAGTTCTTTGTTTTGGAGCGCACTCTGACGATATTGAGATTGGCTGCGGCGCGACCCTGCTGCAACTGAGCCGAAGCGACGCGAAACCAAGATTCTGCTGGGCCGTGCTGAGCGCCATTGGGGCACGTCAGACGGAGGCGCGGAGGGCTGCTCAACTGTTCACCGATGGCTGCGAAAGTGAAGTTTACTTGAAGGAGTTCCGGGACGGCTATCTGCCATATGAAGGCGGGGCGGTGAAGGACTTCTTTGAGGAAATCAAATCGCGTATCAATCCGGACTTGATTTTCACCCACTGGCAAGGCGATGCGCACCAGGACCATCGGCTTGTGAGCGAGCTCACGTGGAATACCTTCCGGAATCATCTAATTCTGGAATACGAAATCCCCAAATTCGATGGAGATCTGGGTCGGCCGAACACCTTTGTTCCATTGGAAGAATGGGCGGTCCGGCAAAAGGTGAGCAGTCTGGTTACGATCTTTGAGTCCCAGCAAATGAAACCATGGTTTCGCGACGATACCTTTCTTGGTTTGATGAGGCTTCGCGGAATGGAATCAAATGCGGCCAGCGGATATGCTGAAGCGTTTTACACGCGTAAGATGGTGATTGATCCCCTCGCCTGAAAGAAGAGCTACGATGGTCAGTCCCCAGAAAAACCTCTATATGCCCGGCAGCGAGCATCTCAACATTCATTCTGCTTCCCAGGCCCTTCGGCGCATAGCGCACGAACTTATCCCAGGTGGCGCGCATACCTACGCTAAGGGCGACGACCAGTTTCCCGAATGTGCCCCTGCGTTTATCGAGTGTGGCAAAGGCTGTCATGCATGGGACGTCGATGGGAACGAGTTTATTGAATATGGGATGGGGTTGAGGGCAGTTACATTAGGGCACGCTTTCGAGCCCGTTGTGCAGGCAGCTTCCCGGCAAATGCAACTTGGCGCGAATTTTACGCGGCCTGCCAGAGTTGAAGTAGAGGCGGCCGGCGAGTTTCTCAAGATTATCGAAGGAGCCGATATGGTGAAGTTCGCCAAGAATGGCTCCGATGTCACGACAGCCGCCGTCAAACTTGCGCGCGCGTTTACAAATCGGGAAATGATCGCCATATGTGGCGATCAGCCGTTCTTTTCCACCGACGATTGGTTCATTGCAAAAGGAGAAATGAACGCGGGAATCCCGCGCTGTGTTGCAGACCTGACGGTGCAGTTTCACTATAACGATCTCGCCGGCCTTGTGGAGTTGTTCGATCGGTACCAGGGACAAATCGCGTGTGTCGTGATGGAGGCAGAGGCAGCAACACAGCCCAAGCCCGGCTACTTGAAACAAGTGAAGGCTTTGTGCGAAGAGCGGGGAGCGCTCCTGATCTTCGACGAAATGATCACAGGCTTTCGCTGGCATCTCGGTGGGGCGCAGAAGTTTCACGGAGTGGTGCCGCATTTATCCGCCTTCGGTAAGGGGCTGGCCAATGGCTTTGCGGTTTCTGCGTTGGCCGGCAAGCGAGAAATCATGCGCCTGGGCGGCTTGGACCACGATCAGCCTCGCGTTTTTTTACTTTCGACGACTCACGGGGCAGAAACGCATGCCCTCGCAGCTGCGATCGCGACAATGCATGTTTACACCCAGCGGGGTGTAGTCGATGTCCTTTGGCAGCAAGGAGAATTGCTGCGGAAGCTCGTCGAGCAATCCATCCAGGAGAATCGCCTCGGAGGCTATTTCGAATTGCTCGGCCGTCCGTGCAATCTCATCTTCGCCACGCGCGACCAGAATCACGAGCGTTCGCAGCCGTTCCGCACGCTGTTCATGCAGGAGATGATTCACCGCGGCGTAATCGCACCGTCTTTTGTTGTGAGCTTCTCGCACAGTGACGAAGATATTCATCGCACAGCTGAGGCGGCGCACGAGGCCCTGGTCGCTTATCGCAAAGCTCTCGATGAGGGCGTAGATAAGTACCTTGAAGGGCGTTCTGTAAAGCCTGTCGATCGCAGGTTCAACTGAGTATGCGCGAGGAACTGAAGGAACTGAACAAATACCGGGAACTGCTCATGATGATCACCTATCGTGACATCAAGGTTCGCTATAAGCAGTCGGTCATGGGATTCATGTGGGCCGTGCTCATGCCCATTCTAATCGTAATGTCGGGTATCGTGGTGCGCTACGCCTATGCTCTCGCTTCCCATAAACCCCTCGGAACAGCGGACATCACAAGCGTGGCGGTGAAGTCGCTTCCGTGGGCATTTTTTGTATCAAGCATTCGCTTTTCCTGTCTGAGTCTCATCAACAACAAGGACCTGGTGACAAAGATCTATTTCCCGAAGGAGATTTTCCCCATCTCGGCAGTTCTGGCCAGTCTGTTCGACTT
Source organism: Occallatibacter sp. (assembly GCA_049511595.1). Lineage (GTDB taxonomy): Bacteria > Acidobacteriota > Terriglobia > Terriglobales > Acidobacteriaceae > Telmatobacter. The sequence goes on along the minus strand of JBEKXX010000197.1, from coordinate 15,378 downwards.
CCTCGTTGCGTCGTGTGCGCTCACCATCTTTCTGATCGCCGCCAGAGTGGGTGTTGGTCTCGATCTATTGTGGATTCCACTTCTTCTTGCGACGATGGTCCTTACGGCCATCGGCATCGGGATGATCGTATCGGCTGCCAGCCTGTTCTTCCGCGATGTGAAATTCATCGTGGAGGTGTTCCTCACTTTCGGGATCTTTTTCACGCCTGTCTTCTACGACGTCGGCATGTTCGGAGACAAGGGCAAGTGGCTTCTGCTCAATCCGGTTAGCCCTATCCTTGAGGGGCTGAGCGCATGCATCGTCCGGCACCAGCCGCCTGACCCTGTGTGGCTCGCTTACGCGCTAGGCTTCGCGCTCGTATCGAGCCTCGGCGGGTATGTCTTTTTTAAGCACCTTGAGCCCGCGTTTGCGGAAAGCATTTGACCGGAGCATCTTGATGTCCGATGTTGCGCTCCGTATGGAGCACGTGTACAAGAAGTTTCGCAAGGGTGAGGTCTACAACTCACTGCGGGATTTCCTGCCGGCCCTGACTGGGAAGATGTTTCGTCAGCAGGAACTTAGTGAGCGCGACAAGCGCGACTTCTGGGCGCTGCAGGATATCTCCTTTGAAGTTAAGCGCGGAGAGTCCTTCGGAATCATAGGGCCGAACGGCGCAGGCAAGAGTACCATCCTCAAAATCCTGAGCCGTATTATGAAGCCGACCAAGGGCTCGATGCTCGTAAATGGCCGCCTTTCGGCACTAATCGAAGTATCGGCCGGTTTTCATCAGGATCTGACCGGGCGAGAAAACATCTATTTGAATGGGACGATCCTGGGTATGACAAGGCGTGAGATCGATTCTAAGATCGATCAGATCATCGACTTTTCCGGCATTGAAGAGTTCATCGACACTCCGGTTAAGCGCTATTCATCCGGGATGTACGCACGGCTTGGCTTCTCGGTTGCGGCGCATGTCAACCCCGACGTTCTCATCGTGGATGAGGTTCTCAGCGTAGGAGACTATGTGTTCCAGCTGAAATGCCTGAAGCGTATGAAGGAGGTAGTTTCCGAGGGGGCTTCAGTGCTCTTTGTCTCCCATAACCTGAAAAGCGTGGCGGAGTTCTGCCCTCGGACTCTTCTGCTGGAGCGCGGACACAGGGTCGCGATTGGGCCGACGCACGAAGTGATCTCGTCATATTTGAACCGGTCCCGGAACATACATTCATCGGCTGCTGATTCAAGAGAAGTAGCGATCACGAATGTGACTGTTCGAAACCATTTGGGAGAATGTTCCCGCTTTCAGTCCGGGGAGCAGGCGTGGATCGATATAGAGGTTACTGCCTATAAACCCTGCAGCAAGTTGTCGGTCTCGCTCTACTTAACCGACGAAAAGTTTGAGAGCATCTTGGACACTTCGTCGGAGCGTCTTGGCCATGGCAGCTTTTCCCTCGAAGCAGGGGAGGTTTTCAATTGCACGTTCGAACTATGTCTAAACTTGGCCACGGGTATTTTCCATGTCTCCTCCCTCGTCTACAGGTACGATACACAAACGACATACGACCGCTGGGCCCCAGCAGCAACGATCTATCTAAGTTCCGATGAGGGCATCCGCGGCATCGTGAACTGTTTTCCGACGGTCACTCGGCACGGCACTATTGCGAAATCCCCTGTTAGTCTTGCCGTACTCAACAAGGAAATTTAGGGATTTTCCGCCGCCGCTGTCGCAGAAGGCGCGATTGTACGCTCCCCGAAGTTTTATAGACGGATACTAACCCGCATTTGAGGCTTGAGGCCAACACAAGATTCCCGACGATCCTGCGAGATATCTATGAGAGAAGCATCTGATTTTAGACGTTATGCTCTCACAATGGGCAGGATCCTAAAAGCGAAGTATGAGAAGCATTTTCACTCACCCCAGGCGGTGATTGATGCTGTCGTCCAAAGAGCCACCGGCTCCTCCGTCGCCCGAAGAGTACAAATCACAAAGGGTGAAACGAATGAGGTATACGCGGTCGACTTGGCAAATGGCCAAAAGGTCATTGTGAGGACATCCCGCTCGGAAAGGTCCAGATTTCGAGCTGAGCGATGGGCTATTGAACAGTGCGCAAGGGCTGGGGTTCCCGTTCCTTGCGTGATTGCGGTGGAAACTATTGAGCATGCTGGCAGGCCTCTCAATCTATCGATAGAGACATTGCTGCAAGGAACACCACTGGATGAGCTCGCGAAGGACAACCTTTCACCTGAAACGGTTGCGGCATTATTGCATAGAACAGGAGCTGTTCTGGCCAGAATTCATTCAATAAGAACAAATGGTTTTGGAGAACTCGACGAAAACGGCAGCGGTAATTATAATTCTATTGGAGATATGTTGTCGCAGGAAGAGCTAAGCAAAGAGCATTTCCTGAATGTCGCCCGCGCAGTACATATTGATTCGGGAATAATAGAACGGGCGCTCAACGCTTTATACGAATACTCAGTTAGATATCCCGCGATCTCTCCCCGTCTTATCCACAACGATTTTGCGCCATGCCACGTCCTAATCTGTGACGGTCAGGTATCCGGCATTGTGGATTTCGAAATTGCGCAAGGCGGTGACCCGGCTCGGGAGTTCGCTCGATGGCAGTTCTTCTTTGGAGACCGCTTTGCGTTGCGGCATTTGATAGAGGGATACGGAAACAGTGCGGGTGACAGTAAGGAGTTTCAGGATAAACTTCATATTTGGACGCTCTACATTGGACTAATCAATATGGATTGGTATTCCAATAAGAGGAACAAGCAAAAGGTTGACCTTTGCAGGGTTCGCCTGACAGAAGAAGTATCCTATTTCAGCTAATCAGGCATGGCAGAGGCAAGATTGGTTGGGCGATAAAGGCGCGAGCTTTGGGTGGAACGCACCCTTCTCAATACAGCGCCGCGCGCCTGCGGCTTCGGCGTCATGCAGTCTAAGCAGTTATGAGATGGTCTGCAACACTCACGCCGGCACAAATATTCAGTAAGACCGGCGATATGCCATACTTTCTCTGCTGGACGTAGCGCAATAGGAGAAAACGATGGAACAAGTGAAGACTGGAACGCGTTTCTGGCTCATTCTTGCGCTCACCACGTTTGTTGTGATTGCGGGGGCGGCGATTTGTTGGTCCCTTCGTCATCCGTATGGTACGAGCTGGGACGAGGCTCTCTACCTAAACGAAGCCCAGATCGATGGCCAGCGACTTCAGCACTGGATGCTGATTCGGCTTGCTGGAAGGATATTATTAAAGAGCTTTGGCCGCCCTCCAGCCTATCGTGTTTTTGCACTACCCCTCGTTGGTCTGTTTGGTTTCCATACGGCTCTAGCGAGACTGGTCTCGCTAATTTGCTTTGCATTGAGCGCGCTCTTGGTATACCTAGCCGCACGTCGGATTGGAAGTTCTGCGGGGGGCGGGTTTGCGGCTTTGGTTTTTTGCTTGTCGCCGATAGTGGTTCGTGCCAATATGTGGTTTAGTACAGAAGGCCCTCTGTACTTAGCCACAGCGGCGATGCTCTATTGTGTCATTAGAATCTGGTTTGACAATCCACGTCACTGGAGCAGTTGGGTATGTTTGGGCACATCTGTCGGCGTTGGGCTGCTGGCAAAGGCATCGTTCCTGGCAATCCTAGTGCCAGTTCTGGTGATGTGGTTGGTAGTGGAGCGTCGTCGCGATCTTGGAATTCCGAGTTTGGCCAAAGAGTGGAAAGCAGGGGTGCTTGCGCTTCTGATAGCGGGGCCATGGTGGATCTTGGACATCAAGCCGGCGATATCCTATACGCAGTATGCTCGAGGATTCGTAGCCAATTCACTCGGATTAGCTTCGCGATCGATGTGGCTGATCTGGTTGTGGACGGTTGTCCAGAGCCTTTTGGGGTACGGACTGACTATCGTGATCGCCTTGGTTGTGATTGCAGCGCTGCGCCAGGTGATAGTGAAGAAAGCAGTTGTTCTGGATTCATACCGGAAACTGGCTATGTGGTTATGCGCCTGCGCCGGGGTTCCGCTCGTACTTGCACAACTTACCGGCAGAAATGAGCTGCTGCGCCATATATCCCCTGCCGTAATACCCTTGGCAATTGCAGTGGGCGCGTTGGCGGATTGGAGCGGGTGGGCGACGGCCAGGGTACCCATGATAGTATCGGGCGTTTTGTTTTGCTCGCAACTAGCGCTGATTGCAGCCCCTATCTTTTTCCCCAATAATCACCCCGTGAAATTAGGGCCGGCGAATGGCCAGTACCCGTGGCGAGTCATGGCTCTTGTTGATCAGTGGGATTGGGCGCCAATTCTAGAAATAAGCCACAACTGCGGCGCTGCGTCTCCGAAGATCTCCTATCTTGGAAGCGGGGTAGCCTTTGACCCGCCACAGATTGAACGCCCTTGGGCGGCGGAAGGCGCATCGACTGCGCTCGCCACCTTTCCGTATCCGGAAGTAACGTGGCTGTGGCGCTACGAAGAAGGTCCGTTGAATTGGCAGGGAGTGATGGCATCAGCCAATGAGAGTGACATCGTCATTACAGCTCCATATTATGCCGGCGACGTCGGAGATAGAGCTAGTAATCTGAATAATCAGTATAATCTGGAATTCGCCGACCGTCTCTCTCTAGATCCGTATTTCCAAAAACCTTTTCGCCTTGAAATGGGGCGATTTGATCCGGTTCAGGTTCTGGTCTTTGCAAATAGGAATTTACGCTGTCAGTTTCCAGAATAAGCTTCCGTCATCCAGAGAATACAGGCTCTAGTTAGATTTGCGGAGGATGATACCTGTGGCGCATAACACTCTCAAGCCTCGACCAAGTCCTAAGCTGGTATCTATTGTGATGCCGTGCTACAACGAGGAGGCAATTCTGCCGCTGCTCCTTCCAGAGCTCAGAAGCTTTCTGGATAGCTCGCCGTACCCCTGCGAGGTGCTAGTTGTTGATGACGGAAGTACCGATCGCACTCTTGACCTGCTCGCCGATTGGTGTAAGGCAGATGAACGCATAAAGGTGCTGAGCCTTTCTCGCAACTTTGGCCACCAATACGCGGCCACAGCCGGAATTGATTATGCCACAGGCGACGCGATTGTCCTCATCGATGCGGACTTGCAGGATCCGCTCGAAGTGATTCATCAAATGGTGGAGCAGTATCGCACCGGCTACGACGTTGTCTGTGGGCAGCGGGTAGCGCGCACCGGTGAAAGTGTACTTAAGAAATCTACCGCCTGGTTATTCTATCGTTGCATGCGGATTTTCTTTCTGAAGACGTTGCCGCCGGATGTAGGCGATTTCCGTTTGATGTCGCGGCGATGTGTTGATAACCTCCGTTCGATGCGCGAAGTTCACCGCTTTCTAAGGGGCATGGTGGCTTGGGTAGGGTTTCCGCAGACGTGCGTCCGGTACCAGAGGCGGCCGCGAGTGGCTGGAACGACAAAATATCCACTGCGAAAGATGGTTTCTTTGGCGTGGACAGCGGCGGTTTCGTTTTCTGCCTTGCCTCTCAAGATTAGCTTTTTCGGAGCAGGGATAATGACTTTCGTGGCAATCGAAGAGGCTGTCCGTGCTTTGATTGAGCATTTTACAGGCAAGACTGTTCCGGGTTGGACCTCACTTATGGTTGTCTTGTGTTTAAGCAATGCGGCCCTTTTGGTTGCGGTGGGTATTCTCGGCGAGTATGTGGGTAGAATATATGAGGAAGGAAAAGGAAGGCCGCTCTACTTGGTGGAAGATTCTTGGAATGTTTCGAAAGACGTGAGTGGTGAGGTATCGACAGAGATGTACAAGGCGGCATCGGAGAAAGAAAAGCTATACACTAGGTGAAGTGGCCACAAAGGGCTCGTTGGAGTTCCAGGCTAATAGCCTTGATGCCAGGATTCACACTGGGATTTGTCACAGTTGCATGCGTCGCCTTGTGAGCCCTCGGAGAACAGCGTAGAGTGATCGGTATACACCCCATCCATCTCGGCTTCATGCCTTGAGCACGAACAGCTTCGACCGGAATTCCCTATCCCAATGCAAACAATGGAACAGAGTTGATAACAGGCTCTAGAGAATTTGTGAAGTACAGAGAATACTATGGCGCTTGATCGCGTCAAGAAGGTGACCTGATGGTATCGATCTGGCCAAACAGCGGCAAACTGCATGCGGGGCCGGGTCCACACCGTCAGGTGAATCAGAGGTCGAACCTTTTTATGAAACACGCTCTAACGATTGTGCTCGTAGCAGCATGACTGGCGGCGAGCAAGGGCGACGAATCGCGCTACTGACGCCATACAGCGGCGGTAATCTGGGCGATGCCGCAATCCAGGATGCGGTGGTGGCAAACCTACGGGCTCGTATGCGCGATGTTACGATCTCAGGGATTTCGCTCAACTGCGAAAACTTCACAGAGCGTCACGGGACGGAGGCATTTCCCCTTTGTGGCCTAGGCCGGCCGTTTTACCGAATGTCTCATGGAAGCGTGGTGGATCCCCTTGAACAAAAGCAGGGAGGCAGTGGGGCATTGGATCAGAAAGGCGCGGGTTCAGTCCCGATATTGAAGGCGCGAAAGCAGATGCCTGTGCTTTCGCTGTGTCTGAAGACAATTCACTCCGTGGCGGTGAGCCCCTGGAGAGAGCTTCGGCATTATTTCAAAGGGTATCAGTTCCTTCGTACTCAGGACCTCCTTATCGTGTCAGGCGGCGGCCAGCTTGACGAGGAATGGGGCGGCCCCTGGGGCCACCCATATGCGCTTTTCAAATGGGCTGTGCTGGCTAAAATCGCACGAGTGCCCTATGCCATCGCGAGCGTAGGCGCGTGTAAGCTAACTTCGAGCCTCTCCAGCCTGTTTCTGTCCGCTGCGCTTCGCATGGCCCGATATCGCTCATTTCGAGACAAACACAGCCGAGAGCTTGCCGCCGCCCTACTACAGAGAGCCGCGAACGATCCCGTTGTCCCGGACTTGGCTTTTTCGTTACCGCCTCCCACCGCTGCGCGGCCTTTGAGCACCCGGTGTATCGCCGATAGCCGGACTGTCGTAGCCATAAGTCCAATTGCATACGCCAAGCCGTGGAACTGGCCTCACCAAAACCATGAGCTCCACAAACGCTACATCCACCAGATAGCACAGGTTGTCACGGATCTTATTAGGCGTGGCTCATTTGTAGTCATTGTCTGGTCGTCCCTCGGGGACGATCAGAGCGTCATTGCGGAACTTCTTGACCATTTAGCCGATGACTGTCGAATGGAAGTTGCCCGTCAGGTCCTTATCCCCACAATCGCCAGTTGGCAGGACTTCATTGCTGCGATCGGAAAGGTTGATTTCCTGATCGCCAGTCGCCTGCACAGTGCAATTCTGGGCTTCATAACACAAACACCCACTGTCGCTATTTCCTTCGATCCAAAAGTTGATTGGCTTATGGAAGACCTCGGAATGACGGAATGCCTACTTCAGATCGAGGACTTCTCCGCCGCCGACGTTATCCAAGTGCTCGATCGCCTTATGCTTTGCCGGGACGCCGTTCTAGAGAGAATTGCTTCCTACAGAGATGGGGTCCTCCCTATCTTTGCAAGGCAGTATGACGCCCTAGCTGGGTTAGCCAGACAGCAACCCTGTCACTGAAGGAAGTAAAGCCTCGTGATGTCAGACCCATTCGTAAGTATAGTGACCCCGTTCTATAACACACGCGAGTTCCTGGCCGATTGCATTGAAAGTGTGTTGCGACAACCCTATCAGCACTGGGAATACGTTCTTGTCGATAATTGCAGCACCGATGGATCCGTAGAAATCGCCCTGCACTATGCTTGCGCAAATCCAGGGAAGATTCGCCTGATGCATACGAAGTCGTTTCTGACACAAGTGCAAAATTACAATTTTGCACTCTCGTGCATTGCGCCAAATAGTAAATACTGCAAGATTGTCCAAGCTGACGATTGGATCTTTCCGGATTGCATAAGCCGCATGGTAGAAGTTGCCGAGGCGTATCCTTCCGTCGGTATCATTGCTGCGTATCAGCTGGAAGGTAACGAAGTCAGGCTGAGTGGCCTGCCCTACCCAAGCCATGATGTGGCCGGCCGAGATGTGTGCCGGCGTTACTTTCTAAGTGGCACATACCTTTTTGGAACGCCTACCTCTTTACTGCTCCGATCGGAAGCGGTAAGGTCGCGGGTTCCCTTTTACGACGAACGATACGCGCCGTTCGAAGATGTGCATGTTTGCTTCGACTTACTGAAAACATGGGATTTCGGGTTCGTTCATCAAGTCCTGACCTATTCACGCAGGGACAATGAGGGGATACTTTCGGGCGTTCGCGACTTCGGGCTCGAATGTTTTTTGCAGTTGTCAACGCTTGTGGCCCACGGCGGGGATTACCTCTCGAGTAAGGAATACAGGGAGCGGCTGAAGCAGGTCGAACGGAGATACTTCTTGCACCTCGCAAAATCCGCATTTGCATTACGCGCCGAGTCCAAGGAGTTTTGGGACTTTCATCGGAAGGGACTCGCCTCCATCAACTACGCTTTTGGCTGGAGAAAGCTAGTAAGGTGGATGCCCCGCGCGCTTGCCGAGAAGATCTGGGACGCATTTTGGAGGAGCTGGGACAGAGACTCACAGTTATCCAAAGTAGCCGGCTAACATTACCCTTAATGGTTAATTGGCAAACCCGAAGATCGATCGTCAAATGTATCGCATCTTAGACAGATCAGAGCGATCCGCGGCGGCGGCGGCGGCGGCGGCGGTGTCCGCTGTCTGCATTGTACCCACTTTCATTCGCCTACAAGCGCTCGTGCATCGGCGAAACGTTTCGGGTTACCTGCAGGTAGGCAGGCCGTGGACCGCGGCTTTTGGTCGAAACATGCACATGGAGTTGCTATGGAGCTGCCCCCAAAGTCCGCCCGGAACGGTGTCCGAAATCACAAAGCGCATTTTCTCGCACGCAAACAGTGTTCTAGCGCACGCAAGTGTCGCAGCGGGAATGCAACCGCGAGGTGGAACCATTGAACATCACAGTTGTCCTTTGCACATATAACCGTTGTGAGAGTTTGGCGAAGGCTCTGGAGAGCGTTGCGCAGTCCTCGGTGCCTGCTTCTGTTCAATGGGAGGTACTAATCGTAGACAATAACTCCAAGGATGGGACCCAGTCGGTGGTGGAGGACTTCAGCCGCCGGTACCCTGGCCGGTTTCGCTATGTGTTTGAACCGCAGCAGGGCAAGTCCTATGCCCTCAACGCCGGAATTCAGGAGAGCCAGAGCCCGATTCTGGCCTTCGCCGACGACGACGCAACCGTTGAGCCCGATTGGCTGTGGAATCTGACCTCAAACCTCCACAGCGGAGAATGGGCTGGCTCCGGTGGGCGAATTATCCCCGTTTGGACGAAACCGATTCCCCGCTGGCTGTCCCTTGATGACCCCCATACGATGGGGCCATTTGTGGCATTCGACGCGGGTACCGAGTCCGGAGTGCTTAACTGCGCGCCTTATGGCGCGAACATGGCGTTTCGCAGAGATAAATTTGAAACGTACGGCGGGTTTCGCACCGATCTAGGGCCTCGGCCGGGCAGTGAGATCCGCGGAGAGGACATAGAGTTCGCTAATCGGCTTCTGGCTGCCGGTGAACGTTTGCGGTACGAGCCTCAGGCTATCGTTTTTCATCCTGTTCCCGAAAGCCGAATGAGTAAGGCTTTTGTGCTGAAGTGGTGGTTTTGGTTCGGTTACGGTGAAACTGTGCAACTGAGCCCGCCGTCCGGCACGCCGCGGGTGTTCAATAGGGTTCCGATTTATCTCATCCGTAGGCTAGTGCGGTGGGTATTACAATGGACGATCACCTTCAATCCGCCGCGTCGATTTTCCTGCATGAGATATGCCTGGTACTTAGCCGGTATCATTCGAGCTTGTTACCAGCGGCCACGACACCAAGCAGCGCAGCTCGTCACGGGCAGTAATCTCCTTGGCGAGGAGCCGGAGCAGCCGGCATTAAAAGCCAACACGCTGCGGTGATTTTTTGACTGCCGCCCTCGAAAAAGAAACCAAATTTCTACCAGCATGCCTTCAAATTACGTTCAAGACCGGCCAAAGATTCTGTTCGTTACCTCTCATTGGCCGCTCGCTGCCGCCTATGGCGCGCAGCAGCGCATCTTGAATATCGCCAGGCTGCTTAACCGGTTCGGAAACGTATCCTTCGTCGTTGTGCCCACTGAAAAGGAGGATGAAGAAGCGGTACGCCGGTCGGAACGTGAGTTTGATATACGCCGAGTAATACGGCCTTTGCAGGACGCACCGGCAGGTCCTTTCGATCGAATCTCGCGGAGGTTCCAACACGAATTCGATCCGCTGTGTATGGCAACGGATCCTTATATTGTGAGTGCGAATGAGTGTGCAATCACTCAAGACCTCATCGACCGGCATGACGTTGTCTGGGTCCATACTATGAGGACCGCTAATTGGTTTCGCATCGCCAAATGGCCACATTCCGTGCTGGATGTAGACGATCTGCCAAGCCGTGTCTACCAGTCCACAGCCCTGTCCTCGGGGAACCCGGGGAGGCGCTTTCTCGATCGTCGAATGCAATGGATCTCGCGAAGACGCGAACTCGTGCTCCCGAAGCGGTTCGATGTGCTTACCGTGTGTAGCGAGGAAGACAGACGTTATTTAGGCTGCCTGGAACGAACTCATGTCATTCCAAATGGCGCCCATGCACAGGCACAGCGTCAGTTCGTCGATTCAGCGCCGCCCAGGATTGGATTTATCGGCAACTGCACGTTCAAGCCGAATGAAGATGGTCTTTACTGGTTCATATCGAAGGTTTGGCCGCGAGTAAAGAGCTGCATTCCTTCAGTTCGGCTTCGGTTAGTAGGCCGTGGGAGCGATGGCTATCTGGCGAAATCGGGTCCAGATATCGATGGCTGCGGATGGCTTGAAGATCCTGGCGAAGAAATTGCATCGTGGTCGCTTATGATCGTGCCCGTCAAAGTTGGTTCCGGAACACGGGTAAAGATGGCCGAAGGGTTTTCCAGAAAATGTCCAATCGTTGCAACGCCGCTTGGCGCATTCGGATACGAGGTGGAGAGTGGAAGAGAGGTACTTCTCGGGGACAGTGCCGAGGATTTTGCCTCGGCATGCATCCTTTTGCTCGGGAATCCAGGCTTTCGCAAGTCCCTCTCGGAAGCGGCGTACAAGCGCTTTCTTGAGCGATGGACGTGGGAATCTTTTGGAGGTACCGTTGGCGCTGTGGTTCAAGAGTGTCTTAAAAGAAGCAGTCAGTGCGTAAGATAACTGGATTGTCCTCGGTCCCTTAATTCATCTTCCAAGTGACGTTTGTACCCTCAGGCTCGAAGAACCGGCCCTATAGCTCGCATCGCAAGTGATCTGAGCGAAAAATGCCTGAATCCATTAACTGTGGTCTGACGCGGTACTATCGTTGCCCCGACGCATACGAGCGCTTCGGAGTGAAAGGGGCTCTTCCCCAGACGAGCGGCTACTTCCGTTTTGGCAGTACGTCGATTTGTTACGGAAGTTACCATCGGCAAAAGCCGTCGTTCAGATCCTTGGAATCCCTTCAAGATGCACTCCCCGAGGTTTCGATTGAAAATGGCATGGTCTTTTTGCCCTTCAATGCCGCTCAGGTTATCTTAAATCTCGGACGCGAGGCATACGTGGATGAGTGGCGGAGCGGGCCGATGTCCGCACTGTCAAGGCTTTATTACTGGTTGCGTCCGGCCTTGCCGGTAAATGTCCGCAGGCATTTGCAGATGCTGTACCTGAAAGACTGGAAGCAACTCAGCTTTCCCTCTTGGCCCGTCGACTGTTCGGTGGACAACCTGATGGAGCTGCTCATGCTACTCTCTATCCGGGCCAGCGGGGCGGACCGGATTCCGTTCATTTGGTTCTGGCCTCACGGCAGCTCCAGTTGCGCCATCATGACCCACGATGTCGAAACGCGTGCGGGATTCGACTATTGTCCGGCCATGATGGATGTAGATGACTCCTTCGGCATTAAGGCGTCTTTCCAGATTATTCCGGAGGAGCGTTATCAGACTCGCCCGGAGTTTCTAGAGGAGATTCGCCGGCGCGGGTTCGAAATCTGTGTCCACGACTTGAACCACGATGGCCACCTCTATAAGAATCGCGAGCAATTCCTCGATCGAGCCGCAAAAATCAACGCGTACGGAAAAGAATTTGGCGCCGAAGGCTTCCGCGCCGCAGTGCTGTACCGAAAACAGGTATGGTACGACGCTTTGAAATTTTCCTACGATATGTCCGTGCCCAACGTGGCGCATTTGGATCCCCAGCGCGGCGGTTGTTGCACCGTGATGCCGTATTTCCTGAACGAGATTTTGGAGATTCCGGTAACAACGGTGCAGGACTACTCGCTTTTCAACATTTTGCGCGACTATTCCATCTCACTCTGGAAACAACAGACGAAGATCGTCATGGAAAAACATGGGTGCATGAGTTTTATTGTGCACCCGGATTACGTGCAGCATCCTCGGCAGCTCTCCGTCTACAAAGAACTGCTCGAGTATTTGAATCGGCTGCGCCGGGACAACGGTGTCTGGATCACCGTGCCCGGTGAAGTCAACCGATGGTGGAGGCAAAGAGCGGCTATGCGGTTGGTTGAGACTGAGCTGGGCTGGCGCATTGAAGGTGAAGGCGCCGAGAAAGCCCGAATCGCCTGGGCCAGTGAAGAGGACGGCCATCTTGCACTCTCTTTGGGAAACTCCAAAAGCAGCCCCCTGGCGACAGGAGCTTTCGCAGTTGCGTCGCGCCGAGCCCCGAACGGCCCTGCCGCGAGCCAACCGGTCCATTCGAGATCGGTGGAAGACATCGCGCCTGAATTCCGCTAACAAAGTCGAACCTATGAGAGGACCCTGCCAGCTTCGACAAAAGGCTGCAAAACAGTAACAGTGAATACCTTCGATTGTCAGATCGCTATCGTTGGCGCCGGCCCCTACGGTCTTTCCGCAGCTGCCCACCTCCGCGCATTGGGTATGGAGCCCATAGTCTTCGGTGAACCAATGAATTTCTGGGCAAACGGGATGCCTGCCGGCATGCTCCTCCGATCGCCTCGGGAAGCATCCACGATTTCCGATCCACGCTCCGCCTTTACCCTCGAAGCGTACGAGGCCGCCAGCGGAACCAAGCCGGCCAAGCGCGTTGCATGGGAAACCTTTGTTGCATACGGAAAATGGTTTCAGAAGCAGTTAGACTGCAATCTCGATCGGCGAAGCGTCTCCGAGGTTCGCCGCAACGGTTCAGGATTTAAACTTACTCTCGCCGATGGTGCTGTTATGGGCAGCCGGCGTGTCGTCATTGCGGCAGGCATCGGGCCGTTCAGGTACACCCCCGATGTTTTTTCGAATCTCTCTCCTAAAAGCGCTTCGCATTGTTATGAGGGCCGCAAGCTATGCGAGTTAGGCAAGCGCGTAGCGGTCATCGGAGCTGGCCAGAGCGCCCTCGAATCGGCCGCAATCCTTCACGAAACGGGAACAGATGCGGAGGTCATCGCCAGAATCCAGACCCTTCGTTGGATTGGCATGCACAAACGGCTGCATCGGCTTGGGCCTATCTCAAAGGCTCTGTATTCCAAACACGATGTCGGCCCCATCGGCATTAGCCGCCTCGTCGCCTATCCTAACGTCATGTACCACGTTCCCATGGGGCTGAAGGACCGCATCCGTACACGCGCCGTGCGCTCAGCCGGCGCGCCCTGGCTCATCCCGCGGCTACGGGACGTGAAGATATCGACCGGGCGAACGGTAGTTTTGGCTAACGAGGTTGACGGCGAGGTGCAGCTGCTGCTCGACGATGGTACCGAGCGGCGCGTCGATTACGTTCTGCTGGCCACAGGCTATCGAGTGAATATCGCTAAGTATCAATTCCTCGCTCCGGAGCTGGTCCGGGAGGTTCGACTGCTCGATGGATATCCTGACGTTACCGCAGGGTTCGCCGCCTCTGTGCCCGGTCTTCACTTTATCGGTGCTGCAGCTGCGCGCAAGTTCGGCCCCCTGATGTACTTTGTCACCGGGACTGAATTTGCTTCAAGAGAGCTGGCATCTTCGGTTCGTCGTAATCGCAACTAAGGGGGGACCCATCCACCGATTGAAGACCGTCGCATATTCCGTTGAAGAAACGCTTCCACGCAGTACGGTGGCTTATCCTGCATCGAGTTCCGCCGTCGGTGCGGTGGTTGTTGGCGGCGATCACCCAGGTCTTGGCGTCCTGCGCAGTCTCGCCCGTCGAGGCATTCCCGTCTATGTTATTGACGATCAGCCCTGCATTTCTCGTTTCTCCCGGTATGCATCCCGCGTCATTCGCGTGTCCGACATCCTTGACGATCGCAAACTTTAATGTTTCCACGGGAGAATGGGAGAGTGTCCAGTGGGCTTGGGATAAGAAGAAGACTTATGACCTGGCTGAGACACTGGACATCCCTTGTCCGAAGACATTTAATCCAAAGAATGCTGATGAGCTCCCGTCGCTCTACGCACGACTGCCCCTGGCAATCAAACCGGCCGTTAAGGAAAACTTCTTCTACGCCACAGGCGCAAAGGCCTGGCGCTGCGATTCCATTGAACAACTTCACAAGAACTACGAACGTGCAGCCCGTCAGATCCGGCCGGAAGAGATCCTTATCCAGGAAATCATTCCCGGAGATGGCCGCGAGCAGTATTCCTGGTGCGCCTTTGTTTGTCACGGACATCCGCACAGCACGCTGACGGCCCGGCGCCTTCGCCAGCATCCTCGCGAATTTGGCCGTGCCGCGACCTACGTGGAGACGGCAGACGCACCGGCGATCGAAGAGCTCTCCGATCGTTTCGTCAGGGCTATTCAGTACCATGGTCTGGTCGAGATCGAATATAAGCGCGATCCGCGAGACGGCCGGCACAAACTCCTCGACGTGAACGCCCGCGCCTGGGGCTTCCACACCCTCGGCGCCGCGTGCGGCGTTGACTTCCCCTGGCTCTTGTATGCCGATAAAACAGGGCTTTCGGTTGAACCGGCTCGCGCCAGATGTGGCATCGGATGGCTCAGGCTCCTGACGGACGTTCCCACGGTTCTGTCCGGCCTCGCGCACGGAAACCTCAGCATCGGCGCTTACCTGAGGTCGTTGCTTTCCACGCGCGTGGAATCGGTCTTTGCCTGGAACGACCCGCTGCCGTTCGCGGCGGAGATGGTGCTTCTCCCTTGGCTCATAGCGAAGAAGCTCCCGTCCGGAAGTAAGTAAACGCGCAATCGTGCGGCAGCCTGTGGCGCAAAGCACAATACCTTGCATCTGCTCGAAAATCTGGATTTTGGAGTTGCGGACCTCCGCACTCCGAAGAACGAAGCCAATTAGGGCGGGCAGTCTTCTGCTCCATGCATCCCACAAAAGTTCACCCTAAAGTTATCCCACAAAAGTTCACCCCGACGGATCATTGACCGGATCGTCCTTCATTGCT
>JBEKXX010000196.1:0-45353 GCA_049511595.1 Occallatibacter sp. | reverse complement strand
GCGGGTGCCTTCGGAGGACAAGAGAACCCGGTCGAAATATTCGCCGTCTTGATCGTAGTGAAGCCGCGTGTCCCACGGCCCAGCCGCCTCGGCAAGCTCACGGCTCACCAGCCAGGTTGCATTCTGCATATGAAGGTTTTCGCTCATCTTTTTCAGCAGCCACTCGAGGGGAGAAAGATCCTGGCATAGCGAGTTCTGAATAAAGCGAGCGTGGCGTGTACGGTAGTAGAATGGGGCCCAAGGCGAAGAGAGAAGGAGTCGTTTGCTATCCCCTTCCCGCAGCGCTGCCAACTGGCATTCGATCTTATTCGGCAGCATAAGATCGTCCGCGTCCAGTTCTTGAATGTAGTCACCCTGACTGAGCTGAAGAGCGTGGTTGACCGCTGCAGATAGGCCTCGGTTCTCAGTAGATACGACCCTGATTCCTGGGACAAAAGAACGGGCGATTTTAGCCGTTCGATCCGTCGACCCGTCGTCGACAACGATAATTTCCTTGCGCGGCCATGTTTGAGCAATCGCCGACTGGATTGTCTCGGCGACAGTCTCTTCGGCGTTGTAGGCGGGAATCAGAATTGAAACGAGCGGCTTCATCACAGCAAGTGTCCATTAAGTGTTTGATTGTGAATGAGTAATGTTCGTTTAGAACAACGGGTTTCTCCAGAAAGAATCTCCGCTCTTAGTGGCCGCAATATCGGAGCCTCGTTGGCTGTTCCGTGCACTCCAGACCTTATCTGCCTCCGAAGCACCGTCGGTTGAGTTTGTAATGATGCCCCGACGCCCATCATCACAAATTACATTAGTACTCTTCAATCTCACGTAGGTTCTTACTTTGGTAACGGAGGTGATTTATATCACTTCTCTGGTCTCGGTTTGTGCGCTACATTCAACTTGGGCTCACCCCGCGTCGATATAGCCGTCAAGCGTATGGGGCGATGCTCGACTGAGTGGCAAAAAGAGCCCGAGTGGCTTGATATGAAATTACCGCGAAGGGGAGCATTGCGCACGGTCACTATCTCCTGGTATGCGCTTCCGGTTTCCTGAGAGGATTGGTAATGACGAAAATCGTGAAATCCATATTTTTCGGGTTCGTATTGTGCGTACTGTGCGCAGCAAGGGCGCAGACCGTTAACGCCAAATCGTGCAACACGTCCGATGTGCAGACGGCCATCAATACGGCGACCGAGGGGCAAACCGTAACCATCCCTGCCGGATCTTGCACATGGACAACGGGAGTCACGATCTCGGGCAAGGGCATTACGGTTACGGGCGCAGGATCAAACCGCATCGTCGCCTACGATACCGGAACGCTTTCGCTTCAGTCGAGCGGCAGTTTAAGCGTACCCATCAGCGGTTTCTCGCCGGGATTCAGCGGCTCGACATTCACAAACGGGCTTGCAGTGAAGGTGTTTCAGGAGGGCAACGATCCCGCCTACATGCTCGGCACCGTGTCGAGCTATTCGGGCAGCACGCTGACGGTGAGCGTGAGCAGTGATTCGGGCAGCGTGAGTTGCAATGTAACCCCATGTCCGCGCTGGCTGGTAGCGACCAATCAGCCGTGCTCCTCGATGACCTGCATCACGAATAGTTCCGGCACGAATCCCCTCTTTGCGATCACAGAGGATACGACGGACCACACGAACGTGGGAAACATTCAATTCCTGGCCGGAACCATCAGCCAAAATATTTTTATCATCAGCTATGCCTCTGGAGGTCAAGCGGTTCTGCTGCACGATATGTGGATGCAGGGTAACTCCAACAATCCCGGTCCACCGAGCGGCAACGCGACGATGATTCTGGATAACAGCCCTTGGCGCGGAGTGGTGTGGAACTGCTCGTTCGATGGCTATCCCTTCAATGTCTCGACGCTGGGCGCATTCAGCATACAGGACAAGCCAAACGCCTCGGGAAACGTCTCTTGGACAACGCCTTCCAAGTGGGGTGCAGCGGACACCACAGGCCAGTCCAACGTCTACTCCGAAACCAACGACTATCATGCTTTAGGCTATGCGACGAGCACCGACGATCAGGGCCGCGCAGTGCTCCGCTACTCGCTCTACGATAATTCCGGCATCGGCACGCATGGGGCCGACACGTCGCAATACGGCCAGCGTTATATCGACGTGAATAACAACACGTTCGTTTTTGAAGGATACAACAACGGGAACACCTACAACCTTCAGGCTTGGACTTTCATGCGCGGGGGAACGCTTGCCTTTTGGGGCAACACCATCACGAACATCAGTTCCACGGATTACGGCACCAAAGATACGGTCCTCATGACGGACTACAACTTGCAGGAGGACACCGCGCAAAATCAGTGCTGGGGAGCCGGTTCTTCGTCGGGCGGGCAGTATTATCACACTCCTCGTCAGGTGGGTTTCGGTTACGTGACCGGATCGGGAACGGCTTCCTACACAGGCCACTCTTCCAATCCGGCCTACACCGTCAGCGGCTCGACGGATTCCGTGACCTATGTCGGCGACAGCGAGCCAGTCTATATGTGGGGTAATAATCAAGTGCCGGTTACCAATGTGGGGGTTGAGGACTACGGAGGAAGCTCCTGCACGAACCCGGATACCTCCTCAAAATACATCGTAGCGAACCGTGATTACTTCAACGGCAGCACGGCCAAGCCGGGGTACGCCGCTGCGCCTTATCCGAATCCGCTCGAACTCGGCGGCACTGGCAGTTCTAGCACTCCTGCCGCTCCTACGAACTTGCAGGCCACCCATAACTGAGGTACATAGGCACCCCGGGAAACGGCGCCACTCGGATTCTACGATCGGGACAAAAGTCAATGGTTGACGGCGGCCCTCTTGAGTTGCCGTTTGAGGAACTCCCTAGAACTGTGTGGAGCTGCCGTTGTTGCGCTTATCACAATCAGCGTCTTTGAGGAATACCGATCCGGCTGAGTGCAAGGTCGCGCAAGCCATGGGCTTGATAATGGGCATCACGGATTCATTTTGTACCGCGAACCGATAACGCGATGGGCGCATGGCTGGCCTTTTCCTTCCGTTCTATCATTGCATCGATCCGATCCAGAAGGTCCAGTCGATCGTCGGAGAATTTTCGTGCGAACAGGACCTCTCCTGTACCAAACTGATCTTCCACCCACACCTCTTCTCGTTCTTCAAAAAATGTTATGTGCGTGTCGCTCAGCATGTCGGGATGGTCGCCCGGCTTAGGCCAGTCCCTGTAGAGCAGACTTCTCCGGACTCGATCGCGGAACGGCGAATTGCCCAGGATGGTATGAAAGAACATCTCGTCGGAGGTAAAGGCATTTCGGAAATACTTCTCCACATGCGAATTACGCTCCGCGAAGTCCACTGTGTAATGGCAAGCCGCCCTTGACAGAGCCCAACAAGCGTCGCCGGCATAGGGCTCGAGCCCTCCGAGATACTCCCTGTAGTCCCGTTGAGCTAGGCCCAACTTCGCCAGCGCCCTCGATGCGAAGCGGCGGACAGGTTTATCGGACGGGTACCTCAGCTTATTGATTTTGGAGAGCGGGTAGCCCGGAGCCGGAATCTTCACCATGCTCATGAACTCACACCCGCGGTTGTTTTCTAAGAACCCCTGAATATATCTGCCGCTCCGGATTGGGTAGTCACTTCCCTGCATGAAGACGAGATAGTCGTACCACGTGGAGGAGCAAAGCACCTGCCGGATTAGCTGGATGATCGCCTCCACATTGGAAAACTCCGCCCAATAAACCGGAATCCGCTTCTCGCTCAGAAAGATGTTGGGGCCTGCGATCTCAGAAAAGTCCTGGATGTTTGACTTTCTATCAACATGAATAAAAAAGGCGGAATCTTCGGTCGAGAGCATTCTTACAGCTCTCTCCAGAAGCCGCGGATTTTTATGAACGAGCATTAAATATGCTATTTTCATTCTGCTCATGTACATTCATTGGGCACAGACTGTTTGCCCGAACGGCTCCCCGCAATGTGTCTCAATCGGTTTTGAGTCGAGGAACACGCGGTGCACAAGTTCCAAGGCCAACACTTTATGGAGTTCGTTCGTGTAGTTCCGATCTCCGTTGACATGACCCTTCACCACGGCTTCAAGCCCTTTGCGTTCGATATAGGGTCTGGAAAGAGCGCGCTCGCCAAGCAGGATCTCCTGAAGATATGCGGCCAGGACATCCCGGTACCAAACGCGGAAATGAAAGGGCTTGTGCCGTCCCAGAAAGAAGCGCTCCGGGCGCAGCGGTGAGAGAGCGTGATCGAGCCTTGCCAGCCATTGCGGCATGCCCATGTCAAATGCGTACTCCGCCTTAAACGAAAACTCGTGCAGCGCGCGGGAAACAGCCCCGAAGAACGGCCCCCGCTCTTGCGCCAGCCCACGGTCTGTCGCGATTCCGAGCAGAGCGGGGTTCCCGTCGCCAACCAGCCGAAGGGATACCTCGTTGCTGCGCAGGGCCGGCACCGGCGACCGATAGACGGTTCGCACAAAGTCGTTGTCGAGAAACGGAGATCGCATAGTAACTTGGGATTGCTCAAGTGCGAGCACACCGTAGAGACACCACGGAGCTTGTTGGAAAGCGGCAAACGTAACCGGATGATGATGAGCGGTCCCATTGAACGTCTCCGCAGCCTGGCCAACGTGACGAAGGAACTCCCGGCAGAACAGCCCCGCAGCAGGCTCCATGGGCTTGAATGCACGGACCCCACGCAGGATCTCCCCCCCATAGTTTCCCGTCATTCTCACTGGGGCAATTTCGCGTGCCTTCTCGTTGAGATAGAGGTCAGGAGCGCGGCTCACGTCGACACACCCGTCCGTAAGGTACACCGCCCGTTCCGCGTAGCCTGGAAAATCCGATAAGAACTCCTGGCCGGCCGTAAGAACCTGGAAAGAATGGCCGCAGGTTTCCGCAACCCGCCTCGCTACGCGCACGTCTCGGTTTTCGCGAAACATGCTCCCGAAGGTGTAACAAGGAAGGGACATAGTGGCTGGTCTACGGCAGGCCAGAATCATTCGCGTGTCCAGGCCTCCCGTCAAGGACATGCCGATTCGCTCGCGGCTCACAAAATACCGAGGCAGGTTTCGATCGAAGACCGTGCGAAGCTCTTGATAGTAAGGTTCGGGATCGAGCTGTTCCTGTTCTTCCCACTCCTTCGGCTGGAAATAGCTGTCCTTCCGCACGAGCTGTCCATTGCGGAAAGTCCATGCCGAAGCCGGCGGCAAAACCTGGATGCCTTCAAACAGTGTTCTATTCTCCAGCACGGCCCCGCAGGAAACGAATTCTCCGAGTCCCCTTGGATCCAATCGCCTCAGTTCCGGCCGCACGGCTAGAATCGCTTTGGCCTCAGCTGCGAAGTAGAAGGCATCGGCCGACTGGTGATAGTAGATCCGGTGCATCCCGTAGCGATCGTTGAAGAGCACCGTGGTTCCGCGATTGCGATCTGCCAGGAGCCCGTGAAACCTCCCGTTCAGCCCCGCTGGAAAAGCCGGGTCATCTTCGTAAAGGTGAACCAGATACGAAGGCCCATCCACTTCGAGCTCATGCCCTCGCGCCTGCAGGCGTTGGGCCGTACCCGGTTCCGGATACTCCTCGCCCGAAAATGCCAGCACTACATCTCCCCGCTCATTTCGCAGCGGCATTCCATCGGCAAAGGATCCCCCCCTGGCGGCCCATCCAACATATAGGCCGGATATTTCATCGATCCAGATTCCCGTTGTGTAGAAGGACTCGTGGCGAAGAGACTCGACCATCCGCATCAATTGCGGTACCGCCTCCCGGCGTGGCATCTTTGTTATAAGGGCGACGATTCCAGGCATGGTTGGTCAGTTCGAGTCGCTAGGAGACCCGGGCGATATAAGCGTCTTAGCCGAGTCCTGGTTTTCGATTCTACTTTTTGGGCTTAGATGCTGGAGCCGGCGGGAGGATTTGAACACCCCATCTGCCGATAACGGATCGGCTGCTCTACTTTTGAGCTACACCGGCTCATCCCGTAGGGACGCTGATCGATCGCGCCTGCGTCCCGTGATCTATTTCGCTTAATGCAGAGCGTTAGCTCGCTCTGTCACCCGCTGCCTTTGACGGCGCCCTCGTAGCTTTTCACTCTGCGCTCAATCCAGAGCTTCCTGGCTCTCAAAAACGCCTTCATGATTGGTTTCGGCGTATTTGCTGCCAGGCCGCGATGGAACCCCAGTTTCAAGGCGAACCTCCCCTTTAGCGTCAAGGGAATATAATAACGTGGCAGCGGAACTGCCTCAAAACCGTTCCGTCGCTTGAACTCGGTGAGAGAGCTATTCGAGTCGTAGTAGACATAGCTTCCATAAATGAAATGCGATTTCCCCTCTGACGCGCAAATCTCGACGGCTTTTGCAATCATGGCGTTGTTCGGCCGCTTGTCGAAATGCTTCCTCATGCTGAGAATCTGCGTTATTGTTCCGGTGGTTCCGACCCATGTAATTTTCATGAATCCGATCAATTCGTCTTCATAGTAGGCCCCAATAAAGATGCTCCTGTCTAGATATGTCGCAAGCTCTCGTTTTACCAGATGAAAGTCCTTTTTATAGTGCCAGAACAGCTTACCTTGTCGAACGGGTGTCTCATTATAGATACGGCAAATAGCCTCAACCAGTTTGTCGTTGAATTCAGTAATTGTTACAGTTACGCTACTTTTCTTCGCTCGATTTACTGCCTTTCTAATGCTGTATTCGGCGCAGTCCTTCCACCAGTGTGAAAAGTCCGTAATCGGGATCGCGGCAGCATTTTCCCACTCTGTACAGTAATTATACTTATGCGAGCAATCTGGGACTCGCTGCCCAAAAGTGAAGAGGTCGGCGCTCAGGCCGCTGTCTTTTAGTATGGGGACGAAACGGCTGGGATCCTCAACCGAATCGCCTTCAATCAGCTCCTCGTCCCGAAGCGCTGCCACCTTAAGCCACTTACCGGTCGCAACCACTGTCCTTTCTCCAATCTGGACTGAGGGGACACGCACGGGACTCCCTTTCACACGAATCTCAGTTTGTCCACGGCCTGCAGTTGGTCCCTCGGACTCTGAAGCTGTTCCGGTTGACGGCCGAACGGGACCGATTAAAGCGTCCATTATTATCTCCTTTGACCTGCCGCCGCTAATGGAAGTTTGGCCAATCCGCCCGGAGCGTTCGCGTTATCGAAGGCGGCGGCACTTTTTATGCGGCTCGTGACACGATCCGGAAGGGCGATGCCACTCATCAGGAATAACATGTACAACAATCCGCCCCCGAATGCTGCTTCAGACATGTTGTAAAAAACGATTGCCAGCCACGTCGCCAAGCCCAGGGCCGCTAAGCTGGGGGAGGCGGTCAATCTCCGGCAAATTCTCCTATAGCCCGCAATCAGGAATCCGATCAGAAGGAGCACACCGATCAACCCCAACTCAAGGTAGACTTCAAGGTAGCCATTGTGCGCCTCATTGACGTGCCCCAGCCCGGAATTATTCCAAAACTGATCGAGGCGGGAACCGAGCCAGAAGCTTTGATAGCCCGTCCCAACGATCGGGTTCGTTTGCATGCCGAGCAGAAATGCCCAAATCTTCGTTCTGTCGGTAAGCGTCGGATCTTTACCGACGGCTTGAGCCATCGAGCCGCTCAATCCGAAGCCAAAATCTAGGATCAGGTAGAGACCGAAGGACGCAGGAATCAACACCTTTAGAAACGCTGGGCGGCGTCGGAACACTTTGCTCCGAGTTGCTGCGATGACCAGGCGCCCAAGCAGCAAGCAAATGCGCGAGGTCGTACTTTGTGAAGTTTGCAATAGCAAAACCGTCATGGCAAGGAATACAGCATTCAAGGCGAGAATTCGTCGCGTTCGCCATTGGTTTCGCTCGTGCCATCGCGTCATTGTATCCCAAAACAAGAAAAGCCCACCGACAAGACACGCGACGCCGAGCATATTCTTGCTCGTTGTCACTCCTTGGTAGAGGCCTACCCCAGTCCATGGGTCAAACCCCCTCCCGAGATTGGGATAGTATTTGTCTAACACGATAGAGAGTGGGACCAGCAAATAAGTCAACCGCCTAAGGACAGTTCTAACTGCAGCTTCTGGGCGCGGATCCGATAGAACAACGAGAATTACGATGTAACCTCCAAGATCGCGAAACCATCGCTTGAAGGCGACGAACGGAAAGTCGGACCAGAAGGTGCTGATAAGGGCGAAGGACAAAAATGCCATTAGGGCCAGATTCCGCGAGAAGAGACCGCGCCATTTGAAAGACCTCGACGTCAAAATGCCAATTGCCAGAAAGATCAAAATGAGATCGATAATGCGGTCTAGGGGATTCCCCTCTACAAGAGCTTGAGCCGACTGTCCCATGCCGCCGCCCAGCCATTGTGAAGGCAACCTGGAACCAGCAATGAACATCCAGATTACCGGCACCCACAGAGCGAGTGAGGTTCTGGGTTCACGGGCTGGGTCAAGGATCAGCAGCCCGACAAGAAGTACTACCCAGAGCATGAGCGCTACAAAAGGGGGCATTAAATCACCTTGTACCCGCCGGCTTTGTGCCGCAAGATACGAACAGCGGGTTCCCCCCGTCGCTCAAGCCTCGATTCTTCGCTTCTTGCATATTGTTCCTGCTAAAGACGATCGCGCCGGATCGCACGCTCTCAGATTGTCGGAAGTGGCGCATCTGAAGCCGCAGCGGCCAGCAACACTCTTGGTTACGAAAATGTCTTCTCCCGGCCCTTCCATCAGCCGCGACGGTATTCCATAAGTCAACTGAGCGCAAAAAAAGCGGAGTGCTCTCCCGCCTGCGCGACACGCACTTGCTCGAAGATTCTGTCCATAATCTTCGTTGTCAGGATGATTTCTCGATATGGAATCGGTACTGGGCCGCCGTCTTGAATCGAGCGATAAAATGATTCAATCAAGTATTTCATTCCTGAATCCATATGGAAGTCCCGTTTCAAAAACAACGACAGGTTCCCGTACCAATTACTCAATTGCTGCTTTGCCGTTAGTATTGGTGGGATGAAGAAGTCGGCATAGCTTTTGAATTTCGCACCGCCGAGTCGAACTAAGACCTCGTGATTCTGGTCCAGGATAAGACCGTTTTTCGGGCCATAAATGCGAAACTCCTGCAGCACAGGCTTCATTTGTGAGGAAAAGGTAAAATAGGCCGTTGTGCCGTCCCCTTCAAACATCATGACCCGAAGCTCATCCACGATTTCCTTTTCGCCGATTCCCTTGAGCAGAGGACTGGAAAATCCCCCCGCGATCACCCGGGTATCGTCTCCACTCAGGAACTCGGCAATTCTCGCAACTCCATGGCTGATAATGTTTTGCAGTAACTTCCCGGGCAGTCTTCGCACCCAGTGCTGTTTATCCCCCAGCACGGCCCGCGCATAGCTGGGATCTCCGAGATCGTAGCCATAGTAGCTTTCCATGTGCACGGGGGCCCCACCAAGGTAGCCATCCTTAATTAAGGCTCTCATGCGGCGGGCGGCGTGGGTAAACTGGTAGTTATGCCCAACGGTGAGCTTGAGGCCCTTTGCAGTGGCTAAATCGATAAGCTTTCGTGCCTGATCTGCATCGAGTGTAAAGGGCTTCTCAACATACACGTGAGAACCGTATTCCAAACAGCACCTGGCAAGGTCAAAGTGGCTCTCTGGAGAGGTCGTGATGTGAACGACGTCCGGCCGTGATTCGCTAAGGAGATCATGGACCTCTGTAAAGTATCGCTTAATCGGGAACCGCTCGAAGAGTTGTTTCGCCATGAGCGGTTCACGATCACAAACGCCGACGAGCTCGCAACCGGGAATCTTCAGGATCTGCGATACATGGGAGTCCGCGATCTTACCGCACCCAACGACACCGACTCTAAGCATTTCGGCTATCCTGCTCGCTACCGCTGAAATAGAGCCGCATCGCGTCCTCCGTGGACACCCTAGGCGCCCATCTCAGCAGCTTCTTCGCTTTTTCGTTTGTAAACCGTGTTTTTCTCCACTCAACGCGCCATCGTCTTCGATTGAACGCGGGCGGTAATTGCCCTCTTGACCACTGGGAATATTTCTCCCACAGATAGCAGAGCCCGTAACTTACCAGGTGCGGCACATAAAGCGATCTAAAGCGGCGCACGTTTTTCTTGTATTGATGTAAGAATATTCGACTCGACGGGAGGTCATCGTCGACAACATTGAAAGCCTCTCCGTCGATTCCTTTCACAAGCCCGGCTAGAGCGACCGCATCGGCGCAATTGCACACATACGTAAAAGGGATCGCGTTGAGCCCTCCGAGATGCAGGAAGATACCAAATGTATTGACACCAACCCGGCCGGTAATCTCGGGTTTAGCGGAGCCATAAACGCTACCAGGTCTAACCATAACGTACGGAATGCCGAAATCCTTACCGTACTTTCGGACAATCTCCTCTTGCTTCACCTTCGCATAGCAATAGGCGTCGCCGCGTAGCTCGGGAAAGTCTTCAACCGGACATGATTCGTCCAGATACCGCGACTTTTGGCTGTTGGTGTACACAGTAAAGGAGCTAACGAGAACAAACCTTCTCAGCCGTGCGGCGTGGAGACATGATTCAAGCAAATTGCGCGTAGTGACAACAGAGTTCATGAAAGCATCGGGAAAGGACTTCTCGCCGGTTCCGGCAGCCAGATTGAATATGACCTTAACGTCCTTGCATGCAGCCTCGCAATCTGTTTTGGATAGGAGATTTCCCCTGAATAACCCTACCTGGGCCCCTACGGGACGACGTTTCATGACGCCGTCAAGCCGGGTAATGTCACTGGAGTGCCTCACGAAACAGATGAGATTGCGAAACCCCAAGCTTAGCAAGCTCTCCACGACACAAGAACCAATGAAACCTGCTGCACCAGTTATCAGTAGCCTGTCGTTTGGCGTAACAATAAAGGATTCGTGGGCGCCATCTCCTGGGCCGACGCGTTGCACCACAACACTTTTGTCAGCCGAAGCCTTCGCGGGATCGCCACTCATCCTCTCGCTCCACAAGGATCTGGCACTGTCACCGATCCCTCGATAGTGTTCTCGACGTACTGGTTGGGTTCGCAAGATTCAAATTGGCACGACTCTCGTGCTTCATAAACTCTCACACGCAGCCCAGGTAATGCGTTCCCATCGTCACCTACCGAATTGACGTTTACCCTTTTCAGATCGGCATCGTGCGCGTGAAATACCACCGAGCGACGTTTCCGAAACCAACTGCTTGCCTGTCCGGCTGTTGCAAACCACGCACCTTGGCTCTTCAACTTGGCGACGAGGTCCCGATAGCTACTTTCCCAATTTCTTTCGGGGGCAAGGCTGCGATCGTGCCAGTTGACGGTTATGCACCCCCCAAACTTCGCAACATTTCCCACCATTCGTTCAAGCAGCGATACCGCGCACTGTTGGGATAAGTTCAGGCAAGTCGGGTAAAACAGGGCAGTATCCATAATATGCATCGGTAGCTCGAGGAGCTTTAATGCATGTATTGGCTTATACGCTTGAGTCGTGCCGGAGCGATATCCAACGGTGTCCCTATAGCCAACAGTAGAGTCGTATGCGGCTCCGGCATTCTCTAATTCCATCGGCGACTGTTGATCGTAGTAGAGCCAATGCATCCGCACGCCGATTTCCGAAGTCTTTGTCAAACGCCGAATCTCATCGAACTCTTCGCGACCTTTGGAACTGTCGATCCATGCATCAATTCCATGTAATCCGACCTCGCAGCCTGCATCCCCGATCTTCGCAATCACATCCGCGATGTCTTTGGCCCCATATCCAGCGGCGCGAAGTCCTGGCGCTATGTCCTGAGAACTCCTGCCGGGATCGCCCTTGAAGGGGATTACGAAAAACGTTGACGGTAGTCCCTTTTCCAGTTCCAGATAGCGATCCACAAAACCACGCCATGGATCCTTCGCGAGACCCAAATAGACGAATGGCAGTTTAAATGCAGCCACCCAATTCCCGGCCAGATTCCGGACGGAAATGCGCCCGAGAGCCAGGTTGCGCACCGAACCAAAGAGAGCACGATACAGAAATCCGAACATCGTATGGTCCAACTTGTGCTTCACGATCGACGGATGATCGACGTCATGGGTCAGGCAAGCTATGAAACGATAACCGGCTGGAACAGCTGGAACCTCAACCAACCCCGCTCCGCTAGCTAGGATCAGGTCGCGCAACAGGCCAATATGCATTTCCAGCGTCGGAATATCCGCATAATCCAAAGGCTGGCCGCGCGTCAACAAAGTGGCCACCTCAGCGAAGAGGTCATAGCCAACACGGGCTACCGTTCTGCCTTTTGAATGACGCACGTACATCCCGGACTGCCGGGGATCGTCATCGGCCTCAAGCCCAGCTCGCTCTTCTCGGAACGTTACGCTACCTCCATAGATCGGAATTCTGGATCCCTTATATAAAAGTATTCTGTTGGCGCCTCTGGGACTAAGATCGATATTTTCCGCGCAATCAATCGGAAGCCCGTGAGCGGCATAAAACATGGTCAACTTCGTTGCGCAGGGGGAAATGTTGTTGTCCAAAGTGCAAAGCACAACCTCGTAGGTCTGTTCGCCCCGGTAAAACTCCCACGGAGTCTTGAACAATTCGAAAAACTCGGCAATAGCCGCATGTTCGGAATCATTCGCTATAATGCCGATCATCTTCTCTGCCTGGTATCCACAAACGCGAATTCTCTTGGATCGTCGGTGCTTCTCAAGCCACCGGCTGAGAATCAGCTTTCGATCAGCGTACTCACGAGGTTTAGGAGCGTCTCTCTCTCCTGCTGCCATGTGTGCGCCAGATATACTGTCTGACCTCGCTCTGCAATTGCGGCAGCCTCGCCGGGGCGGAAAGCCACATACTCAAGCTTGGCAGCCAGGTCTTCCGAATTACCTGCCTCGAAAAAGATCAGCGATCCGGAGTCGAAGTAATCCGTTATCCCTAGAGTTTTCGGAGCTATAACAGGTTTGCCAAGGGCAAGATATTCGAAGATCCGGGTCGGTGTATTAATGTCGGTGAATGTATTACGCTGATTGGGAACAACCCCCACATCGCATCGTTCGATTTCCCCAGCAAGTTCTTCCAGTTTCTTGGGTCCCAAATATACAACCTTGTCGTCCAAGCCTGTGCCGCGAACCTTGGCCATGACTTGCTCGAGATAGGGTGTATTGCGTCCGTAGATGCGAAGTTCCAGTTCAGGAATTGTCTTGGTAAGGAGTGCCAGCGCGGCGACTGCCAGATGCAAGCCGTTTCGCTCTACCAGCGACCCGTGATACATGATTACGAATGGCCCAGTTGCAGAGCGAGTAGGGTAGGAACGAGCAGCGCGATATGGAAATAGCCGTTCGTCGGGAGAATTCATCACCACACCGATCTTCTCGGCACGACAGCTACGCACAGAGAAGATCTGCTTGCACGCCACATTGACGGTGATCAACAGGTCCGCCCGCCGTACGCTCCATTTTTCCAGCCGGCGAAGAACCCGAACGGCGAGGCTCATCTCGTTTTTCCCGAAGATCGTCATCATTAGCTCGGGCATCGGATCATGCTGGTCGAGAATGACCTTTGCCCCAAAGAGCTTCGGGATAATCGCGCTAATCACCAGAACATCCGGCATGTTATGCACGTAGATCAGGTCATATCTGCGTCGCAACGCCCTCCACGCCAGGATGGCGGCAGAGCTTAGGATAAAAACGGAGTACTGATACGCGTAGGATAGGGTGCCGCCGCGGTAGTGGTGGACCGGGATGCGTGTTATATCGAGCCCACCCTTTCTCTCCCGGCGGGCGAACCCCTGTTCTGCTTCGCAAATAAGATCGACGCTCATTCCCTCTTCGAGCAGCGCATGCGCCGCCCGGCGCGGCCGGGGATCAAAGGGATACGGCGAAAAAACTACCATGCCGGCCTGCTTCCCGCTCAGGCGCGGCCTGGCTGGATCGGCGGGACACGCAGGCAAAGGAGACGAAACCTCCTCCGCTTCCGCGGCAATCCGAAGGGTGTGGTCTGTCTGGGCAGTCATATTCTCAAACTAAATTGCGACTTGCTGCGGCTGCAGCCTTTCCCTGTTGCGCGACTCGCGCTCGACCTTCATTTGGTTGGAAGTTTGGATCGCCTCCAGAAGATCCGACTTGGTGAACTTGCGCAGAATCTGGATGTTCGGCATTACGCAGTGGCCGCCGATAACGCCCGGGAAATATTTGACCGGCGGGAAAAAACTTATTTCTTCGTAAAACGAAATGATTTCCTCATAATTGGCGCCTGTTCGGTCGCAATACCTTTCGATCTCCTGCGCCCAAGCAATCATTAGGCCGAAGTAGGTGGTTTCCGTCAGCTTTGCCAGTTCCGTGGCCTCGGGAGTCGATAGGACCTTTGTCTTCAGCCCGAGGGACTGAAAGTGCTGAGCAGCTCTCTCGCCTGCTGCTGGATCCAGCGCCCCGATAAATTTCGTATAGTGGCAAAGCTCCTCGAGCATTCGAACGTGCTTTCCGCGAACCGGACTGTTTACCACTGCTGCACCTGTGCGGTCCGCGATCGAACGCGTTGTGCCCACGCCAACCGTACTGTTGATGACCGTCAGCTTCGGCCGGAGCAGTTCAATGTACCGGACGGTCTCGCCGGAAAAATCTCTAATCTCGAATGGAAAGCAAACATGCAGGACATCAACTGCATGGACACCGGCAGGCGCAGGTGCCAAATCCACGCCAACGGCAGAATGATGTCTTGAAACAAGCTCGAAAAGGGGCCTTCCCACCTCCCCCAGTCCAATAACAACAACAAACTCTCTGGATTTCATGATCGTTCATCCTCTCGCAATAAAGTAACCTTTTCCATGTATTCATCTGCCGGACACGAACACCACATAAGTCCGACCGCATCTCGAATGCAATGCCGGCCATGACCGTTATCATGATTCCTACGCCAGTTGTTTTGCCTGAGTCTTCGCGCCTTCTTTGTCTGCGGCTTCTTCACGAGGTTCTCCCGAGGTAAACGCCAGGATCTCTTTGGCAACCTTGGCCTGCTGCTGCGTTGTGAGCTGCGGGAACATCGGCAGGGATACAATTTCCGCAGCCAGGTGCGATGCCACGGGAAGATCTTCGCGAGTGTAGTTCAAGAAGGCATACGGCTTCTGCAAATGCAACGGAATTGGATAATGAATTCCTGTGCCAATGCCTTTGTTTCTCAGAAAACCGGTCAGCCCGCCACGATTGCCGGTTCGCACTACGTAGAGGTGATAGACGGCACGGGACCAAGAAGGCTCATGCGGGAGAATTACCGCATCGTTGCACTCCAGAAGCCGGTTGTACTCCTCCGCGCGCGCACGACGCCGCTGGTTCCACTCCGCCAAATGCGGCAGTTTCGCAAGCAGTATGCCAGCTTGGATTGCGTCCAGACGTCCGTTATATCCCTCTAACTCGTGAAAATACTTCTTCACTTGTCCATGGTCACGCAGCATTCTGACTTTTGCCGCTACGTCCGTGTCATTGGTCGTGACCGCACCGCCCTCGCCACATGCTCCGAGATTCTTTCCGGGGTAAAAGCTAAATGCGGCCGCACGGCCCATGCAGCCGGCCTTCATCCAGCGATTCTGGCGTTTTGAGAAATATTCCGCACCATGCGCCTGGCATGCATCCTCGATCACAGTGAGACCATACTTGTCTGCCAGACTCAGGATCGCATCCATGTCGGCCATCTGGCCGTAGAGATGTACCGGCACGACCGCGGTCACCGGCCTGCCGCTGCGCAGGCTGATGAGCTTCCCCGCATGGTTTCGGACACACTGCTTCTCCAAAAAACGCTCCAGCATCCGTGCTGAAATGTTGTAGGTGCGCTCATCGACGTCGACGAATTCGGGGATTGCGCGAGCCTGCGAGATGGCTTCTGCGGTGGCAATAAACGTGTTCGGTACGGTCAAAACTACGTCGCCTGCTTCGATCCCGCTCGCGAGAATGGCAAAACGCAGCGCATCCGTTCCACTGCTGACGGCGATCGCGTGCCTCACGTCGCAGAAAAGTGCAAAGTCCTCCTCAAACCTTTCGACAACAGGCCCCCCCACGAACCCCGCAGTATGAAGCCCCTGCCGAAAGGCCCCTACGAGTTCGCGTTCAAGCTCTAAATGAGGCGTGACGAGATCAAGGAAAGGAACCGTGTCGGGCGCTTTGTCCTCGTGGGGTCGCTCCATGAAACGCAAAAGTTTCGCGGGGTTTCCCGCCATAATCGCGTATGGTGGAACATCCCTCGTGACTACGCTGCCAGCGCCCACGATGGCGTTCTGTCCCACCTTAGTATTTGCCAGGATCGTGGCGTTTGACCCGATCGATGCGCCTTTTCCTATTAGTGTCCGCTGAACCCCCCAATCCGACTCAGTCTGGAGTTCTCCGCTCGCATTCGTGGCCCGCGGATAAGTGTCGTTGATAAACATAACTCCGTGGCCAATGAACACATTGTCTTCTATCTCCACACCTTCGCAAATGAACGAGTGGCTCGAAATCTTGCAGCGCTTTCCAACGCGAGCATTCTTTTGAATCTCTACAAAAGCGCCGATCTTCGTCTCGTCTCCGATCTCGCACCCGTACAGATTCACGAATTTCGACAGCTGCACGTTCTCCCCAAGCTTGACATCTGCTGCTACAGAACATTCCTGGTTCATAGGCGGATGAAAGCTCCTTTCCGGTTCATCGATTCGCTGGCAGCTTCAAGCATCCGAATTACACGAAGTCCTGCGCAGCCGTTGTTGAATGGCTCCCGCCCGGTGGTGATGCATTCTACGAAATAGCCGAGTTCCTGGCGCAATGCTTCAACCTGTTCCAGTTGCGGCGACCACATATCGCCCGAGCGGTAGCTTACGAGCAATTCGTAAACTCCTTCACGGCTGGTGATCTTGACGCCCTTGTCATAGACTTTTACCTTCTCATCCGCCTCAAGATCGTTCCACACGATCATCCGCTTCTCGCCGCCAATGAGAGTCGTTCTCACCTTTACTGGAGATAGCCAATTGACGTTAATATGGGCAATGATCTTGTCCGGAAAATACAGCGTCATGAACGCCACATCTTCATGCCCATTGAGGTGCCCCTGACCCGTCGCAACCACCGCCTCCGGACTCGCCTTGATCAGGTGGTCCATGATCGAGAGGTCATGCGGCGCAAGATCCCAAAGCACATTGATGTCGTGTTGAAACAAACCAAGGTTGACCCTCGTTGAGTCGTAGTAATAGAGATTTCCGAGCGCGCCCTCTGCAATAAGCTGACCAATCCTCTTGACTGCTCCGGTAAAAAGGAATGTGTGATCGACCATAATCTTGAGGTTCTTTTGCTCCGCCAGGTTGATCAATTCCTCCCCCTGTGCCGCGGTGCTCGTGAAGGGCTTTTCGACAAATACATGCTTGCCATTCAGGAGAGCCGCTTTTGTCAGCTCGTAGTGCGTCCACACTGGAGAGACAATGGCGATGACGTCGATGTGTGGAGACGAGATGACTTCCACGGCACTCGCAGTCACAGCTACTCCGGGATAGGCCTTCCGCGCGCACGCTTGCGCAGCGGGACTTATCTCGGCAATAGCCCGGACCTCGGAGCCTTCGAGATTCATAAGATTCCGGACGACATTGGGACCCCAGTACCCGTACCCAATTACTCCGAAGTTCATAATTAGATTTCTCCTTCATCACTTCAACTCAGCTACATAGGCTTATAGCCGTGCAGCACTTCCCAAGGCATAGCCGATGCGGCACGAATCGGATGGGAGTCGAAGTGGATTACTTGACGGCCGGGGAAGCGTCTCTTGGGCAAGGCCCGCAAGCGAAACCTGCGATGCGCCTTGTCGCGCAGGGACTTTCTCGATTGCTGGACCGCGCGCGGAGCGATCCTTTCTGCGGCTAGTACGCGCCGGAACCTTTAATCACGGCGCCGGGTGTGCGGATGAGGATCTTAAGGTCCAGCCAGGGAGTCCACGTGGAGGCATATCGAAGATCAAGCCGTACCATCTCATCGAACTGGACCGTGCTGCGGCCGAGAACTTGCCACAAGCCTGTAATTCCCGGCTTGACGGCCAAGAGGCGGCGGCGGTGCCACGTTTGGTACGCTGCCAACTCATAAGGAATAGGAGGACGGGGTCCGACAAGAGACATGTCGCCCGCGAGGACGTTCAGGAATTGCGGCAGCTCATCGAGGCTGGTGCGCCGTATAAATTTGCCCACGCGGGTAATTCGCTTGTCGTTTGTGAGCTTATAGGCGCTGGGGCTGCCGGCATTCCCTTCATCGTGCGCGGACCGGCTCGCGATAAGTTTCGTTACAAACTCGCGATGGACGTTGGAATCGCTGCCGATGTACATGGAGCGGAATTTTAGAAATGTAAAGGTCTTTCCGTATCGCCCAACCCGCTGCTGTCGAAAGAAAATGGGGCCTCTGGAGGTAACTTTAATAGCCACAGCGATTACCAAAAGCAGCGGGGAACACAATATCAGCATCGATGTGCTGCCGATAATATCAATAACGCGCTTCATCAGGAGCAAGGTCTGCGTTCCTTTGTCGTGACTCACGAGATCCGGGTAGAGTGCGGTGTTGCTTGGCCGTCCAGGTTTCTCGTGGTCCCAGTCGTCAGGGAACAAGTGGAATGAGATGGTGATCTGATTGAATTTCTCGGGCGTGAGCTCATCCCGAAGCGTATTGCTCACTTTGGTCAGGAAAGTATCCAAAACCGACCGCTTGTCATGAATGACCAAGCCCGTAAACATTGCGCCGACGATAACTCCATCCTTGTACCAGCCGATCAAATCCGTGTCCCTGCTGGAAGACAGCAGGATCGACGTGACATTGTCAAGGATCGCCATGTCCCCGGTCGCTCCCTTGTCGCTGACAGTTTCAAGCAACATAAGCAGGAAGGGAGCCTTAGAACGTTCCGTCCGCTTGCGTTCAATGGCAATCATCCGCCTGAAGGTCTCTTCGTCCAAAGGTGTTCGTTCCACTGCAGGAGTAGTCTCTAACAGCGGGTCGACAGGATTCGGGGCCTTAGTTTGATTTGATAGAGTCACGACATGCTCCTCTGGTGGCGATCATCGACCTGCACAGGACTATTCGTGCCGTCGTGGCAGCCACGTAGATTTTGTTCTTCCATGATCTTTTTCGCGGAAGGGGTGTAAACATTGCGGATTGAAATAGCTTTCATTCGTGCTCGGTAGCAGACTCGGTGACTCGCGGCGGTATGCGGAACAACTTCAGATAGCTTACGGTGGGTTATGCTCACGAGCGGAATGGCGGATTGTCAGGAAGAAACCGATGAGCGGTAGTAGTATCCGCTGTAAGCTGATGCCATGGAGCCGTTGACGAGTGCGCCAAGCAGCTTATTGGGTTCAAGCGCTTCGAGCCCCTTCTTCAATTGCTGCTTCTCGGTTGTTCCTTGGCGCGTGACAAGGAGGACTCCGTCCGCGAGCCTCATCCAGACGCTTGTGTCTGCGAGAGGCAGCACTGGAGGAGAATCAATAATGATCCAGTCGAACCACGCGGCAAGCCGGTCCATCAGGGCTGGCAGCCTCTGCGATTGCAGAAGTTCGATGGGATTGCTTGAAGCTTTGCCTGCCGGGAAAATCCAAAAGCCAGCATCCTCAAGACGGTAGATGCTCGTAAGCGGGCTGGCGTCCTCACGCAGCCACTCATAGATTCCCGGGGTCTTTTGGATTCCGAACATATGCGACAAGGACGGGCGGCGCAGGTCGCCTTCAACCAGCAATATCCTTTCGTCCGAAGCATGAGCAAGGGCACAGGCAAGGTTGGCTGAGATCATGCTTTTGCCTTCTTGCGGGATTGTGCTCGTAATAAGCACTTTCTTCAGCGGCCGCACCAGGCGGAGGTCTCGCAATCGCACTCCAAGAAGGCGAATAGCTTCGGCTGTCGGATTCTCCCTATCGGTAAGGCAGACCAGCCGGCTTTGCGAGGGTAGCGAAATCTCCAGAGGCCGAAATCGGCCTGGAACGTCCGGCTGCTCTTCCGCTGCAAGAACTTCCGAATTATTCAGCGGCTCTGAAGCTGCTTCGTCAAACGGAATTACATCTCGCTCAACGATTCCATGCTCATCCGCAATACTTGCGGCCTCAGGCTCCAAATGGGACGAGACAGCTTCCCATTTCGATGCAACTCTACGCTCCGCACGAATCAGCAGATCAGGTCCCGCGGGCAGCGCCGCACCTTCAGATCCCGACCGCTCTTTTTCAGATCTTTGCAATGCATCAAAGATTCTGCTCATGATTCTTCCCTTTCGCAGCGATACGGTCGCTCATGCCGCTTATGAATCCTGATGCGCCGGCACGAAGGCGTCAAGACGGAATTCAGATGCAACATCTTCTATGATCTGCGCTGTCACGGTTGGCGACTGCCTTGCGTAAGCGCTAATTAATGCGTTCTCGCAAATGGTATTGATGAGACGCGGAAAACCACGCGAGTACGAAAACACCGCGGCGATGGCCGGCGCCGAGAATATCGGCGGTTCACTTGATCCCGCGCCCGCTATACGCAGGCGCTGCTCAATGTACTCTTGGGTTTGATTCGCATTCAAGGCGCCAAGTTGCGTCCGCAGCGCAATTCGTTGTTTAAGCTGCCTCAACTCAACGGAATCAAGTTTTTTATCAAGCTCGGGCTGTCCGGCTAATATAATCTGCACCAGTTTGTCTTCTGCCGTCTCCAGGTTAGAAAGAAGACGGACTTCTTCCAGTGTGTCCGCGGATAAATCGTGCGCCTCGTCGACAATGAGGACACTGGTCATTTGCTTTGAACCCCTACCGACGAGGAACTTGCTGAGGTCGAGCAGGAGTTCGCATTTGTTCTTGCCCGACGCTGGCAGTCCGAAGTCGGAGACGACGTATTGCAGAAAGTCCGTTGGAGAAAGCCTGCTATTGAACAGATATGCGTAGGCAATATCCTTGCTGTTTTCCAGAAGGCGTAGGAGACACCGAAGCAGGAGCGTCTTCCCGGTACCCACTTCGCCAGTTACGACAACGAAACCCTTGTGCCGCCGTACACCGTAGTAAAGCGCCGCAAGGGCCTCATTGTGCCGCGGTGTGGGCACGAAACAATGAGGATCCGGCGTCAGATCGAACGGGTTCCGTTTGAGATGAAAATAGGCTTTGTACATCAAAAATTGGGTATGGTTCTAGTTATGGAGGAAACTAAAGACAGAACCGGCAAGGATAGTGCCGACGACCAGTACGGTTGCAACCCACCCTAACGCCAGTTTCTTTTTTGAATTTCGTTCGTCCAGCGGGCTCACAATCTCTGGTATTTCAGAGATAACCGCAATCGGCAGGAGCGATTTGATTTCTTTCTCGGTGTGCAGGCGATCGTCCATAAACTCGAATCCGCCCGCTACGATCAGCCCTAAGACGAGGCCCACGGCCAGCCCAATGCTGCAGAACTTAAGACGGTTCGGGAAGTCAGGCTTTGATGGCAGACTGGGAGGGTCGAGCATGGTGAATCGCTCGCCTTCCTGCATCTGTTCCATGCTCGTGGCCATTGCGGACTCATCTTCCTTCTTTAGAAGGTCATCGTAATTTGCCTTGGATTGGTCGTAGCCGCGACTTAAGTCTGCCAACTGCTGCTCGGTCGCCGGCTCTGCATTCAGGCGGCCCTGGTAGTCGTTGATCCTGGCCTTTAGGTTGGCAATTGCACTTTCCCGGTTTCCGATTTCCAACTGGTTGGCCTGCAATTGGCTCTGCGTCTGTATCGCCGGTCCGGTCAGCGTCGGATCGACCGCGCCGGAATTATCCGCAGGCTGTTTCGCTTCGTTGCTCTTCGCTTTCGTTGCCGCGATGAGATTGTCCCTTATCACTTCAAGTTTGACTATCTGTTTCCTGACGTTTTGAACATCGGGATATTGATCCGTGTAGCGGGAGCTGAGGTCGGCAAGCTGAGCCTTCAACTTGTCGAGTTGCGCGTCGACCGACGCCAGATCGGTTGGAGCCGTAGCACTGGTCCCCTCTGCGCCAGCCGGGCGCACACGGCTTTGTACAGTCCGCTCTTGTTCCAGTAGAGCCTGGAGATAGACCCGCTGCTGCTTCGCGGTATTGAGCGCATCTTCTTCGCTTTGAAGTTGCGATTGTAGACCCGCCAGGATCTGAAGATTGCTCGCTTCCTGCGTTGGCAAAGCTCCTTCGTGCTGGCCTTCGAACTCTCGTACTTTCGCCTCCTGCTCCGAAAGGGTCTCGCGAGCACCCTGTAATTGCTGCTGGAGGAAGTCTGTGGTTCCTTCGGACTCCTCCTGGCGCACCTTTAGATTCTCACTGATGAAAAGTCCTGTAAGCTCGGCCGTCACTTGCTGCGCCAGGTGCGGATCATTCGCCAAGTAAGATATTGTAAAAGAGGAAATATCCTGCCTTTGCGGGTCCCGCACAAGCTGGACGCCGATGTCCCTGCGCATGTTCGCAATCTTTTGATCGTCTGTCAGCTTTTTCTGCGCGCCGTCATACAAGCGAAGTTTCTGAATAATGAGCAGAAGACGGGTCCGGCTCAGAATCTGCTCTGTCATACTCTGCAATCGTGCCTGCAAATCGTCATTGATATTCGGCGCGACATAATTCTGCGGCATGGTGGGCTGTTCCACCAGAATGAGCGTGCTTGATTTATAGCGCGGCGGCAAAACCCATGTGATCCCCCAGACCACGATCCATCCAAGGAATAATGGGATTAGAAACTGAAGGTGACGGCGGCGTACCATCCCGAACAAGCGGTGGATGTCGAGGCGTTCTAATTCCTGCTCTTCCAAAGCTTCTACCATGATTATCTCCCCAGAGGCCTGCTGAGCTGGTAGGTTATAGTGACAGCCTCTCGATTGCTATCCGTAATCTCTGCGATGCCTTTGTAATTCTCGTGAAGGTGTTGATATTGGAAATTTGCGCTGAAGCGCTCCCCGATGGGGTGCTCAACCGAGACCCCCGCCGTTAACGTATTTCCTCCTTGAAAGGATGAAAGAGTCAGAGGCGTTACGGAACTGACGCTCGTATAGCCCATTGACAATCCTCCGCTCCAAGTGCGAGCAAGTTTCCAGCCCCCTGAACCAGAGATACTATTCGCGCTGTAAGCCCCAAGCAGGCCTTGCCCCGCGCTAACCGTATGCGAGAAACCGGCAGCGAAGTTTCCGCGGTTCCCTTGCCAACCGGCACTCGCAGTGACGGATGGCGACCACTCGATCGTTACGGGAGATTGGGGTGCGGTGGCATCAACGCGCTCTATTCCAGCGGAAATGGAAGCGGAAAATGTCCGGTTGAAATAATAGGTGTAGAACGGAAGCAGCGAGTGGGTCTGAGTTTCGCTCACTCCGCTCGCCGGATAAGCTAGGGTCCGGTCGTATTGATATGCCAAGCCGGTATACTGGGAGCGGGATAAACGCCGGCTGTAAAAGACTAGACCTCTACTCCCGTGCGAATTGTAAAGACCGGAAGCGTTCGCTGGATTTGGAAGATCGAAAATGGTAAACGACCCTCCGCCGCCGATCATCGCGTTCAGTCCAAATTGGTAGCCTAGAACGCCGCTTACGGTGTTGATCAACTGTTCCGCAAACGGAGCGATGACAGTCGGCGTCGGAGTGAGTGTGGACCCGGTTACCGTGTTGGAAAATATATACGACGAGTTGTATACATTGGATGTCCTGGAAAAGCTATCCTCCAAACTGACGGCCACTTTCGGGTTGAAGCGGTATTGAAGTCCAACTGCCGCATTCTGATCCACTGAATCGAGGGCGCTTGTTGGCTCGTAAAAGGTAAAGCTTGGGCTATAGCTGAATTGCTCCTTTTGGCGCGGCGCAGTTCGATCGAGGGACACGCTTGGAGAAATCGAATAAACGAAGTCGCTGACGGGAGTAGAACCGTAGCTCGGGAGAACATTGTCGATGTAGGACGGCGATACGGTCACATCGGCCGCCAGGTAATTCGATCGCGTTTCCGAGCCGGAGGTATTGGCGTACGGCAGACCACTCACGGGTGGGGGTGTCATCATCTCGCTCTCGTCGAGCGAACCTCCGGGGTTCCCTGTCGCGCTCGGTTCCACCTGAGCCAGCGCTGGGATGGTCAGGATCAACGCGACGAAGATGAGGAGTACGAGAAGAGAATGAGCTCGTAGAAGCATAAGTGCCCCTCAAGGCACGACGATGGTGTCATGTGGCTTTAGCTTGATGTTTTGGGTCGTGTTCTTTCCCTTAAGAAACTCCTGGTAATTGAACGGATACCGTTCCTCGCTTCCTGCGGAGTCCTGGCGGAGGAGGTACACGCCTTTCTTCTTAGCGAAATCCTTAAGTCCGCCCGCAAGAGCGATGGCGTCGACAATTGTCGTCCCGGCGGCGAGTGGATATGATCCCGGCTTCATCACCTGGCCAAGAATATTGAAGTTCCGGCTATTAATCTGTTCTACGATCACGGCTACCTGTGGATCGGTGATATAACTCTTCAGCCTCGCTGCGATATCTTCCTCGAGTTGCATCGGAGTCCGCCCCTCAGCCTGAATATCGCCAATCAGAGGCAACGAAATCTTTCCGTCCGAGCGCACCGGAATCGAGCGCGTAAGCTCAGGTTCCTTCCAAACGTTAATCCCCAAAACGTCAGCGTCGCCGATGATATACGTATCGTCGGATCGTGCTGGCCTCGAGGGGGGATTGGGCTCTGCCGGCGAAGCCGTCGGCGCGGCGGCAGCGGTTGACCCCTCGTTCTGCTGCGAGACCGCGACTTGGCTCTCTAGCCCAGTGCAGAATGCGACCGCGAACAGGAGGCCAACTTGTAGCGAGTAACCGGACCAACGCTTTGTGACGGTTCTCGCCAACAAGGCGGGAGCGCTTGGTGTTGGATTCGTGCCGTAATTTTGCATCGTATTTCCCGTCATCACTTTACTTCGATTTTAGGCGGTTTAGGTTGCTTAGAAGGCAGAGGTCCGACGAAATTGCGTTTATGAGGGCGAATATCGGTGCGGCGAAAGAAACAAAATAGGCAAAAGCCTAGAGTGCCGCAATCCGCGCCGAACTGACGTTCAGCACCCGGTTCCGGTCCGGATAGACAAGCGAGGTCCGAGCAGCCCTATCAACGCCGCCGCTGCAGGGTTCTACGTCGCCAGCGTGGACCTCAACGGCCACGGACTGCGCGAGCATGTCCACGGAAAGTACCAGCCGGTACAGGTTCTTTTTGCGAATCAGAATCCCCTCCACACCTTCAAGGGATCCCCTTGTGACTCGAACGCGCGTGCCGCACTTGAGAAACGGATGGGGCTCGACGCGGCAAGGCCCATCAGCGGCTCTTTGAATCGCTTCAATCTCCCGATCCGGAATGATTGCAACCCGGTCTCCGCGATAGAGAATCATGTGGATCCCCGGAGTTGTCACAACCTGCAGTTTGCGATCGATGCCTCCGCGCACGAAAAGATAGCACGGAAAAAGGGGTAGATGAAGCACCTTTCTCCGGTCTTTCCAACGGCGAGTGGATTCATAGAGCGGCAGAAAGACCTCAAAGTCCTTCGCGGAGAGCATCTCTGCAACGACCTTTTCGTGCTGGTGGCGCGTGTAAACGGCCCACCAGGGAGAGGCGGCAAGCAATCCGGATTCGGAAGTCTCAGAGATCGGCAATTCGAGTTCCCTTGTCTTCGGCGAGCGTCTCGAAATGGGCTCGTTGAGATATAGCTTCGCCCTGTGAGCCACATTTCGTGGCCCTCACTTGGCTCCCCCTGCGGGTTCTTTGTCCTCACCGTTTGTGAATAGGACTCGCGTGTCAAATACCTCGACACAGAGGAGTTGCAAGTGTCACCATCATCGTGATCCCGGCGGTTAAGTGACAATGCCCCAATCGTGCTAGCGGCTTAGCCCCCGGTAACAGGTTCAAAACACCGCTGGTAACAGTTCGAAAGGTGACCCAGCTAAAAAACCAGTCCGTCCGTACTTCAACCACATTCAATTCCCTTGACTTCATGTTGGCGCCGCGCACGAAAAGCACGCTTATAACAAGTGGTGGGGCCACGATGATCGGTTCCCGCGTGCCCAAACCACCAAAGTTGCCAAATTCGTTCTGCGATCCTCCAAAACCATTCCCGCTTGTAGAAGCCACATCCTTCGGTGGGCTCCTGGCCGGCAAGGATTAATGCGCGGGCGGACGACCCCGGTGGCCCCTCCACCTTTGGGGCAGGCCCACATCGCGCAACCTGTAAAGCAACGAGCGATAGCTCATATTCAGCTCTTCCGCCGTCTTTCGCCGGTTCCAGTGATTTGCCTGCAAGGCCTTCAGAATCAGGGCGCTGGTTGCCGTTGAGGTCGCCTGGCGGGATGCCTCATTCAAAGAGCCCAGTCGATGCTGTCTGCTGGCTAACACGTTGTTCGTTTCTACCTGACGTTTGAGTTCCGCGCCTAGAGCTTCGTCGTCGCCGAGAATGACGGCCCGAGCAACCCAGTTTTCCAGTTCGCGCAAGTTTCCGGGCCAGTCCCACTGCTTCAGTAGGTGCAGCGTCACTGGATTCAGCTGTGGTATGCTCCTTCGAAACTCGTGGGACATCTTCTGAAGAAAGTACTCGCAAAGCTGCGGGATATCGGTCTTGCGATCGCGCAGCGCCGATAGGCGCAGCGACACAACGTCAATGCGATAGAAGAGGTCCTCGCGAAAAGCACCCGTTTCGACAGCCTCCTGCAAGTCGATGTTGGTTGCGCAGATGACGCGTACGCGCCCCATTCGCTCCTCGTGGCCGCCGATCCTCGTATAGGAGCCGTCCTGCAGCAGGCGAAGCAATTTGCCCTGCAGTTCCCAGCTCATTTCGCCGATTTCATCCAGGAAGAGCGTACCGGCGTCTGCGATCTCAACCAGACCTGGCCGATCCCCGTTGCCTCCTGTACAGGATCCCCTTTCACAACCAAACAATTCGCTTTCGAGCAGACTGGCCGGGATTGCCGCGCAGTTCAGCTTGACAAACGGGGCAACGCGCCGGTTCGAGCGCGTGTGCAGGAACCTTGCAACGACCTCCTTGCCGGTTCCACTTTCTCCCTGAATCAGAACCGGAAGATCGCTGGAAAGGACACAATCGATCTTGCTTCGAATTTCCCGCATGGCCGGCGTGCTGCCGAAAATGACAGCCTCGCCCGGCAAATCCGCCGGATCGATGCGAAAGCTCTGGCTCAGGTCTGCGGACATAAACCTCGGGAAGGCTGGGGAAACCACGCTTCTGCAGGGTGCACGCGGGTGGCCACAATCCGGCTCTGGCGTAAACATTCGATTACAGATTATGTTGTTGATTTTGTTGGTCGTTAGGACCAGATCCGATGCTGGCGTTACTTGGATTCATTCACGGATGTGCAAAACTTTGCACACTTCTTACTAGCGCCTTGCAAACTCCCCTCTGCATCTCGCTTCACCTGGTTTGGTCAACGCCAAAAATCAAATGCCTGAGGTCATCCCGAATCCGGTTTACTGGGCTAGGTTTTCACAGCAACGGCCGCACAGATGTGAAAGGAAAGATAAACCGCAGTGGCTCCCGGCCTACGGCGGTTCTCCCGCAACTATGAGCCATTTCGGACTGAATTCAAGGTGGCTTTATCTTGATGAAAAAGCCACTTAGCGATTGTGCCCTGGTCACCACCTGCAGGAGACCCGCTATAGTGCACTATTTTTGGTGCAGCGGGGCCTAAATGCACTGTTTTTGGTGCGGCCGCTCGGAAGAAACCCGGTCATTTCAGCTAAAAACCGGCAATTGGGGGTGACTCATGCGTTACGGGGGCGCCCCCCTCGGCTTCTGTAAATAAGTGCATTGTTTTCATCAGGTTGGCGCAAGTTTGGTCCGCCAAGCGACTGATTTAAGGCCGCTTATCCGCAGGTATGTCTCCGCAAAGGAGTTAGCGGCAGAGGGCAGAGAGCAGAGATCAGAGAGCATGAGCCCGTTCCTACCGTTTCTGGGTCTATTGTGCGCGAAGAGGCGGAAAAACTCTGCAAAGTGCAGGGACATAGGGACCATGGACGTAGGGATCAGAAAAAGAATGACTTAGCGTGTGGATGGCGAGCTGATTTGGATCGTGGGGGGCTTGACATAAATGAATCGAACGGGGTCGCAGCCCGCCCGGCCATCGGGAATGACCAGCAACAGCGATCGCGATCGTTCCTCTGCGATTCTCTGCTTGCCGGCTAGACCGCATTGTTCCGGGCAGATTGGATTTTCTGGAATGCTTGCTGGGGATCGCCGCCGGGCCAAGGCCGGAGATGATGCTGCTGGATCTTGTAAAGCAGGCTGCGGTAGCTGATATTCAGATATTGCGCGGCGCGGCGGCGATTCCAACCGAAGGTCTCCAGCGCGCTCTGAATCATCTGTGCTTCGGTGCGCGCCTTTACATCGCGCACAACGGACCTGAACCCCACGCACGGAGGCGCTGCGTCAACGAAGCGATCCCGCGCATCTGTCGCTGCGGATGCGGCGACCCTGGCTTCCAGTTCCCGGGTGGCTGCGTCTGCGTCGCGCATGACAATGGCCCGGGTGACAAAATTAAGCAGTTCCCTCAGGTTTCCCCGCCAATCGTAAAGAAGCGCCACATCCATCAGCCGGGAGGGAAGGCTGCCTCCAAACCCGTTCCTCATCTCCGCCGGTGACCGGCGGATAAACTCCTCAATCAGGTAAGGAATTTCCTCGCGCCGCTCGCGAAGCGGTGGAACTTTGATGGTGAACACACTGAGACGGTAAAACAGATCCTCACGGAACGATCCCTTGAACAGCGCATCTTCCATCTCAACATTCGTGGCCGCAAGAACTCGCACATCGACTTTGGTGGTTTCCTGGGCTCCCAGGCGAGCGAATTGGCCATCCTGCAGAACATGGAGAAGCTTCGCTTGCATCTGCACTCCGATTTCACCAATTTCGTCGAGCAGCAGAGTACCGCGATTTACCTGTTCAAATTTGCCCCGCCTGTCGTTGATGGCTCCCGTGAAAGCGCCCTGCCGGTGCCCGAAAAGTTCGCTCTCGAGCAAGTCCGCGGGCAGGGCCGCGCAGTTCACCTTCAGAAATTTCTCCCTGGACCGCCGCGAATACTTGTGGATCAGTTGCGCGATGATTTCCTTGCCCGTACCGCTCTCGCCCAGGATCAGCACATTGACATCGATATCGGCAAGCAATTTGACCTGGCGATGAATTTCCAGCATCTGCGGCGATGCCGCCAGAAAGAAGCTCTTGCCTCCGAGTTCTTCTACGTACGGAACGGCGGGCATGTCGGGGGGGATCGCTCGCCCATTTCGCGCAATCGCCCGGCCCGGCGGCAGCACCGGAATCATGGGCCGGAGCGCGGTCGGCACAGAACTGGCCCTTGAAGGGACTCAGCGAATCGACCACCGACTCAAGGTCTCCGCGGGTCACCGGCATCGTCAGAAAATGCCTGATGCCCATGGCAAAGGCCTCTTGCTGAAGCCCCTGTTCGCTCATTTTTGCAAACAAGCAAATGCTATGCGCGGGGACAAATTTCAGGAAGCGGCGGAATGGAGCGGTCTCTGTCGAGTCGAGGGGAGAAACCTCGCACAGCAATAAATCGGGTTCAAGACCGTTGCTCAGCAGCGCGCGGGCTTGCGAGCTTCCGGCCGCTTCGATCACCCTATGGCCGGCGCCTTCCAGGACCATCCTAACAAAGGCGCGGGTTTCTGCATTCTGTATAACAGTCAGAAC
Organism: Occallatibacter sp.; assembly: GCA_049511595.1. Lineage (GTDB taxonomy): Bacteria > Acidobacteriota > Terriglobia > Terriglobales > Acidobacteriaceae > Telmatobacter. Next base: position 15,782 of record JBEKXX010000196.1, on the reverse strand, counting down.
AAGCAGCAGCGGTCTCACCAAGGCCTCTTTCTGGGATTGCAGTCTTATTCAAAAGATCAAGCCAATAAAGACCAAGCTAACCTTGAGCATTGTACGTTCGCGTCCTGCCAGAAAGACATTCGTTCGAGGCATCCAACAGACGCGATGAATGCAAGCCCGTTTGCAATTGGAAGGACACCCCTCACTCTGGCTGAGCGGTTGCCCGTGCAGCAGCAATGAGCGATTGATTGGGGGACTGAGCCTCTTAATCGGCTATCAAAAATAACCGTTCGAGGAACTTTGACTTATCGCATCGTCCAACGATCCATTGCACTACGTTCGCCCGACGCCAAGCGGGCAACCTCCTTGGGAAAAAAGAGAAATCCTACGTAAAACCCCCAAGAGCGTTGAACTGGTTTCAAAAAGGTGAGCGAACTGACGATACTTACGGCCTTGCAATTATTCCCCACAATAGGGGAGAACAGGAGGGGTGTCAATGGCACAATGGTCACGAATCACGCGCCTCAGTAACACGCGCTCGTAACCATATCGGTTAATCGGTCTGTAAACATCCTGTATCTATTAGATTCATAACTATTTATTGTACATTCTGTGCCTGATTTTGCGCTTAGCTCTGTGGGTAGGATCCTGCCCCACCTTGTGACAACGCCAGTCTTCGGGTGACGCGAGATTTGTCCCATCGGCGAGCTCCTTTACGTTTTCCTTAGAACCCAAAGTTGGCTTTGCGAGCCCACTCTCCTGACGGTCGACCGCCGTCGCGAACGGACATGAAGAGCATCCCGGTCCGCGAAGGGGCTCGCGGGGCGCCTTTCCAAGTTTCGTCGTATCCTGTAGCTATTCAGGAATTCCGCCATGAGGACGTTCACTCTCGACGAAGCGCAATCCCTGCTCCCCGTGCTCGAATCGTTGCTCAAGCGCGCCATGGAGGGCAGGCGTTCCGCGCAATCGGTCGAGACGGATCTTAACGCCCTGGCGCAGCGCATTTATCTTTCGGGCGGCATGAGGGTGGATACTGCCGACATCGCCAAGCAGCGCGCTGAGATGGAAGCGCACCTCACGCAAGTCCGCGAGAGCATAGCTGAAATCGATGCCATCGGGGTTCAGGTGAAGGATCTCGACTCCGGACTGCTCGACTTCCCCTGCCGAGTGGACGACGAGGTCGTACTGCTCTGCTGGCGCATGGGCGAGCCCGCCATCGAGCACTGGCATACACTAGAAGCCGGTTTTCAGGGCCGCCAGCCGGTCGATGAGAGCTTTCGCCGCCGCGCCGCCTCCGGCGGCCGTCCCAACTGATGCAATCAGGCTGTCTGCTTGGCGAGTCTTGTGCAGCCGAAGGGTTACAACCGCTGTCTGGAGCCTGCAGCGAAGGCGGGCTGCCAGCGGGTCCGCTTCGTTTCGCCGCAGAGGAAATGATCCCCTGACCTGTGAGTGGTTGTGCCGGAAATGTTCGCAACCACAGCCCCATAATTTTACTCCTGTTGTGTAGAAGCGAAAGCAGTACCCCGGCCGCTTACTGGAACGACCCAGATAAACGGGGATTTTTCCGCGATCAACACACTGCAACATGCGTTCCGGCTACCGCGGCAAACCCGGGCCCGGCGCAGTTCATCTAACTGGGTATAGACAAACTGCCTCCTGAAAGAGGTCTTCGCGGAGGCGATCCGGCACGATCAAAGAAAGTGTTTCCCCTATACGCGGCGCTTGTGTTGGTTCCTGATACGGAATTCGCCGCTCCACGAGAGAAAACGCGGAATGCGTCGAACGAAATTTATTCAGCCCGCGTCTATTTTCCAAGGGTACGCCCGGCTCGTATGAATTGAATTCTGCGAGGGGACAAGAGGTGTGCCCAGGCGCTACTCTTTGAGCAGAATCGTTTTGCGATCTCTATCTGTACGGGTTGGCCGCGGATTGGCGATACCCGAGGAGTGACGATGAAGAACGGAATTCGGGTAGTCATAGGGTTGGTTCTCGCTATGCTCCTGGCCGGATGCAAGGGCTTTTGGGATCCGCCGCCTTCTACATCGACAACGACCACCACGCCCACTACGCTCTCCAGCGGCGTCTTTTATGTGCTGAACCAGACGTCAGGCCAAATCGTCGCCTATGACATTTCGTCCGGTACGCTGAACAAAATCGGCGCTTACGCGATCGCCGGGCCTACCGCAATGGCCATCGCCCCGAACGGCAACTTCTTGTACGTGAGTACGCTGGCGAGCGGCATTTTTGTCTACGACATCGGCTCGGGAGGCGCGCTGACCCCTGGAAACAGCGGGGGGAGCGTTTCGGGGGAGCTCGCGAGTGCAATCCAAGTTGACCCGAGCGGTTTGTGGCTTATCGATGCTTATACGATTGGTGCGGTTGGCTCCTACGGGCTTCAGGTGGACGCGATACCAATCACGGCAAGTGGAACACTAGATAACAGCCGCACCGAGCAGATCCCAAACAACCTGCCCAGCTTTACCAACGCGAGCGCCAACGGGATGGTAATCTCTCCGGACGGCAAGAACGTCTTCGTCGCAGCCGGTGAGGCTGGCACAGTTGCAATCCCATTTTCCAGCGGCAGCGCGAGTCCTCTGGCAGCATCAAGTACGCACACCTTCGGCCCGCTTCACGCCTTGGGCGCCGATCTCTCCGTTGCCGTTGACCCGAGCAGCACACCTCGCCTTTTCTATATTGGCGAGACGAACGTGAACTCCACGGGCGCGTTGCGCGTGTTCGACTACAGCACCCTGGCCGAGGCCTCCTACTCTCCCATTGCCAGTGGCGGTCTTGCCCCGAGCGCCATTCTGCCCATCGCCTCCGGCCAATACGTCTATGTGGCCAACGGCCAAAGCACTAACTCCAAGGGCAACGTCGCCTGGTTTCCCGTCACGGCTTCGGGAACCACGTACACGGTGACAGTGGGCAGCACGATTGCTTCCGGCGTTCAGCCGACGAGCCTGGCAGAGGATAGCAAAGGAAATTTTGTGCTGGCTGTTTCCACTGGCGGCAACCCTGACCTCGAGGCCTACACCATAAGCTCCGGCGCGCTCACCTCGGCGATCACTTCCACAACCGGTACCGATCCAGTGGGAGCAGTTGCAGTCGCTGCACTGCCGTAGAGACCGTGGTATTCTCAAGGCAACCGTCACGAGCTGTGCTCATTCCACTCTCAATCCTTTCTGTTCCTTTTCTCCGGCGCCCCCCCCTCCTGTTTGCGCTGCCTTCGATAGCGCTGTGCGGTCTCGTCTTCTTGTCCGGATGTGCGCGATTCCGGCACGAACAGCACGAAACGGTATACGTTTCCGTTCGCGAAACGTATCTGCACGATCGCGTCGCCCCGGTTTCCAACCGCGTGTGCGAGGTGGTAAACGGGCAAGCGCTCGAAGTCCTGGAGCATAGCCGGCGCTTTCTTAGAGTCCAGGCGGATAAGAACCAAATCGGCTGGATTGAAGACCGAGCGGTGATCGACGCCAAGACCCACGATGCGTTTATCCGCCTTGCCCAGCAACACAAAGACGATCCCGTGGCGGCCACGGCTACCCTGCGCGACGATCTCGCCATGCACGTACTCCCCGGCCGCGAAACAGAACGTTTTTATCTTCTGCCTGGGAACACGAAAGTCCAGCTTCTGGCGCGGGCGCCGGCTCCCAAAAAACCGGCGGAGACGACCGGGCCGCTGCCTACGGCCAAACCCGTTGAAAAGGGCGGGAGCGCGACATCGGCTTCGGGCGCCAAACCGGAAGCGCAAAAGAATCCGGCCGGCACGGAGGAGACGGAACCGCCCCTAATGGAAGACTGGTGGCTGGCGCGCGATGCGCAGGGCCGGGCTGGCTGGCTGCTCGGCAGCCGCCTGGATGTGGATGTGCCGAACGATGTTGCACAGTACGGCGAAGATCAGCGCTTTATAGGCTGCTGGATGCTGGCCAAGGTTACCGATCCGGAAGCCAACACGCCGGATCGCCAGGTCCCCGAGTACCTGACCGTTCTCGCTCCGCTCAAGTCCGGGTTGCCCTTCGACTTCGATCAGGTGCGCGTCTTCACTTGGAGCACGCGGCATCACCGTTACGAGACGGCCTTCCGGCTCCATCCCATCCAGGGCTATCTGCCGGTGCGGGTCATTTCCGCGAACACAGCCAATGGCGGCGTTCCCGCCTTTAGTTTCCTGATCGCGAACAGCAGCGACATCACCACGGATTCCGCGACCGGCATCACGCGGCCCACGGCTCCCCGCACCATCCGCTACGAAATGATCGACACGCGAGTGCAGCGCATCGGCCCAGACCTTGCGCCGATTCCGGTGGGGCGCCTGCCGGGCGAAAAGGCGAACCCCGCCAAGCCCGCGAAGAGGGCCAGGGGGCGTTAGGGCCTGTTCACCCTATTGGGGTGGATGGCGTTGAGAACGCGAAGTATATAGCCGTTCTCGGCTACCGTAGTGACCATCATGACTTTCATGTCCCCGTATCCGCCGGCGCGCAACTGGCGTGGTCTCACTGCCGTCAGCACGTCGCCGCGATATGCACTAAGCCGGCCGCGGCGCGGGTGTACATGAGAGGTTATATGCATTAGCCTCTAATCTTCAGCCCATTTGCGGATGCGAGGAACAGATTGACCATGACGAACTTGACTCAGACGGCGCTCGAAAAGCTGTTCGAACTCGCGCGGCAGGCCGCGCAGAACTCCTATTCCCCCTATTCGGAATTCCGTGTGGGCGCCGCACTCCAGCTCGCCAGCGGCGAAATCGTGACGGGGACCAATGTCGAAAATGTGAGTTACGGACTCACCATCTGCGCGGAGCGCGCGGCGTTGGTGCGGGCGGTTTCCCAAGTCGGGCCCGAGATTCGAGTCGAGGCTGTGGCGATTGCAAACCTGAACGGCTTGGCCAGTCCTCCCTGCGGCGCATGCCGTCAGGTGCTGGCCGAATTCATCGAGCCGGATGCGCCGGTGGTGTTTCCGGCCGCGGACGGTGTGCGGACGATGACCTTCAGCGACCTGCTGCCACTGGGGTCTGAGATGAAATTGAAGTAGCGCTCGACTCGGGCCCTCTATGCGGGCTTTGACTTGAATCCCTCATACGTCAGGTACGCGCCCAGCACCAACAAAAATGCCGTCACTGAATACAAGCACGCCCCGCAGTTGAGCACCGACTGGAAGAATCCCTCCAGCCACTTCGACGGCAGAAGCAAATAGAGAATGCCCTTGATGAGTGTCAGCCATCCCAAAAGAGTAACGATGACCACTACCGGACATTTTGACCATAGATTGTGGGCGAGAACCATCGCCAGTCCGGCGAGTGAAATGACCATCGAGATCAACCACATGGCCAATGGGTTGCCCGGAACTGTTGCGAGCGCATCCGTAAAGACCTGTTTGTGAACGATCATCGACAGGCCGCAAATCAGGAAATAGAGCCCCATCAGCCGGCTGAGGAACAATGTGCGCAGTGACATAGCATCCTCCGTTTTGCATTAGGATTGTTGCGAGCATCTTACACCTCGGCGAGTTCCACAGATGCAGCACGCTCGCCCCACGCCAGGCGCGGCGTGATGCAAAACCAGCGCACCGCGGCGGGCCTTGTGCGATATTCTTATTGCCTTGCACTCCAGAGCAAAGACCATGCAGTCCGGCTCCGTGACTCCGCTGCACACGATCGACATCCTCCGCAAGAAGCGCGAAGGCGGAGAGCTGGACGCGCGCGAGCTGGCGTTTGTGGCGGCGGGCGCGGCCAATGGCTCGATTCAGGAGGCCGAGCTTGCCGCCTGGCTGATGGCGGCTTGGCTCAAGGGGCTCTCGCTCAACGAAACGCGCGCGCTGACGCTGGCCATGCGCGACTCGGGCGAGAAGTTTTCGCCCGCGCGGCTGGGCAAGCAGGCGGTGGACAAGCACTCCACTGGCGGGGTGGGCGACAAAACCAGCTTTCTCGTTGCGCCTCTTGCCGCGGCCTGCGGCGTGGCCGTTCCCATGATCAGCGGGCGCGCGTTGGGCCACACCGGCGGAACGCTCGATAAGCTCGAAGCGATCCCCGGCTACCGCACCGCGCTCACGCTGGCCGAGTTCGAGGCGGTCCTTGCGAAGTGCGGCGCGTCGATCATCGGGCAGACGGACCAACTGGCGCCCGCCGACCGCAGGCTCTATGCGTTGCGCGACCGCACCGCAACCGTCGAGAATCCGGGGCTGATCTGCGCCTCGATCCTGAGCAAGAAGCTGGCGGCGGGGTTGAACGCCTTGGTGCTAGATGTGAAGACCGGCTCGGGCGCCTTCCTGCGCAAGCGGGAAGACTGCGAGTTTCTCGCCGCCCTGATGGTGGCCACGGCGGAGGCCGCGGGGACGCGCACCGTGGCCCTGCTCACCGACATGGGCCAGCCGCTGGGACGCGCAGCCGGCAATTGGATTGAGCTGGTTGAGGCCGTCGAGTTGTTGCGTGGCGAGCGGCCCGAGTGGAGTCCGGAAACGAATTTCGACTTGCGCGAGCTGTCGCTGATCCTGGCTGGTTGGATGATTCATCTCTGCATGCAAGCAGAAACGCCCGAAGCCGGCTATGCGCGCGCCGAGAAGGCGCTGATGGATGGCTCCGCGTTGCGGGTGTTTCTCGCGATGATCGAGGCCCAGGGCGGCGACATAAGCGTCTTCGACGATCCCGCTGCGTTTCACAAGCCCGGCGCGACTGAGATCGTTGCCGCATGGGAGAGCGGGTTCGTGGCCCAGATGGATACGACCGCGCTGGGCTGGGCGGTGCAGCGCACCGGCGCGGGGCGCGAAAAGGCGGGCGAGCCGGTCGATCCTCATGCCGGCATTCTGTTCCATGCGCGGCGTGGCGCGCGCGTGGAGCGTGGGCAACCCTTCGCCACGTTGTACGCGACACGGCCCGAGTTGCTAGCCGAGCCAGTGGCAATCCTGAAGCGAGCGGTTCACTTTTCCAAAAGTCCGCCGAACGCAGTGCCGCTGGTGAGCCGCGTGTTCACGCGCGATGAGGCGGAGGAGTACCTGCACGGGAAACAGCTTTCAGCTTCCAGCTCCTAGCTGCTAGCCTTCTCCTACTGCGCCGGACTTGGAATGCTATAAAATGCCTGACGCTGCGAGAACAGGTTAAAGGCAATAGGTAGGGGCTAGAAGCTGCCTTCAGGGGGCAAGTGCAATGGCGCGATTCACTGGATTGTTGGGAATTCTGGCTGTATTGCTGGCCGCGTACCTTTTCTCGACGGACCGCAGGCGCATCCGCTGGCGCACCATTGCGTGGGGGCTCGCCCTGCAGTTTCTCTTTGCTTATCTGGTGCTGCGGTTCAGCTTCGGACAGGAAGCAATGACGTGGGCGGGCGCCGTAGTCACCAAAATGCTTTCGGCCACGTTCGCGGGGACGCAGATATTGTTCGGCCAGCTCGGCCTTCCTAACTCCGGCGCTCTGGGCAACCTGCTGGGGGCGAACAAGGGCGCCATCTTCGCCTTCCAGGTGCTGCCAACGATCATCTTCATCTCCGCCTTCTTCGCGGTGATGTACCACATCGGGCTGATGCAGATCGTTATCCGCGGCATGGCGTGGCTCATGCTGAAGACCATGCGCATCTCCGGCGCCGAAAGCATGAATGTGGCGGCCTCGATCTTCATGGGCCAGACGGAGGCGCCGCTCACCATCCGGCCGTTTCTCTCCAAGGCCACGCGCAGCGAGCTGATGACCATCATGACCAGCGGCATGGCGCACGTCTCGGGCGGCATCATGGCCATGTACATCTCGCAGGGCGTGGAGGCACGGCACCTGCTCTCGGCCGTGATCATGACCTCTCCGGGTACGATTCTGATGGCCAAGATGCTGGTTCCCGAGACCGAAGTGCCGGCCACCGAAGGCAAGGTCGTGATTCCCAAGGACGAGCTGCACGCGGAAGAGAATTTTGTCGGGGCCATTGCGCGCGGCACCATCGACGGCGGCAAGCTGGCCTTGAATGTGGCCATCATGCTGATCAGCTTTTTGGCGCTGGTGGCGCTGCTGGACATGCTGCTCGGCTGGGCGCACGGGCTGGCCTACATGCACTGGCTTCCCAGCAGCCTGGGACAGATTCTGGGGGTCATCGGGGCGCCGGTGGCGTGGCTCATCGGCGTGCCCTGGCGCGACTGTCCGGCCATCGGCAATCTTCTGGGGACGCGCATGGCGCTGAACGAGGTGGTTGCCTACATCGGGCTCGGGGCGCAGAAAGCGACGCTGCTGCCGCGCTCGTTTACGATTGCGACGTTCGCGCTGTGCGGCTTCGCTAACCTGGGATCGATCGGGATGCAGATCGGAGGCATCGGCGCGCTGGTGCCCGAGCGGCGCAACGACCTGGCGCGGCTGGGCGTGCGGGCGATGCTCGCCGGGACCATGGCCAACCTGATTTCCGCCGCGATTGCGGGGATTTTTCTAGGATAGAAAACTCACGCTTCAAACTTGCGCCTCCCGGTCTATCCCGGGTACGCTCCCGTGATGTAGCCCTCGAGCTCCTGGATCTTGTGCTCCTGGCCGGAGATCACCCACTTCACCATGTCTCCGATGGACACGATGCCCACCACCCTATCGCCCTCCAGCACGGGTAGATGGCGGAAATGGCCCTCGGTCATCAGGTTCATGCAATCGTCCACGGTGTGCTGCGGAGTGACGGAAACGACCGGGCTGGTCATGATCTCGCGCACCTGCGTGTCTTTGGAGCGATGGCCCAGCAGGATGCCCTTGCGCGCGTAGTCGCGCTCCGACACGATGCCCACCAGCTTGGGCCCGGACATGACTATCAATGCGCCGACATCGTACTCCGCCATCAGGCACAGGGCCTCGTGAACGCTTTGCTCGGGGGCAATGGGCAGAATCTTGTTGAATGTCTTGTTCCTAAGAACCAGATCGACCGTGTCCGTAATCTTCATCGAGACCTCCGTTGGCCTGAGCCAGGGAAATGCCGGGGCGCCTCCGCGGTCCCCAAGGGACTTCGCCGCTGTGGAACAGCAGTATACCCCGGCTTGCACACCCCTGTCGTACTGGTCCTTCCACAGCCCGCGATATGACGGAAATCGTATGCCGCCGTTCGATCCGGCACATTAGGCCGGCGGATGGGCGCCAAGGGCGCGCAAACGGCGGATACGGTAGACGATCGTGAGCAGGGTGACGGTTCCGCAGGTGAGAAAGCTGGCGCCGAGGCCGACGATGAGGGAGTTGTCGTGCTCGTAGATGCCGTGAACCACCCCGATAACCTGCAGAATGCAGAGACCTCCGAAGGTGGCCAGTGAAACGCCCTCATCGCTATTCTTGCGCCACACGGCGATGGCCTGGGGCACAAAAAGGGCCGCATTGCCCAACAGAGCCAGCCCGAAGATAACGCAACAATCTCTCTCATTCCCGATCGGCCTCCGCGCCGAAGACGCGCACTTTTAGAATGATCGCAGAGGGGCGGCAGGCTCGCCGCCGGCGCAGCCATCTAAACTGTGTACGCATGCTTGAAACCACGGGACCGATGCGGCCGAGTGCGCGGAGTGGGAGAAACGGCGTTGCCGCGTTGCTGTTGACGACGGCGGTTTGCATGGGTATGGCGCAACGCGCCGGGCACGAAAACCCGGATCGACGAGCGTCTTATGTGGGATTCGACAGGAACGGCTATCCGGGCGATGAAGCGCTCGCTGCCCTTCGTAGAAGCTTTCGCTACACAAGCTACTGGCTCAATCCGCCGCCCGGCGAAAAGGTGAACAGATGGGAAGGCAAACGCGCGATCCTTCGACGGTACGGATTCGGCTTTCTGGTCCTGTATGACGGGCGCACGGATGCCGAGCTAAAGCCAGCAGCATTGAAGGGCCGGAATGTCGAGGATCTGGGCGCGACAGACGGGAAGGCCGCCGCGGCTGCGGCGGCGCGCGAAGGGTTCCCGCGGAATGTGCTGATTTTTCTCGATCAGGAGGAAGGCGGCAGGCTTTTTCCGGAACAGGCTGCGTATGTGTTCGCGTGGATCGATGCGGTGCGCAGCGCGGGCGCGCGGGCGGGCGTTTACTGTTCCGGGATCGACGTACCTGACGGCAACAGCACCATCAGCACGGCCGAGGACATTGCGGAGCGGGAGAGCATGCGGGCGGCGGCAAGCGACTCGTCCAAACAGGGGAACCGCCTGGCGCTGTGGATCGCAAACGATCAATGCCCGCCAGCGCCGGGGTGCACGCTTACAGCTCCGCCAATGAGTGCGGCGCTCTCGCCCGAAATAGCGCCCTTCACAACCGTCTGGCAGTACGCGCTATCGCCGCGCCGGGCGCAATTCAGCGCGGCCTGCCCTCGGAACCAGGCTGCCGACGGTAACTGCTACGCGCCCGGCCTGCCCCCAAGCGCAAACACGTTTGTGGATTTGGACACAGCGAACTCGCCCGATCCTTCTGAGTTGACGGAATCTGAATCGCGCGCAGGCGGGGAGAATGACCGAAGCCACTGACGGGCATTTCCCCGCCGCCGCAAAGAGAGCTGTCAGAACTGCAACTTCGCGCCCAACTGAATCTGGCGCGCGGTGGTCGAAGTTGCCGTGACCATGCCCGATGAATCGAACGTCGACGGCGGACCGAATCGCTGCGGCTTCTCAGCCGGGCGAATATCATAGGGATAACCTCCGAGGAGATCTCCGAATGGCAAGCGAACTATCCGTTCATGCCGTCTATCAGGGCGGTATGCGTGTCCTCGCCGGGAGCGGAAGCCACCAGGTTCTAACCGATTATCCGTTGCCGGCAGGCGCAGCAGTCGAGGGACTTACCAGCCTGGAACTGCTATTGGCCAGCCTTGCGACTTGCGCTGCAAACAGCGTGATCGCCCTCTTGAAGCGAAAAATGAATCAGCCAGTGGACGGCCTTGAAGTTTACGCTCGCGGCATGCGCCGCGACGAGCACCCCACGGTCCTTACCCGGATTTTTCTGGAATTTGTCGTGAAGGGCTCCGTCGATCCTGAGGCAGTCGCAAAGTCCATTGCAGTTTCTGAGGAGCAACTGTGCCCGGTGTGGAACATGCTTAAGTCCGGGACGCCGATTACCGCGTCGTTCCGCATCGCCCAAAATTCATAACTGGATTGATAGCCTGCGGCGCGGCGAAAGGCGTAACCTTTGAAACCGGCACTTCCGCGCCGTCTGTCCGGGCCCGGATTTTGTCAATTCCCCGGCTTGCCCATTCCGAAGATCTTCTGAAAGATGTTCCGGTGGTCATCGCCGCTCAGGCCCTTGTGGCCGCAGGTCTCGGTGGGCGCGGTGCCGTTGAGGAACGCCGCGGTGTAGTCATCGGGGCAGGAGGCGTCGGCCAACAGGTTGGTAGTCTTGTCAATGGTCTCAATCTGGACGCCATCCGGCGGCGTGAATTCGTTGGTGTCGGAGTACTGCGGCAGTTCCACTGCCTGCTTCATGAAATCGGCCCAGATGGGCGCAGCGGCGTGCGCTCCTTCGAGGTTCAAGTCTGTATAGTCGTCGTTGCCGACCCACACCACGCAGAGAAGGTTGCTGGTGAAACCGGCGAACCACGCGTCGTGGCTGGTGCCGGTCTTGCCCGCAGCCGGAGAGATGAACCCCATGTTGCGGACGCCGGCGCCAGTTCCGCAGAAATCTCGACCTCCCATTTCGCAGGGATCGCTCCCGTTGCCTTGCAAAACAGCTTCCATCATGTAGGTAGTGAGGAAGGCGACGCGTGGATCGAGCACCTGCTGTGTGGTGGGTGAGTAGTCGTCGATGATGTCGCCGGTTGGGGTGCGAACGCTGGCCAGCATCCACGGATCGATGTGCACGCCGCCATTGGAAAAGGTCGTATACGCGCCGGCCATGTCGAGCGGCGTGGCGTCGTAGGAACCGATGGCCATGGAAGGCGTGCCTTGCGCGCTTTTAATCCCGGCATCGCGAGCCAGCGACGCCACCCGATCGAAGCCAATCATGCTTGCCAAGCTGATGGTGGCGTTGTTGTCCGATCGCATCAGCGCTAAACGGGCAGTCATCTGGCCGTAAAACTCGCCTTTATAGTTGTTCGGCGTGTACTCGTACGGAGTTCCTTCGCCGTAGGTGTTTTGCGCGTCGTTGAGGATCGTCACCGGTGAAAACGGCTTGGTCTGCTCCGGCAGCAGCGTGCCCTCGACCGCGGTTTGAAACGCAGCAGCATAGACAAACGGCTTGAAGATCGAGCCCGTCGGCCGCATGGCAACGGCGTGATTCAATTGCGACACTCCATAGCTGCGTCCGCCCACCAGAGCCAGCACCTGGCCGGTGTGGGGATCGAGCGCGATCAGCGCCACCTGCGGATAAACGTACGGCTTGCCCAGCTTCTTGTCGCGGGCATGGAGCTTATCCACCTGTGCGTCCACGATGTGGATGGTCGAGTCGACCGCCTGCGTCGCCAGGCGCTGCAGATCGGGATCGAGAGAGGTGTAAATGCGCAGCCCCTCGCGGTTGAAGTCACGGTCGCCCAGCCGTTGCGTGAGCTGATCGTGAACCAGATCGACAAAGTAGGGCGCTTCGCTTTCGTCCACGCTGGCCGCGACAAGGTGCAACGGCTCGGCCTTGGCGGCCTCGGCCGTTTCCTTGGTGATGGCGCCGGTCTCCACCATGGAATCCAGCACCAGATTGCGGCGATCGATGGCGCGATCGGGATGACGGAAGGGATTGAGGTAATTGGGACTCTGGATGAGTCCCGAGAGCAGCGCGCACTCGGCCAGGTCGAGCTGGCTCACGTCCTTGCCGAAGTAGGCCTCGGCGGCCTCGCCGAAGCCGTCGATGGAGAAGCTGCCGCGCTGCCCAAGATTGATCTCGTTGGCATACATGGCGAAGATCTGCTGCTTGGAGAAGCGGTGCTCGAGGATGATGCTGATGACGGCTTCGCGCGCTTTGCGCGAATAGGTGCGCTCGGGCGTAAGAAAGAACCCGCGCGCCAACTGCTGCGTCAGAGTGGAAGCCCCTTCGCGGTAGCGGTGAAGGTGGAACATGTCGTTGCGCATCGCACCCAGGATGCGCCAATAGTCGATGCCGCCGTGCTCAAAGAAACGCCGGTCCTCAATGGCGATGACTGCCTGCGCGAGGTTCGGCGGAATCTCATCGTACGTGAGCAGGCGGCGTTTGGTTCGCTGGGCGCCCTCGCTCAGGCCGGTGATGAGCAGCGGCTCGAGTTCGTAGCTGGAGAGCGGCTGGCCATGCGCGTCGGTGATCGAGTCCACCACGCCGCCGCTCACGTGGATGGTGGCGCTGTCGGGCGCGTGATACGACTGCGGGCCGGGCCGCACCGCGATCTGCTGCACGCCTTCGCTGTAGGTCCCCAACTGAGAAGGCTGCTGTGCGCCGTCGCCTGTGTAGCCGGCCTGCTGCAGCTCGTTGGCGATCCAGCGCACGGTGAGCTTTTGCCCTGGACGCACCTCGCGCGGCGCGGCGTAGATCTGCGCAGTGTCGGCGAAGATCGGTTGCTTAAGCCGCTCATCAACAATGCCCTGATACTTGTGGTAGAAATAGGCGAAAATCGAAGCGCCCGTCACGGCGGCAACGAGAAAGATCACGAGTAGAGCCAGCAGAATCCGCGACCTGAGGTCACGGCCCGACGCGGGCCTCGCAAATCGGATTCTTACTGCCATCGCCGCTCCTCAAAACAGCTTCTAGCTGCCAGCCTCCAGCTTTTCGCTGTTCCTGCCTCGATACGCCTCAGCGTGTCAGACAAACTCTTCATCGATCCCGCGTGCAACAAGCTGGAAGCTAGGAGCTGGTAGCTAGAAGCTGCTCTTCCTGTATGCGCTTCTTTACCAGCGCCACCACTTCGCCCAAGAGTACATCCACGCTGGTGCTGGAGGCGCGTACGACCAGTTCGACCTTGCCCTCGGCAACTTTTTTGCCGACGTTGATGCGGTAGGGGATGCCGACCAGGTCCGCATCCTTGAATTTGACGCCGGCGCGGTCGGCGCGGTCATCCAGCAATACGTCGAGTCCCGCGGATTCGAGCTCGACGGCAAGCTCTTCACCGGCAGCACGCAGCGCGATGTCGGCAACGTTCGTAATGGTGACGACGACCGTGAAGGGCGCGATGGAAGCCGGAAGCCAGAAGCCGTTGGCGTCGTTCGACTGCTCGATGGCCGCGGTCATGATGCGCTCGATGCCGATGCCGTAGCTTCCCATGATCGGCGTCACTTCCTTGCCGTTCACGTCGAGGACGCGCGCTCCCATCGATTCGGAGTACTTGTAGCCGAGCTTAAAGATGTGGCCGACCTCGACCGCCTTACCGACAACGAGTTTGCCTTTGCAACCATCCCTCGGGCAGCCCTCGCCCTCATTCACGCTGCGGATATCGGCGGCGATAGTCCAGCCGAAGTCGCGGCCCGGCGTGACGTTGCGCAGGTGGTAGTCGAGCTTGTTGGCTCCGCAGACCATATTTTTGCGGCCTTCGAGGGCGTGGTCGATGACGACAGTGAGGCCACCCGACATGGGTCTCTCGGCGACTTGTAGCCCGGTAGGCCCCAAGTAACCTCCTGGACCGTGAAAAGCCATCTCCAAATCGTTTTCGTTCATCGGGCGGAGCTCGGTAACTGTCCGGGGTTTTCCAGCCGGTCCCGAGGTTTGAAGCGCTGAATTCAACACACCTAAGAGTTTGGCCTCGTTGACTTGGTGATCGCCACGGAGGAACACAGCAACCAATTGTCCACCGCCTGCATGCTGACCAGTCGCAGTCTCTTGTGTGGTCCGGATTTCTGCGACATATGCCACGCACTTGATATCCGACGCCGGTGAAATCTTGAAAAACGCAGCCACATCGGCGATCGCCGCGCATCCGGGCGTGTGCACCAACTCCGGTTTGCCGTCGCCCGTCGGCTCCATCTCTGCGACAGGATCGAGGCGCGATGTGGCCTTCTCGAGGTTTGCCGCGTAGCCGCAAACCGGGCAGCTTGCAATCAGGTCCTCGCCCGCGTCGGTGTAAACCATGAATTCCTGCGACTGCGAGCCGCCCATAGCGCCGGAATCGGCCTCGACGGCGACGAACTTGAGCCCGCAGCGCGTGAAGATGGCGCGATAGACGCGGTCGTGCAGGTCGAAGCTGCGGTCGAGTCCTGCCTTGTCAATGTCAAAGGAGTAGCTGTCCTTCATGATGAACTGGCGCACGCGCAGCAGGCCCGACTTGGGCCGTGGCTCGTCGCGGAACTTGGTCTGGATCTGGTACCAGATCTGCGGCAACTGCTTGTAGCTGCGCAGTTCGCCTCGCGCGATCGTGGTCATGATCTCTTCGTGCGTCATGCCCAGGCACAGGTCCGCTCCCTTGCGGTCCTTGAGGCGAAACATGTTGTCGCCCATGCCCGCCCAGCGGCCACTCTGCTCCCACGGCTCGCGCGGCAGAATGCCGGGCAGGTAGAACTCCTGGCCGATCCGGTCCATCTCGTCGCGCACAATGGCGACGATCTTGTTCAGCGAGCGCTGGCCCAGGAACAGGTAGTTGTAGATGCCGGCGCCGAGCTGCCGAATGTAGCCCGCGCGAAGCAGAAACTTGTGGCTGGCCACTTCGGCGTCCGCCGGGGCCTCTCGCAGAGTAGGAATAAAGAGCTTCGACCAACGATGCATAGAAAGAGTGAGCGCACTTTCCCGTTCGCCGCGGCGAACGCAGGGCAAATGACAGCAGCTTTCATTCTAAATGTTTGGGTGTAGCAGAGTTTCAGAAGCGATTTCCAGTGAATTCAGATCAATTCCACGCCCCACAGATCATGCAGATGCACCACGCCTTCGACGTGCTGATCGGCATCGACGACGATTAGCGAAGTGATTTTGCGCTCCTCTAGAATCGCGAGGGCCTTTGCCGCCAGTTCTTCCGCGCCAATTGTCTTGGGATGCGCATT
>JBEKXX010000195.1:0-4073 GCA_049511595.1 Occallatibacter sp. | reverse complement strand
CCAGCCGCCTGATGCGCCTGCACGCCCCCTATGTGAGCGAGAAGGAGACAGCTGCCGTGGTCGATTTCTGGAAATCCCAGGGCACCGCTGAGTACGTCGAAGGCTTCCTCGAATCACCGAAGGACGAGCGTACTTCCATGGGGGGTGAAAACGAAGATGCAAATGAAGACGATCCGATGTTTGACGATGCGGTTCGACTTGTCTTCGAATTCGGCAAGGCCTCCACTTCGCTTCTGCAGCGGCGGCTGCGCATCGGCTACGGCCGGGCCGCGCATTTAATTGACCTCATGGAGCGCGACGGCCTGGTGGGCGCCGCCGATGGCCCGCGCCCCCGTGAGCTGCTGAAAGCCCCAGGCTGGCTGCACGAGGTTATGGCGGCCAACGATTGATCGAAACGGCGGTCGCAGCCAGTAGCCAGACCACGCCCGTACTGCGGGAATCATGGCATGAAAACTTGCGGCGTTACGCTACGCTTTGTTTTTGTAAACGCCTACTCGATCCGTGCCGGCCGAAGGTTGCCCGCTGATTGAACCCCTGACGCAAAGACGCAGCGAGGGAGAAGCTTTCCTCGCCGCGACGCTCCGTGCTTGACAAGTGCTCGAGTAAACCAATTTACTTAGGGGCGGAAGCCCAACGAATCCGGGGGTCTGCTTCACGCCTCTTTAGATGATGTTCGTGTTCCAATCCGTCACAGGCTCTGTTGCCGCAGGTTTCTTCAGCTCGCTACCAGTTCTGCTTGCCTTCAACGCGGAACCGTTGGCGCATCTGCGCACGCTCGACATCCTGGTCATCGCCCTTTACTTCGGCATGGTGCTTTGGATCGGCTTCTATCTCAAGGGCCGTTCCAACACCGGCGAAGAGTTCTTCATGGCCGGACGAGAGATGACCGCGTGGATCGCCGGCCTGAGCTTCGTCTCCGCCAACCTGGGCTCGCTGGAGTTGATGGGCTGGGCCGGCTCGGCTTATCAATACGGCATTCTGGCCACGCACTGGTACTGGATCGGCGCCATCCCCGCAATGCTCTTCCTCGGCCTGGTGATGATGCCCTTCTACTATGTGTCGAAGACGCATTCGGTGCCCGGCTACCTGAACCTACGCTACGGCGAGCACGCCCGCGTTCTGGCCGCCTTCTCCTTCGCCTTGGAGATGATCCTGATGAGCGGCGTAAACATGTTCGCCATGGCCGTGGTGATGAAGGTCGTTCTGGGCTGGAGTATCACCTTCAGCATTCTGGTCTCCGCGTTTGCAGTCACGCTTTACGTGGCCCTGGGCGGGTTGCGTTCGGCCATCTTCAACGAGGTGCTGCAATTCGTGCTCATCTGGGGCGGCGCATTGCTGGTCCCCATCCTGGGCCTTGTGCAAGCCGGCGGGTGGACCGGCCTGAAGACCAAGATCCTCACCAACATCGGTTCCGACAGCTACTTCCACCTGTGGCGCGACACCGGCAGCTTTGCCGCCAACCCCATGGGAGTGCACTGGACGGGAATCGTCTTCGGCCTGGGCTTTGCGATCAGCTTCGGCTATTGGACTACCGATTTCCTGGTGGTTCAGCGCGTGCTGGCCGCGCGCAACCTGCGCGCCGCGCGCATGGCGCCCATCATCGGATCGTTCTTCAAAATGGCGGTGCCATTTATCGTGATCCTGCCCGGATTGCTCGGTCTCGTACTGCTGCAAAACCCCGATGGCAGCCGCCGGCAGCTTGTCGGCGAAGACGTGGTGGCCGTTTGCTCGGTCGCCTCTGCCACCGGCAAGATCGAAGATCCTGCGGCCTGCTCGACGGCTATGTCGTCGAAGTCCAATCTCTCTGCCGAGGCGCAACGGCAGGTGCTCAGCGCCGCTCCCGGCTCCGAGCTGCACAGCTACAATCAGGCCCTGCCGCTGATGATGGTTCGCTACCTCGGACCCGGCCTGCTGGGTCTTGGCATCACGGCGCTGATCGCCGGCTTCATGAGCGGCATGGCCGGCAACGTAAGCGCCTTTTCGACCGTGTGGACCTACGACATCTACAAGCCGCTCATCAACAAGAAGGGCAGCGACAGCCATTACGTAACGGTGGGCCGGATTTCGATCGTTGCCGGCGTAGTCGTATCCATCTTCGCGGGCTACATTGTGCAGCACGCGCACGGCATCATGGACTACGTGCAGGCGCTGTTCAGCATCTTTATCGCGCCCCTGCTGGGCGTCATCCTCTTCGGCATGTTCTGGAAGCGCGCTACCAGGCTCGCCGGCTTTCTGGGCCTGCTGTTCGGCATCGTCTTTTCCGCGAGCCTCTTCGAGTGGGTTCACATCAGTCCTGCCGCGCTGGCCACCGTGGCGCTTTCGTCCGACGCCAAGCCAATGGCCGAGAATGTTTTTCGCGCGCTGTGGGCGTTCGTGTTTACGGCGATCGTGGTCGTCGTCGTTAGCCTGCTGACCAAGCCGCGGCCGGTGGCGGAACTGGACGGCTTGGTCTACGGCGCAACCACGCTGCCCAAGGAAGATCCGGTTCCCTTTTACAAGCGGGAGTGGATGTGGGCGAGCGTGGTGGTGGTGATCTTTGCCGCTCTGAATATTCTGTTCTGGTAGCGCGAGGGGTTCGGTCAGGGCGCGTAAGATTCGCGTGGATGCGAAGAGAGAAGGGATAGAAACGTATGCGTGGTTCCGGGATTCCGATCTGGTTTTTCATTGGCGTGCTGCTGGTTGCCTACGGCGTCATGATCCTGGGTTACGGCGTCTTTGAATGGACGACGGGAAGCTATGCGCCCGGCGTGCAGTTGACCAATCTGCATACGCCGGTGTGGTGGGGCGGCCTGTTGACGGCTCTGGGCATGTTCTATGCCGTCAGGTTTCGCCCCGGCCGCGCACGCAAGTAAGCGTTTTGCGCGGTAAAAAGTCTACTTGCAAGCACAACGATTGAGGGAGCCAAGAAAATGGCAGCGCAACGCAAGATGACATTTGGAATTGTGGTGGGCAATCGCGGCTTTTTCCCCGATCACCTGGCCAAGACCGGCCGGGAAGAGATCGTCTCCGTACTCGAGGCCGCGGGCGTACGCCCCATCGTACTTGGCCCGGAAGAGTCGAAGTACGGCGCTGTGGAAACCTACGCCGAGTCGCAGCGATGCGCCGAGCTCTTTAAGAAACACGTCGAGGAGATCGACGGCATCATCGTTACGCTGCCCAACTTTGGCGAGGAGCGCGGCATTGTGGATGCTATCCGCCTCTCCGGGCTCAAGGTTCCGGTGCTGGTGCAGGCCACGCCCGACCGCTCCGACGCGATGACCATCGCCACGCGCCGCGACAGCTTCTGCGGCAAGATGAGCTGCTGCAACAACCTCATGCAGTACGGTATTCCCTATTCGCTGACCACGCTGCACACCGAGACGCTGGATTCGCCCCAGTTCAAAGCGGACCTGGAGTGGTTCTCCGCGGTTTGCCGCATTGTGAAAGGGCTCAAGAATCTTAAGATCGGCGCCATCGGAGCGCGGCCCGCGGCTTTCAACACCGTGCGCTACTCCGAGCGCATTCTGGAGACAGCCGGCATCTCTGTCGAGCCGATCGATCTGTCGGAGATCTTCGGCCGCATCAACCGCATGAAAGACTCGGACGACGCAGCGCTGGCCAAGTTGGCGGCGATCAAGAAGTATGTCAGCACTTCCGGCATACCCGAAGCCGCTCTGCTTAAGATGGCCAAGCTAGGCGCGGTCGTCGATATCTGGATGAAGCAGACCAACTGCACCATCAGCGCCGTGCAGTGCTGGACCTCGATGGAGGAGTTCTTCGGCGTGGTGCCATGCACCATCATGAGCATGATGAGCAACGAGCTCATTCCCTCGGCCTGCGAAGTCGATGTCCCCGGAGTGCTCAGCATGTATATGATGGCGCTGGCTTCGGGAACGCCTTCCGCGCTGCTCGACTGGAACAACAACTACGGCGCCGATCCCAACAAGTGCGTCTGCTTCCACTGCTCGAATCTGCCCAAGCACTTTTTCAAGGAAGCCCGGATGGATTACCAGGAGATCATCGCCGGCGCGGTGGGCAAGGAGAATACGTTTGGCACGTGCGTGGGCCGCGTGAAGGCCGGCGCGATGACTTTC
>JBEKXX010000194.1:0-14532 GCA_049511595.1 Occallatibacter sp. | reverse complement strand
TGGTATGAACAGGAGCAAGCCAAGCTGAGGCTCGACCCCTTGGCCCCTTTTTTCGTCGAGATCAGGAATGACTGTGTTCATAAGGGTCTGAATCCCCTGGACCAAGTCACAATGGAGCACCTTCGGGAAGACATTTCCCTCCAAATGCGCCAACGTCGGCGCACGCACGTCATCGTCTTGCCGGACCAAAAAGCCGAAAGCGAAACGATTCTTGCGGATGCTGACAAAGCATCGACTGAGTATTTCAAGTCCCTCGTTGCGGTGATACTTGATTGCTATGAGCGGTTCAGGAGCATCGTGGACCCGCGGTGGTATTTCACACGCGACCACTTCTTAGCCACGGGCAAGAGCCTTGAAGATGCGGTCCAAGAATTGGGATTCCCGCGGACTTGGGCAACCTTTGTCACCAACGAGAAGGAAGGGTGGCGGATTCTTCGGTCACAACAACCCGAGTGCCCCATCAACGACATATTCTTACGGTACGCCGGCCGGTGCATCCCAGACCCCGACGCATTGGACAGTGCGCAACGATAGCTGCCCCAAAGTAGAAGTTCTAGGAGCGCACCCCATTAATCCCGCTTGCGCTCAACCCGCCGGATCGTCTTATCCACCGGCTTGTTCGGATCGCGAACCACGCCAATCTTCGCCCACCCCGCCTCGCTCAACTCGCAGACCAGATTGATTCGCTCACTGAAGGAGAGGCTCTGGCAGTTCTTCACCCTCTCCTTCAAGTGCTCCGGCACATAACCGTAGGGAAACTTCGACTCGTCCACGCTCATAACAAGGTTCCACTCCGCTCCGAACGGCCTATACCGTCCAATCCTCCACGACCAATCCCTTCACCCTTTGGAACTCATTCGTGTTCGCCGTCACCAGAATGAGATTCCGGGCAAAGGCTTGTCCGGCAATCAGCGTGTCGTACTCGCCGATGCGTTTACCCTGCCGTTCGAGTTCCGCGCGAATTTCCCCTGCCGCATGGGCATCCTGCGCGGAATAATCGAGCACCGAAACCTCCCGGCTCAGAAAAGCTGACAACGCGAGCGCGTTTTGCACCGCCAACTGGCTCTTTGCTACGCCATACCACAGCTCATGGACAGCGATCGATGAGGTCGCCAACAAGGCTCCACTACGCTCAGCCTTCAAATAGGCCGTTCGTGCGTTGCGCGAATTCCCATTGATAAGTGCAATGCAGATATTCGTGTCGAGCAGGTAGTTCACTTGAAGTACTCACGAATCGGTGCCAAATTCTGCTTGCGCCCCTCGGGAAAGATCGGATCCCCTTTGAGCGCGTCAATTCGTGCAAACCACTCCTCGACCGATTCCTTCTTCGCATCCGGAACCGGCTCCAGCAACACGCCCGCGCCCATGCGCGTAACCCGCACGCGATCGCCCGCAAAACGGAACTCCTTGGGCAGTCGCACAGCCTGGCTCCGGCCGTTCCAGAACAGCTTCGCGTCGGTCGATTTCAGCTTGGCTTCAGCTTTTGACGGCACACGCTCCTCCAGATGGTCAGTATCATGAGTATATACCATTTTCGTTTTCCGTGGACTTGTCTCCGCCGACTCGCCGACCCGCTCGCTCGTCCCTGTTCCCTGATCCCTGATCCCTGATCCCTGCTCTGTCAAGACCCCCGCCACCCAGACCAGCCGATCATCTCCGCTCTAAGTCGTTCTTTTTCTGATCCATGCCCCCTGATCTCTGATCTCTGCCGGCTTTGCAGGTAATTTCGGCCTTTCGGCGCATACTCAATTCATGAGCGTTCAACCAAGCCGACTTTCCCTCGCGGACGCGCTGCCCCGAACCCGCCCGCAATCTCACCGCCCAAGCTCGCGAACGCATACCCCTACCCCCCTATACCCGGATGGGGTATTAAAACAGCTCATTTTGTTGAGCAAGTCATTTGGAATCAGCATGGGCCTTCCTGGAAAAGCCGAAAAACGCGGCGAAATTCGTCGCCAAACGTCGCGAAACGTCGCAAAACGGTTGCGGCCTTCATGCCCCGGGGCACATGCTGTGCGCGCACATTTACGCTGCAAGTTCCGTCACAACCATCTCAATGATTTACGCCTATAACAATACAGATTTTTGCAATCAGTGTTCAAGATAAAATGCAAGAATTGTCGGGCCGATCCCGCTTAAAGTGCAAGTCGGCGCCACCGACCTTGCACTCTCTAGTAAGTAAATGAAAACGTGCCGGTTACGCGCAATGCTATTCACCTCTCTTGCGCAGATTTCGCGGCTTTGCCGCTTCGCCCGGCAATCGTTGATCCAATCGGGCGCGAATGGCGACAATTTTCTGCTTACACGGTCACTCGCCCTTCCCCAGCCGGCTCACGAGTACCTCTGGAAGGCCGGCCCGCAGGATTCTCGTTTGAGCGGTCCGTACCCTGTAGGCCACGCGGTACCAGATGAAGAGCGATTGAGCGTCGTCGTAGAGCGCGAATGCCGCTCGCCAGTCGCCATCGCGAGGTTGGCCAACCGAACCGGGGTTAAGAAGAAAACGACTGTGGTCCCGGCGCACTCGCTGGCGAAACTGAACTAGGACGGGAGCTAAAGTCCGGTTGCATTTCATAGAATGCCCGCTGGTTGGAAGTCCAAGCGACCAGATTGCTGCAGTTGCCGCTATCGAGCTCTGCAGTAATGCAGGCTGAATATGACCTGGTCGCCGCCCAGGGCCGTCAAAGAACACGCGAAGCCGCTGGCAGGATAGGAACTCGAGTACATGATTTCGGCCGTGACGATGATCCGCAGCGAATTGATTGCAGGTCTCTGATCAGTCGTCTGAACCACGGTCGGTCTCAACTTCAACTCGCTCTGGTTCATTGTGTCGCGAGCAACGTTCTGATCGAGCTATGCGGGTATGGGTGTTAGTGCCCAGGTAACTTATGCTTCGCAATAACGCCCCATGTAGCATTTATAAGATAGTTAATATACTGATTACTCTCGATATATCAATGGGATAAGCAAACTTTTTACTTGACATGACGCCCGAAACTACCTAGTGTGTCGGCCAAGCATCAAGGGCTCACTCGAATCGCAATTACTTCTCTGGTTGAACCCAGGGGAAACCGCAATTCTCGCGCACGTCTTTCGACTGCTCGAAGTCACCGTCTTGTACGACAAGCTGCCAGTTACCCCATTCCTGCGGGACTTTCTTGGTTGAGTCGGCAAAGACGCCTCACCGTTGAAGTAAGTCGTACCTTGCGCGTCTGGCAGATCGCGGACGCCGTTTGGGAGTTTTGTGCTCTTTAACTCTCTTGCCCGATTTGTGTCTGTTGCCGTGGTCCTTGCCATTTCTGCCGCGGCTGCGGGAGCCTGGCCTCATAAGCAGGGCCCAAAAGCGCAGATACGATTCCTGGCGACTAGCACGCAGGTCCGCGGGACTTGGGGATGGAACGAGGATACCTATCTCGCGGAATTGCGACTCGCGGCTGGCGGCGAGCCGCTCTTGGTCCGCCTGACCGACGCATACCCCAATGCAGCTTCGCCTTTATCACAAACGATATTGACTGCGCCTACAGGAAGCGCGCTTAAGGTGCGCCGCGACATGGAATGCGATTTTCCCTATGGGCAAATAATTCTGCGTACCGCGCTCGGCGACCCGATGGCGATTCTGCCCAGAGGCTTGTGTATCAACCACGTTTGAGCGATGCGCCCGCGCGCAACGCAATCCTGCAATGTTATCGAACGGTAAGGCCGTAACACCGGAGGATGGTCAAAGGAGACCATAATACGATCTCGCCAGCTATTGCGGTGGCCTGACGACCGGAAACACAAACGCAAACGAGTCGCTGACAAAGCTATCCCGAAACCTGGTTTGAAACTCCGCCTAGGGGCAGGGTTTCCCGTTTAGAAAGAGACACGAAAATGAATCGCTCGATCCGCCTTATTACCGCAGTCCGCGCCCTATTTTTCTCTTTTTTAGTCACCAGCATGGTTTCGATCAATGGGATGAGTCAGGGAGTCCAGCCCGACTGCCCAACGGCAGCCACGCCCACATTTTCGCCAGGTGCAGGAACATACAACGGCCCGCAAACGGTAACGATCAGTGATTCGACTACGGGAGCGACTATTTATTACACAACAAACGGTCAAACACCAACGACAAGCTCCACACAATATACCGGGCCAATCCAGGTGACTGCATCGGAGACGGTAAAGGCGATCGCAGCGAAGAGTGGCTACAACAATTCGGCAGTCGGTTCAGCAGCCTACACGATCAACCCCGTCACGCCGACGATCAGTGTCAGCAGTTCAGGGTCGCCATCAACCTACGGAAGCTCGGTGACCTTCACGGCCACGGTGACCAGCGGCGACACCAACACGATCACCTTCTACAGCAACGGCAGTTCGATCGGCACGGCCGCGCCCAGCGGCGGCACGGCGAGGCTGTCGACCAGCAGTCTGGCGGTCGGATCAGACAGTATAAAGGCAACCATAGCGTCTGGAGGAGGGTACAACTCCGCCACCTCCAGCACCATCACCCAGGTGGTGAACCAGGCTACGCCGACGATCAGCGTCAGCAGCTCGGGGTCGCCCTCGACCTACGGAAGCTCGGTAACCTTCACGGCCACGGTGCCTGGCGGCGACACCAACACGGTCACCTTCTACAGCAACGGCAGTTCGATCGGCACGGCCACGCCCAGCGGCGGCACGGCGACGCTATCGACCAGCAGTCTGGCGGTGGGGTCTGACAGCATCACGGCCGGCATCGCTGCAGGTGGCAACTACACCTCGGCCACCTCCAGCGCCATCATCCAGGTGGTGAACAAGGCTACGCCCACGGTTTCAGCATGGCCCACGGCCAGCGCCATCACATATGGGCAGACACTATCTTCCTCGACGCTCACGGGCGGTACGGCATCGGTGGGCGGCAGCTTCGCCTGGACCACGCCGGGCACGGCTCCTGCGGCGGGCACGCCCTCTGAGAGTGTTACCTTCACCCCCACCAACAGCACCGACTACAACACAGTGACCGGCTCGGTAACCGTGACCGTCAACAAGGCGACGCCCACAGTTTCAGCATGGCCCACGGCCAGCGCCATCACCTACGGCCAGACGCTATCTTCGTCGACCCTGACCGGGGGCACGGCGTCGGTGGGTGGAACCTTTGCCTGGACCACGCCGGGCACGACGCCTGCGGTAGGTACGCCTTCCGAGAGCGTAACCTTCACCCCTACCGACAGCACCGACTACAACACAGTGACCGGCTCGGTAACTGTGACCGTCAACAAGGCGACGCCCACGGTTTCAGCATGGCCCACGGCCAGCGCCATCACCTACGGCCAGACGCTATCTTCGTCGACCCTGACCGGGGGCACAGCGTCGGTGGGTGGAACCTTCGCCTGGACCACGTCGGGCACGACACCTGCGGCAGGTACGCCTTCTGAGAGCGTGACCTTCACGCCCACCAACAGCACCGACTACAACACGGTGACCGGCTCAGTGAACGTGACCGTCAACAAGGCGACACCCACGGTTTCAGCATGGCCCACGGCCAGCGCCATCACCTACGGCCAGACGCTATCTTCGTCGACCCTGACCGGGGGCACGGCATCGGTGGGCGGCAGCTTCGCCTGGACCACGCCGAGCACGACTCCTGCGGCAGGCACGCCTTCTGAGAGCGTAACCTTCACCCCTACCGACAGCACCGACTACAACACGGTGACCGGCTCGGTGAACGTGACCGTGAACAAGGCGACGCCCACAGTTTCAGCGTGGCCCACGGCCGGCGCCATCACCTACGGGCAGACACTATCCTCCTCGACGCTCACGGGCGGTACGGCGTCGGTGGGCGGCAGCTTCGCCTGGACCACGCCGGGCACGACGCCTGCGGCAGGCACGCCTTCTGAGAGCATGACCTTCACCCCAACCGACACCACGGATTACCTCACGGTGACCGGCTCGGTGAACGTGACCGTCAACCAGGTGACGCCGACGATCAGCGTGACGACTTCGGGGACGCCCTCGACCTACGGAAGTTCCGTGACCTTCACGGCGACGGTGACCAGTGGCGACACGAACCTGGTGACGTTTTACAGCAACGGTACCTCGATAGGGACGGCCACGCCGAGCAGCGGCATTGCGACGCTGACAACCAGCAGCCTGGCGGTGGGCTCGGACAGCATTACGGCCAGCATCGCGGCCGGCGGCAACTACGCTTCCGCCACCTCAAGCGCCATCACGCAAGTGGTAAATGCGGCTATTTCGGTCACGATTTCTCCGGCTACTGCGACCTTAAGTGCAGGCGGGATACAGCAATTTTCCGCCACGGTGGCTAATACCTCGAACTCGGCCGTGGTATGGACAATGAACCCGGTAGGAATAGGTTCGCTTAGCTCATCCGGCCTTTACATCGCACCGACCACTGTGATGGCGCAACAGATAGTTACGATCACTGCGACGAGTCAGGCGGACACGACGAAATCCGCGTCGGCAACTGTCGCACTTACTCCGACGCCGTGCGTATCAAATGGGTACAGCTATGTGCGGTCGATTGTTATCGATCATGCAAAGGTGCCAAACACCGATCAGACCAATTTCCCTTTCCTATTCAACACAACGGATCCAACTCTTGCGACCATAGCCAACGGCGGCCACGTAGCCAACTCGAACGGCTACGACATCGTATTCACTACCGACCAGGCGGGGCTGAACCGGCTGAGCTACGAAATGGAAGAGTACAACCCGGTCACGGGTCAGGTGATCGCCTGGGTGCGGATTCCGGTGCTTTCGCACAACACGGACACGGTCATCTATGTGTTCTACGGAAACGCTGGCGTCACGACCTCGCAACAAAACGCCGCTGGAGTCTGGGACAGCAACTACGTCGGCGTTTGGCATCTCCCAAACGGCTCAACACTTTCCGCGAATGATTCAACGGCGAACGGAAACAACGGCAGTGCCGGATCCGGAGCAAGCGCCGCCGCAGGGTTTATTGACGGCGGTGCGAATTTTAACGGGTCGAGTGCAGCATACATATCACTGCCAACATCCGGCAATGAGTGGAACTTCTCCAGCGACATGACTCTCTCTGCATGGGTCAAAACAACGGGAAACAGACTCATCGCGATGCAGCTTCAAGACGGCAATCCATTAGCTTATCTTTCCGTTGGCGGGACGACCGCTGGAGGAAGTTCAAACGATGCGGTCGCATACTTCCGCACCAATAACGGCAGCGTCCTCGTTGCAAGCGGGAATACCGCTGTCAACGACGGCAATTGGCATCATATCGAGACAGTCAGGAGCACCGGCAAGTCGATATTGATCTACGTAGATGGAATCCTGGAGACGACTACCTCGTATACGGATTCCGGCTTAATTAGCGATTCGGGGGGATGGGCGTGTATTGGATGCGGCGGAAGCTATCCTTTCAACGGTTTGATCGACGAAGCGCGCATTTCGAATGTGGCCCGGTCTTCCGATTGGATTTTGACTGAATACAACAACGAGAGATCCCCAGCAACATTCTACGTTTTGGGTTCCGAGAACGCCGAATCGATTGATCCGAGTTCGGTCACGCTGTATGCTTCGCAGCTCCAGCAGTTCCGGGTTTCCGGAATTTGCAACACCAGAGACGCGATCTGGTCAATGCCTGCGGACAGCCCAGGCACGCTGAGTGCCAACGGGCTATATTCGGCTCCCGAGAGCATCGAAACGCAGCAGACTGTGACCATCACAGGAACCACTCTCGGACCTACATCTACGCCGATGACAGCAACGGTCACGCTGATGCCTCCCGTTGCGATAAGCGTCACTCCATCGAGCATCTCTCTTTACGGTGGTCAATCGCAGCAATTCACAGCAACCGTCAGCAACGCCGGCAATACCGCAGTGACCTGGAGCATCAGCCCGGCTGGTTTGGGAACAATCAGCTCATCGGGTCTCTACACGGCGCCTTCCAGCGTGACGACCACGCAATCGGTGAACGTCATAGCGACCAGCAATGCAGACACGACTAAGTCGGCATCTGCGACGATCACACTTGCTGTCCCGGCATCCCAGCCCGCGATAGCGATCAGCGTGAGTCCTTTGAATACAACGCTCTACGGCGGACAGTCACAACAATTTATCGCCAACGTCACGAATACGACGAACCCCGCTGTGACATGGACGATCAACCCGGCAGGAACCGGATCGATCACTCCGTCCGGCTTGTACACCGCGCCGGCAACGATCAGTTCACCGCAGGTAGTAACGATCACTGCGACCAGCCAGGCGAATGCGTCGTATTCGGCATCCGCATTGATAGCGCTGACCTCCGCAGTGTGCTCGTCGAACGGATACAGCTACGTTCGGCCAGTTGTCATCAACGCCGCGCAGGTGCCGAATACGGATCAAACCAATTTCCCATTTCTGTTTTCATCGACTGACCCGATGCTTGCGAGCACCGCAAATGGCGGCCACGTTACGAGCCCGAACGGTAACGACATAATCTTCAGCACCGATCCCAGCGGACTGACCAAGCTGAACTACGAAATGGAAGAGTACAACCCGGCCACAGGCACGCTCGTTGCATGGGTCAGCATTCCTGCGCTTTCACACAGCACGAATACTGTTCTCTACCTGTTCTACGGGAATGCGAGTATTACCACGCCGCAGCAGAACCCGACTGGAGTCTGGGATAGCAACTATGGAGGAGTGTGGCACCTCGGAGGGAACGGGACCGCGCTGTCGACAGCCGACTCCACCGCGAATGCGAATAACGGAGTTGTGTCCGGCACCGCCTCATCCACGCAGGGGGAAATTGGTTACGGCGTATCGTTGACCGGGGACCCCAACTACATCGATGCGGGAAATAGTCCGAGTGTATCGCCTACTCACACAGGGACGATGAGTATTTGGGCGAAGTATAACGGATTTGCGGAATGGGTCACCCCAATGGGTAACGGAGATCTTTGGAGCGATACCAATGGGGCAATGTTCTGGAATATTAACGATGGAGAGATGATTTTCGAGGTCGACGGGCCAAATGGGTCAAGTGTTGCTCGGGGTCCGAACCTGACCGCTGGTCAATGGTATTACCTGGTGGGAGCTTGGAATGGCACTACAGTGAGCCTATATGTCAACGGATCTCTGGCCGGTACGGCGACTCAAGTAGAAGATGCAAGTCCCGCGTATGACCTTAATATCGGAGCCGGCGGAGCTCCAACCATCGGCTACTGGGGCCAGAGCTTCTTTATCGGTAGCCTGGATGAAGCCAGAGTCTCCGGTATTGCCCGTTCCGCCGATTGGATCGCAACGGAGTACAACAATCAAAGCTCGCCGTCCGCATTTTACACACTTCTTCCCGAGCTGACTGAGGGCGTTGCCCCCGAAACCTCAACCCTTTACGCAGGTCAGAGCCAGCAGTTTAGTACTGTTGGAGTTTGCAATGTGACCTGGTCACTGCAGACAGGCGCACCGGGTACGCTCGCGGCGAACGGCCTTTATACGGCGCCCTCCGCCATCACTGAGCAGCAGACGGTGACCATCACTGCTACAAATCAGGACAACACAAATCAATCTTTCTCCGCGACGGTTACTCTTACTCCGCCTGTTTCGGTCAGCTTGACTCCGGCGGCGGCGACATTAACCGCCGACCAGACTCAGCAGTTTGCGGCGACTGTAGAAAATACAAGTAACCAGGCTGTGACATGGGCGATCAGTCCGTCTGGAACAGGCTCAATCGACGCGGATGGCGTATACACGGCGCCGTCGGCTATTGCCACGCAGCAGACGGTGACGATCACGGCGACAAGTGAAGTCGATACGAGCAAGTCAGCCTCGGCGACGATCACCCTCGCCCCGACCAGTTGCGCATCAAGCGGCTATGGTTATCAGCGCGTCATCGTCATCGATCACACCAAAGTTCCGAACTCCGATCAGGCGAATTTCCCGTTCCTGTTCAACACGACGGACCCTGATTTGGCTTCAGCCGACAATGGCGGCCATGTCGCGAGTCCAAACGGCTACGATGTCTTCTTCAGCACCGATCCGAATGGCCTTACCAAGCTGGATCACGAAATGGAGGAATACAATCCGGTAACCGGGCAGGTCGTCGCGTGGGTGCGTATTCCAACGCTCTCGCACACCACGGATACCGTTCTTTATCTGTTCTATGGAAATCCGAACATTACATCGTCTCAACAGAACCCGGGAGGAGTCTGGAACAGCAATTATCAAGCCGTCTACCATCTGGCGAATGTCGCGAATGGAGCCGCAAGCGACTCGACGAACTTCGCAAACAATGGGACGTTGACATCGGTGGCTGCCGCTTCAGGCGAGATTGACGGAGCTGGGGCATTCAACGGGACGTCCAGCTATATACAGATTCCAGGAGCCGATTTTCTTTCCTACCCGGCGGGGGTCTATGACGACCTTGGCCTCCCTGGAACAAATACTACAACTCCATTTACAGCATCCTTTGGAGTATGGTTTCAAACTGCATCCGCCGGCGGAATCCTAACTCAGGTTCCGAGTGAAGCGTGTGTGTACTTCTTCGGTGTGTGTTACACACACCAGTCCATCGAGCCCGGCTATTACGATCCGGGCGGCTGGAACGCAATGCTTTACGTGGACGACAACGGCAAGCTCGAAGCGAACGGCGGAATTACCACTCCAGGAAGTTACAACGACAATCACTGGCATTTTGCGGTCATCACGTATGCCGGCGACGGAACAAATAGTTTGTACGTCGATGGCCAAATTGCGGGATCGGCCCAGGTAATTCCGCCGGGATACAGTCCAGGCTACAACTACTTTGTAGGCACAGCTTACACCTTCCAAAACTTCGAGGGAAACTGGAACTGGCTGTATTTCAATGGCGATATTGATGAAGTTAGCGTCTCGAATACCGCCCTTTCGAGCGATTGGGTTCAGACCGAGTACAACAACCAAGGGTCTCCTTCTACCTTCTACAAGTTTTATCCTCGCAGCACGGTTCAAGTTGCTCCAGCAGCCGTGAGCCTTTATGCGTCACAGACCCAGCAGTTCTCCGTTCCGGGGAGTTGTGATGCCGCAGTGACGTTTTCAATTCCGTCCGGCGCGCCCGGCGCAATCACTTTAAACGGACTCTACACGGCTCCGGCCAATGTATCGTCCACCGAGAACGTCACGGTCACCGCATCGAATCCGGTGAGCGAAACATCAGTGGGATCCGCGGCGGTAACGCTTTTGCCTCCGCCTTCACCGATTACTCTAACTGCGGCGGCCCAATCGCCCTACGCCACCGGGACCTCACAAGCCTTTACTGCAACGGTGCTGGAGCCGGACGGAACTCCGGTGATCGGGGCAACCGTAACATTCACCGTTTCCGGCGCAAACCTGGCAATCGGGAGCGCGAACACCGGGAGCAATGGTGTTGCCACGTATTCCTATACAGGGATGAATAGCGGAAACGATTCGATTCAGGCCTCGACTAGTTTTGAAGGGCAGTTGTTGACTTCGAACGCCGTCGTCGCTTCATGGATCGCTCCAATCCCTGTAACCGAGACAGCCAGTATTACTCTGACGGGACCTCCGGCGCTTGGAGCTGCTGGGCTAATGGGTGCATTTACCGACAGCAATGGATCGGTCATTGAGCCCATTTCCATCGGGGCCTCTTTGAGAGAGTTCATCGTGCCGGCCGGAGCGACCAAGCTGCAATTGGGAATCGATAGCGCATATCCGACCCCGGACGGAGGGCCAGGGTATGTCGTATCGGTCAACGGAGTTCCTGTAACAGTTCCAGCGACAGCAACGCCCTGGAGTTGGACAGCTGGAGGACTGAACAATAACTACCAATACGGCCTCCTGAATCCCAATATCCAAAACGGCATTCTTGATGGAACTGGACCAGTTGTTGGGGCAGCAGGCCTGACGGCAGGTGAAACTGTCAGTGTCGCCTACCAGAGTGGATCGGCTTCAGAAAATTTGGCGCTTCGCCCACTGGCTAATGCCAATGGCGATCAGACCTGGATCACGGGCACAAATGAATGGCAGGGAACCTATTTCCCGACGCTGTACACGACCGCTTCCGCCTATCCGGTTGGCCAGCCCATCGCTTTCAATGCACTGGTTACGAATTCGAGTGGAGCGCCGGCGCCGGATGTTCCAGTGACGCTCTCCGTCTCGGGAGCTAATCCCGGCCAATACGAAGCCACAACCGACTCTACGGGAACAGCAACATTTATGTACACGGGAGCCTACGCCGGATCTGACAGCTTGGTGGCTCAAGCTGCACCGGCCGGAGGGTCAAACCTGACTTCGAGCCTAAGCAGTGTGACGTGGGTTACTCCAGTAACCTCTCCGGCGGGCGCCTCCCTTTCGCTCACTTTCTTCGCATACGTGAACGACGCCTACGGATACTTCATATATCTGACCGATGCGTCCGGCAATCCGATCACCAATGCAAACGTCGGAGTCTACGTCTGGGGCGTCGACAACTTCTCCGAAGGCAACACAACCGATTCAACCGGCCATGCGATGTTCACCTACATGCACTCGAAGCCGGGGCCGTTCAACTTCGTAGCAGTCGCGACGGTCAACGGAAATGTAGTCTTCTCGAACGTCATCAGCGGTACTTGGACTTCGCCCACTACGACCAACACCTGCAACAATTGCAACAATGTAACGGTCAGTATCGCCGCCCAGACGACGGTGACGATGCCCAATTCGCTGCAATTGAATGGAACCGTCACCGACAGCGTTGGAATCACGCCCACGATTCAATGGAGCCAGGTCAGCGGGCCCGGCGTCGTGACATTCGCCAATCCTCAGCAGGCAGTGACGACCGCGACCTTCAGCCAGATCGGCACGTACGTCGTGCAGCTTTACGCGAGCGATACGGGCGCCAATGCAACTGCCCAGTTCACGGTCTCGGTGATTCCAACACCTATTGCGGCGGCTTCACAAGGTTGGATCGGAAGCCCTCTCTATGGCTCTGCGGTTTCCGGAATCGTTCCCATCACTCTTGCACCTGGGGTTTCGCTTTCGAGCGGCACACTGTCCTACATGCCGGCGAATAATACGAACGATGTCACGGTCCTCAACTCAAACTTATCCGGATCTGGCCAGATAGGCTCATTGGATGCGACGGCGTTGGCCAATGGCGCGTACTGGATTCAGCTCCAGGCCACCAACTCTGTCGGTCAATCCGGATATAGCCTCGTCCTCGTCTATGTAACCGGCAACTACAAGCCAGGCAGAGTCACGTCAACAGTAACGGACCTCGTTGTACCTTCCACCGGAGTCGCCATCGGTATTCAAAGATCGTATGACAGCTTGAATGCCGGAATAAGCAGCGACTTCGGCTACGGGTGGTCTTTGGGAATCAATGTGAACCTGATAGTAAGCCCCAAAGGCGACGTCACGTTCACCCTTGGCGGACAACGAAAGACGTTCTATTTAACCCCGCAGGCTCCCCCCTGTTCTCCACTCGCCGGCTGCCTGTTCCCGTATTACTTCGTCGGGTACACACCGGAGCCGGGCTTGCACGGAACGCTTACAGACTCTTCGTCGGGATGCCCGCCGCTCGACATCGTGGTAGCCGATGGATCATTGTGGGAGTGCCAGGACGGCAGCCAATTCAATCCGTCCGCGTACACTTACACCGATCCCAACGGCACCCAGTACATCATCAGCGCGACTGGCGGTCTTCAGTCCATTACCGACCGGAGCGGCAATGGCTTGACCATCACCCCTGCCGGCATCACCAGCAACACCGGCCTGTCGGTTCCCTTCGTGCGCGACGATCAGAACCGGATCACGCAGATCACCGACCCGCAGGGCAACGTCTACCAGTACAGCTACGATGAAAACGGCAACTTGGCGACGGTGACCTATCCCAACACCCCGCAGCCGAGCAC
The DNA here is from genome assembly GCA_049511595.1 of Occallatibacter sp. Classification (GTDB taxonomy): domain Bacteria; phylum Acidobacteriota; class Terriglobia; order Terriglobales; family Acidobacteriaceae; genus Telmatobacter. Next base: position 706 of record JBEKXX010000194.1, on the reverse strand, counting down.
CTACACCTACGACTCGAATCACTACTATCTCAGCGGCGCCGATTTCCGCAGCAATCCGTTGCCGACGGCGCAGTATTACACTTCCGCCGACACCGACGCCGGGGGCAACCCGCTTGCGGGCAAGCTGAAAAACGTAACCGACAGCCTTGGCAAGACCACCACCTACGCTTACGATCTCGCGACCAACACCACGACAATTACCTATCCACAGGATGCGGGCGGCAACATTGGCCACGCCACCATGGTCTACGACAGCCTGGGCGATCTGCTCACCTCGACCGATCCGCTCAACCACACGACCACCAACACCTACGACGCGAACCAGAACCTGCTGTCCACGACCGACCCGCTGGGCCACACCACCAGCTATACCTACGACTCGAACGGCAACCGGACTTCGCAAACCTATCCTGCGACGGCCGCCAGCACCAACACCACCAGCGCCACCGCGTACAACCAGTACAGCGAGCCGGCCTCGACGACCGACGAACTGGGCCACGTGCGGACGTTCAATTACGACGCCAACTACAACCCGCTCAGCGTGACCGACAGCCTGGGCACGCTGATGAGCACTCTGTTCAACGCCAACGGCACCATGGCGGCCGGGGCCATCGGCTACGACATTACTCAGGCGCCCACCCGCGCTTCGCAGTTCACCTACGACGCTAACGGCGACATGACCGGCAAGATCGACGCTTTGGGCCGC
>JBEKXX010000193.1:0-5032 GCA_049511595.1 Occallatibacter sp. | reverse complement strand
CTATTCGCACTGTTTCCGGACAGGACGCTGTTGGCCAGCGCGACTGTCCCGGACCCGGTGTTGTCGATACCGCCTCCGCTGGATGCGGTTGCAGCGGTGTTGCCGGACAGGGTACTGTCGGACACGACCAAGGTCGCACTGTTATCGATGCCGCCACCCGCGCCGGAGGCGTTGTTGTTGGCGATCGTGTCATCGCTCAGCGTGAGACTGCCGCTGTTACTGACGCCGCCACCGCTGCCGCCCGCCGTGTTCCCGGAAATGGTGCTGCTGCCGAGGACGAGCGTACCGCTGTTGTTGATGCCGCCGCCCGCGCCGGACGCTGTATTGCTCGCGATGCTGTCGCCGGTCAGGGTCAGAGCGCCAGCGTTCTGGATGCCGGCATTATTGCCGTGCTGGATGGTCAGGTTCGCGATCGACGCGCCCGTGACACCGGAGCCTACTGTAAACACGGCCGAGGCTCCATTGCCGTCAACCGTGACAAGGTTGACCAGCGATGCGCCGCTGCCGGTGGCCGGCCCGGTGATGGTGGTCGCCGAGGGAAGGGTCAGCGTACCGTGCGAGAGCGTGATGGTGGTTGGGCCACTGAACGCTGTGGAGTCGAAGCTGATGGCGCCGCCGCCGGTGGCAGCCGCCTCGAGCAGAGCGTCGCGCAGGCTGCACGAACTATCAGAGCCCGTACCCGGAGTGGTCTGCGGCGTGCAGTTGGCGGCCGTCCCGGCATCGTCGCTGCCGGCTGTGACGACGAAGTTGGCCGGGTTGACGACGATGGTGTTTTGCACCTGCGCGGCCGGCTGGTAGTCCGCGTTGCCGGGCTGGTTGGCATCGATGACCAGCGTGCCGGCGCTGTTAATGGTGAGCGTGCCGCCAGTGATGTTACCCGCGGCTGTGCTGCTGGGATCAATGGTGAACATCACGGTCAGCCCCGAGGTGGAGCTTGCCGAAAGCGCGATGGGAGAGACGCCGAAGGTGACCGGCGACGTGGGTGGAGTAAAGGTAATGATTTGAGCGGCCGGATTTATCAGGATGGTCTGTTGTACCTGTGTTGCGGCCTGGTAGTCGGAATCGCCGGACTGATTGGCGTCGATGATCAGAGTACCCGCACCTGTGACGGTGAGCATGTCGCCGCTGATACTACCCGTGGCTGTGCTCGCCGCGTCGATGGTGAAGGTAACCGTCTGGCCCGAGGTCGAAGTTGCCGAAAGCGCGATAGGCGAGACTCCAAAGGTGACAGGCGAAGCGGGCGGGGTGAAAGTGATGGTCTGCGTGGCTTGGTTGACGGTGAATGACTGCTGGCTGCCTGTTGCGGCGAGGTAGTCGGTGGTGGCCGTGGCTGCCGCCGTCAGCGTGCAGGCGCCGACGCCCACAAAGTTCACAACCCCGCCCGTCACTGTGCAAACGCTCAGCGTGGTGGAGGAAACCGACTCCGTCGGCGAGCCGTTGCCGGAGTAGGTGTAGGCCGGCGTGAAGCTGCCGTTGTACACCGGGCTCGGCGGAATGTTGTTGATGCTGATTGTGGCTGTCGCCTGGCCTACCGTGAACGACTGCGGCGTGCCTGTAGCCGCCGCGTAGTCCGTCGTGGCCGTGGCTGCCGCCGTCAGCGTACACGTGCCGACGCCCACAAAGTTCACCGTCCCGCCCGTCACCGTGCAAACGCTCAGCGTAGTGGAGGAAACCGACTCCGTCGGCGAGCCGTTGCCGGAGTAGGTGTAGGCCGGCGTGAAGCTGCCGTTGTACACCGGGCTCGGCGGAATGTTGTTGATGCCGATGGTGGCTGTCGCCTGGTTGACGGTGAGTGTCTCCTGAATCTGCGCCGGCGTTGTGTAATCGGTCGTATCGCTCGGCGTGTAACTCAGCGTGAGCGTGTACGCGCCTGCGTCGAGGACAGTTGAGTTGCTGACTGCGAAAGGCGTTCCACTGGGGTTCAGGCTCGCGGTGTAGGTGGCGGTACCGAACGCTGACGATTCGGTCGTCCCGCCCACAGAGGCCGTCGCTGTGAGCACTGTCGACAGGCTGGTTCCGTAGGTGATGCTCGACGGAGGCGTCCAACTGAGCGTGACTGTGCCTTGGCTGATGGTGATGGTGTAGTTCTGGCCGATATGGACGCTGCTGGACGAATCGGTCGCGGTGACGGTCACGCTGGCAGAGTTTGCCACTGCGGTCGGCGTTCCGGAGAGTGCGCCCGAGCTGGAATCGAGGGTCAGACCTGCCGGCAATCCGGTTGCCGAGTAAGTGTACGATCCGGAACCGCCGCTTGCCGCGAAGGTCGTGCCGGAATAGGCGGTTCCCACGGAACCTGACGGCAGCGCCGTGTTCGCCGCCGGCGTCATCGTGATGTCGACAGCCGTGCCGCTGAGTGGGATTTGCTGGGTTGCGGCAGCAGCGTTGAGGGAATTGTCCGTGAGGGTCACATTGCCCGTCAGGGGGTTGCCGGCGGTTGTTGGGGCGAAGTCGACGGCGACCGTGCAGCTTGCGCCTTCGTCCAGAGTGAAAGCTGTGGACGAGCTGCCGTTGGTCTGACTGCAGGTGGAGCTGTCGTCCCAGGCGAAATTGGTTGGTACGCTGGGGTTGTCGCCACCGGTAAGGTTGAAGGTCAGCGTCGTGTTGCCGTTGTTGGCAACGGTTGCCGAAAGCGGACCATCGACTGTATCGGTTGTGCCTTCCTGGGTGACGGTGGGGAAGGCGATCGTGGGCGGCGTGGCCAGCGGGATCTCCTTCACGGAGCTATTTCCAGGGTCCGCAACGAAGACATTTCCGTTCGCATCGACCGCTACGCCGAGGGGCATAGAAAACCCACTGCCCAGTGTCACCACAGTCGAGCTAGAGGAAACCAGGCCGCCGGCTGCCACAATCTCCTTCACGGCGTTATTGTCCAGGTCCGCAACGAAGACGTCGCCGCTGGCATCTACCGCCACGCCGGCGGGCTGGTTGAAGCCACTTCCAACCGTGTTCACGGTCGAACCGGAAGAGACCAGGCCGTTGACGGCGACAATCTCCTTCACCGCGCTATTGCCCTGATCCCCGACAAAGACGTCGCCGCTGCCGTCCACCGCCGCGCTCCACGGATCGCTGAATCCGCTGCCCACCGCGACGACCGTCGAGCTGGAGGAGACCTGGCCGCCGGAGGCCAGGATCTCCTTGACCGCTTTATGGCCGTAATCCGCAACGAAGACGTCGCCGTTGCCATCGACCGCGACACCGGCGGGCTTGCTGAATCCGCTGCCCACCGCGACGACCGTCGAGCTGGAAGAGACCAGGCCGTTGACGGCGATGATTTCGTCAACAGAGCCGGTACCGTAGTCGGCGACGAAGACGTCGCCGCTGCCGTCCACCGCCACGCCGAAGGGTGTGGAAAATCCGCTGCCCACCGCGTTCACAGTCGAGCTCGAAGAGACCAGGCCGCCGACGGCAACAATCTCCTTCACCGCGACATCGCCGCTGCCGTTATCCGCGACGAAAACGTCGCCGTTTCCGTCGACGGCAACACTGTTGGGATAGCTGAATCCGCTGCCCACGACGGCAGGAGTGGAATTGCCGGGGAAGACAACTTGCGGCCCGGAGCCGGTTCCGTAGACATTTGCCGTCGCGATGGGGTTGCCGGACGAGTCCTCAAGTTGCACGGCGCCCAAGCGCAGTCCGGGAGCTTTAGGCGCAAACTGAACCGTGACGGTACAAGTATTCCCTGAGAGATACGCGTAACTTGTTCCGTTGGTTGTGCAGGTCCCGGAGCCGGTATCGGTGAAGTCCAGGCCCGTGGCGCCCAGCGTGAGGACTACGGGCGCCTTGATGGTGCCGCCGGCGGTGAAGGTGAATGGGATCGTGAACGAGGGCGGCGAAAACGTACCAATGCTGGCTGTGCCGAAGTTCACGCCCGCAGCGATCACCTTGAGGACCGAGGGGCCGCTGTAGTTTGCTACAAAAACATCGCCGGTTCCATCGACGGCAACGCCGATCGGATGGTTGAACCCGCTACCGAGCGAGATAATGGTGGGTGAAGCGGGAATGCTGCCATTAACTGCCAGGATCTCCTGCAACAAGCTCCCGCCTACGGTCGAGAAGTATACGTTCCCGCTGTTGTCTACTGCTACACCTTCAGGCGTATTGAGTCCGCTGGCCAGCGTCGTGACGCAGGCCGTACTGGAGCAACCCGGCGTCATCTCTTTCACAGCGGAGTTACCTACATCGGCGATGTAGATGTTCCCCTTGCTGTCTGCCGCCAATCCTTCGGGCGAGCTGAACCCGCCACCCACTACGTTGATTGTGGGCGACGCGGGAATGCTGCCATCGACCGCCAGAATCTCATACACGTTGTTGTCGTGAGCATCCGCGAAATAGACATCGCCGCTGCTGTCCACCGCTACGCCCTGAGGGCCCGCATATCCGCTGGCCAGCGTGACGACGGTGCCATTGGACGCAAGAATCTCATCGACGTTGTCGTTATGATAGTCGGCCACATAGAGATTCCCGCTGCTGTCTAATGCCAGTCCAAGGGGGAAATTGAATCCGCTGGCCAAGGTTACTTGACTGCCGTTGGACGCCAAGATCTCGCTTACAGTATTCGCCCCAGCATCGGCAACATAGAGATTCCCTTTGCCGTCGACCGCGATATCCGAGGGATGCGTGTAACTGCCTGGTATTGTCTCTGTTACGCCGCTAAAGTAAGCCGTTTGTGCCACAAGGGGTAAAGTACACAGCGAAAGTGTCATCACCGCAGCATAGAGATGGATAGAAATTAAAGCGCGATGAATACGACGAAAAGCAACCACTGGCAATTCAGCTGACATGGAAAACTCCTACCGGCTTTGGACTGTGCCTTGCGACGCAACCTTACATGGAGGCCCGTCTCCGGCCCAGTTGACTAATGATCGTATGGACTAGCTTCGAGTGTGGAACCTTACGAATGGACCCAGACGGCGCCTAAATAAACCAGGAATCAAGATTCCTCTCGCGCTTCGTACAAGATAAGCGTGCATCATTGCCTGCGGATGACGCCTCGGGAGGAAGTTACAACAATGCTTGAGATGCTAGCAATGAA
>JBEKXX010000192.1:0-4533 GCA_049511595.1 Occallatibacter sp. | reverse complement strand
CTCCAGCGTGGACATCGCCGCCGCCTCGTCGTTCAGGTTCACGCTCGACAGCGCATTGTTCTGCGTCTGCAACTGCGTCACCGACGCATTCTGCGCCGTGTTCTCCGTCTGCACTTCGGAAACCGTCGCGCCCAGCGTGGAAACAAAGTTCGAGTAATAGTCGATAGGCGACTGGCTACCCGCAAACCCGTTCTGGACTTGTCCGGACTGGGCAGAGGCCGCTGCGGTCTGGTCGATGAGGGATGTGCCGTTGGCGGCGAGCAGGTTCCAGCCGATGTTCAGATCCGCGGCGCCGTCGGCCAGCCCGGTAAAACTAAGCGGAATCGAAGAAACGTCGCCAGGCGCGGTTCCCACTGTTTCCGGATTGGCCGCGCCGGTAGGCTGTATCTGGGTCAGATTGCCCGCTGCATTAAACGTCATCGTTCCCGTTACCGGCGTTGCCACCCCTGAGGCAAAGGCCGCTGCCGGGAGGGCAACCGAGTAGCCCCAGGTATTGGCGCCCTCCTGGGTATAGGTCACTGTGGCCTGGTAACTGTTGCCAAGCGTGTCGTACACCTGCACATTTCCCGTCGTAGTGCTGTTCACCGGAGTGCCGGAATCCAAGTTTTCCGTCAGGCTAAAGCTCGTCGTCGGTGCTCCGAGCGGCTCCTTGGCGAGGTTCGCCATGGCCACGGCGTTCGAGTTATCGCCGGCCCCATCTCCGGCCCCGGCAGCGGCGATCTGGCCGGGGTCGGTCATGGTTACGCTCATGGTGGCAGCGCTGCCGGCCACCGCGGTGGGCTCGTTGAAAATGTAAAGCGGATTGGCGGCCGTCCCGGTTACGCCATCGAGATCCGTGCCGGAGTTGTTTTGTGCATTCACCGAGGTCGAGATGCTGTACGCCAATTGGTCGAGCGAAGACATCGCATTCGGAATGTCCACGTCCCGCGCCGTTAAATACCCTCCCAGTTGCCCGCCGCCCGAAGCCAACTGCGAGGTGATGTCCGTTCCGCCCACGAAGAAGTCCGTAACGCCGTTCACCGTTCCCGTGGTCAGTTGAAAGTTCTGCCCCTCTGAGACCAGCAACTGCCCTGACGTTGTGGTCACCGACAGGCCGTTGTTCTCCGTCGTCACCTGGTTGATCCCGACCAGTTGCGAGAGCTGGCTCAGATCCTGCTGCCGCTGATCCTCCAATGTGCCTGCATCGGCATGCGGAGAGGTAGACTCGATCTCCAGGTTCAGTTGCGCAATGGCGCCGGTCAGGGAGTTCACCTGGCTCGCCACGCCCGTCGCCTCCTCGTCGATAGCCTTGCTCTGCGCGTTCAGGCTGCTTGCCGCACCGGAAATGTCGCCGGCCAGCGTCGATGCCGACGAAAGCACCTGCTCGCGCAGTGCGTTGTTCGTCGGGTCGCTCTCGAGCGACGAAAAGGAGTCGAAAAAGCTCGTGATGTCGCTGCCGATATCCCCGGCAGTAGAACTGGACGAGCCGGAATCGGGTGTGAACAGCGCCTGGATGTTGTTGAGCGCCGCCAACCGCGTGCTCGACGCCGATTCCAGTTGCTGCTGCTGGTCCAGCCGCTCCTGCAGTACAAGGTCCCGCCGCGAGACGGCGCCGCTCTCAGTGACTCCATCGCCCACCGATACCCCGCCCACTTCGATCGGCGCGTTCTCTTTCCAGGCCGGAGTCTCTTCCGTATACCCGGTCGTATTGGCGTTCGCCACGTTGTTCGCAACTATGCTCAGAGCGGCCTGATCGGCATCCAGAGCGCCGGCAGTCAGACTCAACGCGGAACTAATGGTCCCCATGCCCGGCCTCCACCCCTGCACTGCCCCGCGCCTGCCGCTCAGTGTACTCAAGCTGGCCCGCTCTCAGCTCCCGCAGCCGGTTCATCACATTCCAATTGGCCCGTGTCGCCTGCAGAACCCGGGCAAACACGGCCATATCGGATCTGACCTCGCGTGCCTGCCGCGCCATCGTCCTCCGCTCCTCGGCGCTCATCGGCACCAGCCTTCGATTCAGCGCCTCGCAGCAGAGCGCCAGTTCCTCCAGCCGCGCCGCGTCCAGCCGCACCAGAGCTCGCGACGCCTCCACCACCAGTTCCTTGAGCTCTGGACTCGCTACACGGTGTCCCGGATCCGCCGCGCACGTCTCAAGCTCCTGCATCGACCGCCTTCCCTTCCCGCCTCATTCGCCGGCACGTTCCGCTTGCCCGTCCAGCCGTTCGAGCCGCCTCGCCGTGTCTGCGCAACCCCGCGCGCTGCCCAGGCTACTGACCAGCCGCCAGCATGGCGTCTACCACCTTCGACGCCACCGCCGAGGACGGCACATCGTAGGTTCCTGCGGCCAGAGCCGCCTGCACCATCGCCACCTTGTCCGTGCGCACACCTTCGCCCGTGACCGCCTGTGACACCTGGCTCGCCGCTTCACTCAGCGTCGCCTGATCGGCGTCCAATCCACTCCCCGCCGTACTTGTCCTGCTCGTGCCCTGAGGCGTCGAAGAAGCTGCTGGATTTACCCCCAGCAGCGACCGCAATCCGTCCAGGCTATTGCGAATATCCATACGCATTGCTCCTTTATGGGTCTATCGGCGTGTTTGCTAATCACTCCAGTCATTTGGAAGTTTTCATGGCAGTATTTTTGCGCAATCTTCCGGTTACCTTTCCGCCTGCGTGCTGGTTACCGGAAGGTGAGAGTTCTCTCAGAATCCGGTCGGCAATTCCGAACCCACCCCGCTCGCTGAGGGCCTGCCCCAACATTTCCGAGGCAAACTCGCCGAGTGCGCCGCCCGATCCTGCGCCGGAATCCGAATCGTCGTCCTCGGCCCCCGTCAGCGCATCGCCGCGCATCATCGGTTTCAACAACTCCTGCATCATCTGCCCTTCGAACTCGTGCGCCGCCCGCAGCAGCCGCGGCGAGGGCGCAGTTTCCGCCTGCCCCGCCGTTCGGCCCCAGCCAATCGATCCTACCTGCACGCGCCCGCTCCCAAGTCCTCGCTCCCCGCCACTTTTTTCGTTCCCCCATTTCCGTTCCGCTGGCCCTCGTTCCTCTTCCCTCGCTTCCTCTTCCCTCGTTTCCTCTGCCCCCGTTTCCTCGGCCCTTGTGCCCCGGTTTCCTGCTATTACAGCACTTCCAGGTCGGCGTCCAGCGCACCGGCTTCTTTCATCGCCTGCAGGATGGAAATTACGTCCCGTGCCCCTGCCCCGGTGCGTTGCAATTCCTTGACCAAATCCTCTACTGTGGCGCCTTCCTTCAACTCGATTCGGTTCACCGGCCTGTCCTGGGCTTGTACCGTGGTCTGTTCGACCACCTGCGTCGTCCCCCCGGACATCGCATTGGGCTGCGAAACCTCCACCTCACGGATCACATTCACGCTCAATCCGCCGTGCAGAATCGACACCGGCTGCAGGTGCACCGTACCCCCGATGACCACCGTGCCGGTGCGTTCATTCACTACCACTCGCGCCCGCGGATATACCTCGATTTCGGTCTCCTCCACTTTGTCGAGCAATGCCGCCACATCTTCGTTCGGCTGCACGGCGATTTCCACGCGCCGGCTATCGACGGCGTGCGCCCGCGCCGAACCGAGAACCCGGTTCATCGCCGCCGCCATCCCCTCCGCGGTGTGAAAGTCGGCGTCGTTCAGCACCACGCTCACCGTGCGCATCTGGTCCAGATCGAAGGGAACCGGCCGCTCCACCAGCGCGCCGCCCGGAATGCGCGCCGTGGTGGGATGATTCATCTGTTTCGTGCTGCCCCCGGACGATGCCATGTAGCCGCCCAACACCAGGGCCCCCTGCGCCTGCGCATAGATCTGTCCGTCCGGACCGTAAAGCGGCGTCATCAACAGGATGCCGCCCTCGATCGAGCGCGCATCCCCGGCCGACGAGACGGTGATGTCCATCTTGTAGCCAGGACGGCTGAAGGGAGGCAGCGTAGCCACCACAAAGACCGCCGCCATGTTCTTCACCTGCATGTTGCTGGCGCTCTGCGATCCGGTCTGGGGCACAGTAATGCCCATCCTCTCCAAAGCGGAGACCAGCGTCTGCGCGGGAAAGACCGTCTGCGAGCTGTCTCCGGTACCGCGCAGCCCCACCACCAACCCATAACCCACTAGTTGGTTGTCGCGAATCCCTTCGATCGTCGCCACGTCCTTGACGCGCAACTTGCGCTGTGCCCCTTCGGGATGGACCATGGCCACTGCCAGAAGACAGACGGTCGCCGCCGCCAGCCGCCACCGGAACGCCCAGCCCTGCCGGACTAGGTTGCCCCGGCCCCTGTTCCTTGCCTCCGTATTCGTCCCTCGTATCGTCATGCCTGCGCCAGGACCTCTTTCAGAACACCAGCAGCTTTTCCAGGAACCGCACCACCGGGTTTTGGCGATAAGTCGAGTCGTTTACGATTCCCTTGCCGGTCACTTCGAGTTCCAGATCCGTCATGGCCGTCGACTGTACCTGGTTCTGATTGCTTACGTCCTCCGGACGCACCAGGCCGCGCAGCGTGATCAGCTGCGTCTGCTGGGAAAACGTCAACTGCCGTGTCGCCTGCACCACCAG
>JBEKXX010000191.1:0-8752 GCA_049511595.1 Occallatibacter sp. | reverse complement strand
GCTGCCGGTGGAGAACGTAGCCGTCGTCCCATTGACCGCGCCCGTGCCGATGCCCGTCCCGCCGTCGTAAAACGTCACCGTGCCCGTGCAGCCGCCGGAGACGGTGGCCGTGAAGGTGACGGACTGGCCGTGGTTGGAGGGCGTGCCCGACGTGGACACCGCGATGCCCGGCGAGGCCGAGTTCACCGCCTGGATGATCGCCGACGACGTCGCCGAGCTGAAATTGCCCCCGGCCGCGATCTGCGCCGTGATGCTGTCGTTTCCCACGGGCAGGCTGCTCGTGGTCAGCGTGGCCATGCCGCCGCTCGGCGTCCTCGTGCCCAGCGACGCGCCGCCGTTATAGAAGGTGACGGTATTCGTGTCGCCGCCAGGCACGCTCGCCGTAAACGTTACAGGGGTCCCGGAAACCGATGGAGTCCCCGACGTGGCCACCGCGATCGAAGGCGCCGCTTGATTCACCGTCAGAGTGATGGAGCCGGTGACCGGGGCGTAGTTCGTGCTCGATGGGGTAAACGTCACGCCTTCCGAGGGCGTGCCCGCCGCGGGGCTGGCGCCGGGCACGGTCCAGACAAAGCTTCCGCCCACCGATGCCGTGCCGCCGCTCAACGTCGACGACGCCAACGTCTGGCCATAGGTGATGGCGCCGGCCGTCGGCCACGCGGAAACGGTGGGAGTGAGCGGGTTGACCGTCACATTCATCGAGTCTGTGACCGTGTTGTAATGGAGCTGGTCCGATGGCACAAACATCACACCTTCATAGGGCATGCCCGCCGCGGGGCTTGTGCCGGGCGCGGTCCAGACAAAGCTTCCGCCCACCGATGCCGTGCCGCCGCTCAGCGTCGAGGAAGCCAGGGTCTGGCCATAGGTGATGGCGCCGGCCGTCGGCCAGTGTGAGACGGTTGGCGTGGTTCTGCTCGAAGAGCCCACTGCGCGGATGCGCACATTGCCCATATCCGCGAAGTAAAGGTTGCCGCCGACGTCCACGGCGGCCCCGCCAGTCGTACTCACTTCCGCGCCGGCCGCGGGCCCGCCGTCTCCAGAGTAGCCATTCGTGCCGTTGCCTGCCACGGTTGAAATGTTGCCGGTGGAAGCGGTGACCTTGCGGACGCGGTAATTGTTCGTATCCGTGATGTAGATATTGCCTGAGGAATCGACCGCTACCCCTGTCGGAGAGTTGAGCTCCGCGGCGGTTGCGGCCTGGTTATCTCCGTTATAGCCGGCCGTTCCGTTGCCCGCTACCGTTGAAATGGTGCCGCCCGTGGTCACCTTGCGGATGCGGTAATTGGATTGATCCGCGATGTAGATGTTGCCGGAGGAATCTACCGCAACTGCTGTCGGAGCGTAGAGCTCCGCGGTGGTTGCGGCTCTGTTGTCCCCGTTATAGCCATACGTTCCGTTGCCCGCTACAGTCGAAATCGCGCCGCTTGAGGCGGTGACCTTGCGGATGCGTTCATTGCCTCCATCCGCGATGTAGATGTTGCCGGAGGAATCTACGGCAACTGCTGTCGGGTACTTCAACTCCGCGCTGGTCGCAGATCCGCTGTCGCCGCTATAGCCGCAGGTTCCGTTGCCGGCCACGGTGTAGATGTATCCGCTCACCGGATTCGAAATGTTGGGCAGTCTTCCCGAAGCGTACACTGCGCGCACACGGCAATTGTAGGAATCCGCGATGTAGACATTGCCGGAGGAATCTACCGCCACCCCGCTCGGATAGTAGAGCTCCGCGGTGGTTGCGGCTTTGTTGTCCCCGTTATAGCCGGCGCTTCCGTTTCCGGCGATCGGGTTCGTGCTCATCATCCCTGTCGACGATATCGCCTTTCGAATGCGCTGATTGTGCGTGTCGGCGATGTACAGGTTCCCGGAGGAGTCGACTGCGACACTCTGTGGAGAGTTGAACTCCGCGGATAACGCGTAGCTGTTGTCGCCGGCATAGCTCGTGATCCCGTTTCCCGCCACTGAGGCGATAACGCCCGCCGCCGGCAGCAGGATTTGACCCGGCAGAAATACGGTTTGGATGACTGCGTTGGAGGTAAGCGCGCTGTAAGTGGTGTTTCCGGGCCAATAGGCGTATATCGTGTGAGAGCCTGTAGCCAACGAGCTGGTAGTGAAACTAACTGCGTTGTTGCTGATCGTGCCGGAATAGATCGGCGTGATCCCATCGTAGAAGGTAATTGTTCCGGCGAATCCGCTGTTGATCGATGCCGTGAAGGTCACCTGCCCGCCGGAAGCGATGGACTGATTCGAGGTGGTCAAATTGATGGAAGGGGTAACCGTAGCCTGAACCGAAAGGCTTTGCTCATCGTAGCCCCATGTGCAGGTGGAATAGTTGTTCGTGGAGCTGTAGCACTCATCTGACGTCCCGGTAAGCGTATTGACAGTGTTTAGCTGAGGAGTAAAGTTGTAGGTTACCGAGGAATTGCCCTGGTTCCGGTTCTCCGGGGAAGTATAGACAAGAGTACCGCCGATGTAGATTTTCTCGCTGGCGCCGCTACCCGGGGTATGCCCCCAGCCATCTCCATCGACAACCTGTGTCGAGGCGGTGAGTCCGGATGCAGTTCCGTAAAGGCAGACCGTGAGCTCGAAATGATTGTATTCGTCGACCCATTGGCTGGTGCATGCATCGACATACGGGCCGCTCGATTGGGCATGCAGCCCGGCTGATCCCAAAATGCACGAGAAGGCAAGAGAGAGAACGATTGCGGATGCACGACCGTTGAAGAAGGATCTTGGATTCGTCATGGCTGCACTTCCGTTGGCGCTGTTTGCCCTGGCGGAGGGGTGGTCTGGTTGGTTTGAGGATTGGGCGCGTAGAACTGCGTAATGAAGGTTTCGAACGCAGTGATGCGCTCCGGAGACAAGGCCTGCTTCAAAGTGGAAATCTCCGCATTGATGTAGGCCTCTCTTTGGTCATCCAGCGCCTGCAGTTGCGCCGCAGTCGTGGAAGGATCCCCGGCGGCCACAATTGTGGCAGCCTGGGCGTCGAGCGCTGCCAATTCGGAGGACAGCCGCTGCGCCGAGTCGCGTATGGGCGCAAAGTCCGCATCGGAGAATCCCATCCTTATCTGCAAATGGTTGCGCATCCACGTACCGTCCCCTCCCTGCGCCTCCACCGCCGCCGCCTGCGCGTCGAACTGGCTCTGGTAGATAAGAAAATGCCAGTAAAGATGCGGCAGCGGCACCGGCCCAGGCAACCCAGGTTGAGGCTCTGCTGGCGGTTGTTGCGCGGACGAGAACGGAATCGCGGCCACGAACAGCCCCAGGCAAAAAATGCATGCGGCAATCGATTTCCATGCAATCCGCTTCAACGGCTGCTTTCGGGCGTGGACCGCCTGCATCACGCCGGATGGAGCCGGATTTCTTTCAGACAATTCCATAGCCTGATTCCTTTCAGATACCAGCAGCCTTGTTCCAATGCCCAAGCGCGCGCATTTGCCGGAAAGCCTGTTCTTTCCCGTTCGGCCATTGCCCGCGCCTGTCCTTTATGCGGAGTCATCATTCACCGTGGCGCAACCTGTCCCGTCCAATTCCGGCACCCCTTGATGCACTCCTCAATAACTCTGCTCGTCGCCCGTGATCGTCAGCAGCGAGGACCCGTTCGTTGCTGACAACGGGCTGTTCCCCAAGTCCTGCTCGGATGTGATGCGAAGCCGTCGGTCATACCCTCGCGTCAGCGTAACCGCATTGTTTCCGTAAACGGCATTCGGCAACCCGATAAATGGGGGGTACCACTGTGCCGTAAATAGCAGCGCCGATGGGCCGGAGCTTGCGTTGCTTGTCACCCCCTGCAGCCGCCCCGCTGCGTCGTAGCAACTGAGAAAAGTGAACATTTGTGTATTGAGCACGGGCGCGCTCGCGCACGGAGCCGACGCCTGCGAGGTGGTCATCCCCGGCGGAACTGCTCCGGCCGTCGACGAAGTAACATTGCCGGCAAGATCGTAGGTATAGCTCATCGGGTAGAACTTGCCATTTGCGATACTGTTCGGGGTATACTGCTGCTCGGTCTGTATCCGCCCCATTGCATCGTATGCACGAATCCATCGCGCGGAGAAATACCCGCCCTGTGGCGCAAACGGGCTGGAGCAACTTAGATTAGAGGCTTTCTGTGTCCACTCGCTCGCCAATCGGTGAACCCCGTTGATCGCCGAATCGTATAGATAGCAGGACGTTGGCGTGAAGCCGTCGCTATAACTCTTCTTCAGCAGGCGATTCAGCTGGTCGTACGAGTAGCTGGTCGTCACGCCGCGCGCGTCCTCCTTGGCGGCGAGATTGCCATTAGGGTCATACCAGTACCCGGTTGTTCCGGCCACATAGCCGCTATATGCCGTTGACAATGGACAAGGCGCAGAGGTGTTCGAGTTCTCTGGATTATTCGCGCACAAAAGCTGCGAAAGGCTGTCGTAGGTGAACGTCCTAATGCGTGGAGAATCGGTAGTGCCATTGCCTTTTTGGGTGACTTTTGTGAGGTTGTTTAGCAGGTCATATTGGTAGTCCGTTTCCATGCTTTGCCCCTGTGGGGAGCCGTTCGGTTCATTCACAACGATTAGCCTTCCGAGCCCGTCTGTTGTTTGTTGCCAGTCATTGCTATTCTCGTCGGCGGAATCGACCCATTGGCCTGTACTGACCGATGCATGAGATGCGCAATTGGTCTGCGCACTGGTGTTAACGCCGTTGTAGCACCATTGCTTTATCGAATTGTCTGGGTTGGTTGCCGTGACTTTCCTTCCCAAGCCATCGTAGGCGTAGGTCGTCGTCCCATAGGTGGGGTCAGACGTGCTCCGATACGGATTCGAAACAGTATGTACCTGCCCGGTTCCGTAGTAGGTTGTGTCGGTGTAGTCCGGACCGTAGGGATCGGAGGACAGAATGGTCTGCCTAGGATGCCCCATGCCGTCAAACTTTTTCGTAGTTACAATGCTCGATGCAGGGTTCGAAGAAAGCAGCTCGATGGTTGTAACACTCGGAGAAGGAGGCGAATCGTTGTAACTAATCGTGGTCTGACCGCCGTCGGGATAGTTGGCTTGCGTGGGACGCGAGAAAGAGTCGCTGTACACATAGGTTGTGCTTTGGCTGTTTGGGTCCGTGACTCTTGTGAGCTGCCCGCTGCTGTAGTCGTAGGCATACGAGGTGATGTAGCCCGAGGGGTCGGTGACCTTTGTAAGGCGCGCGTTTGTGTTTGCGCTGGAAGCATAAGGGACATTGACGCCACCGGATAAAGCCGTGTAATTGTCCGTATAGCCATAATTCGTCGTGTGCAGGTTTGGGTCTGTCATGCTCGTTAGCTGACCGGTTTCGTCATAAAAGTATGCGGTCGTCGATGGGTTTTGAGGGCAGGTCCACGACCCTGCAAAACACAGGGATACAGACGTGGTGAGATTTCCTCGCGACCACGAGTTACTTGCTCCATAGTTCGTTTCATCATGTGTATTGGCCGGAAGATTGGATATCTGACTACCCACTTGCGGTGTTCCTGGAGCGCCGCATAGCGTAGTGCCATTGTCGTAGTAGCTGTCGGTTTCAGCGATACGATTGCCGCTGCCATCATACGTAATCTTCTTGCAGCTCTCATCCAAAATTCCGGAAGTCACACCAAGGTACGTCCAACTCGGTTGCAGGTTCTGGTACGTCTCGTACTGCCATGTGGTTTTGCTAGTAATTGGCGTCTGACCACAGATGATGCTCCCCGACACAAAGTCGTAATCATCTTCTTCAGTACGCTGCCACGAGGTCAAATCGTAGGTATCGCACGTACCTGAGGTCAGCGTGCCGGTATTTGTATAAGTTGTGGTGAAAGAACTCTGCAGCAGATTGGTTGTTAACCAATTCTTATTCACGGTTGAAAGATCATGTTCTGAGCCGTCAGACGTGTCCACCGTGGCTTCCACCGGGACTGGCGACGTAAAGGGGGGCTGAACGTAGTCCGCAGCATTGATGGAATTATCTGCCAGTATTGGTGGCTGCGGCTGCGGCCGGAACGGCGGACTCACCAGGCCAGGATTATATTGCGGCTGCGTATATGTGTAAGTAACTGTGGAAACCGGCTGCGTTGCCGACACCGTCAGATCGTACGTCGTCACGGTTGTCGTCTTGGATTGCCAGTTTATATCAGCAACTTGCGCATCAGTACTATCGGGCGTTGTGGTGTAAGTGTATGTCTGATGCAGCACTGCGCCCCGGCCGTCTCCGAAGTCGACGTACCGATCTGTCAACACAACCGGTGCATGCTTGAAGGTGCAGCCCTGGGTAAAGTAGAGCGTTTGGCCACTAATGGTATTCAGCCACTGGTAAGTGTGTGTGCCATACGTCTTTAGCCAGTTGATGTTATTGTTGCTCGGATCACTGGGGTTGTTATAGTCAAATGGAGGAGCATTCCAAATATATGTAATGTTGCCTCCGGATGGATATGTGATTTTACTGATTCGTCCATACGTGGAGTCATACGTAAGGGTATATTGTTGCCCGTTGGGCAGGACCAGACTTGTGAGGGTGTTGCCGGTAAATGGCGTTACAGCCGCTTGGCCATTTAAGCAATTCGGAAAAGCGCCTGCATACTGCTCTACCTCTGGCCAATAGGCTTGTTCTGGCATGTCTTGGGCCGTGAAACCATAATTAATGTTGTAACCGGAATTTTGCAGAGGCGCCCAGTGCAGTGTGTAGGAACCGGGCAGTCCGGACACTGTAACCTGACCTCCGTCTGTTCCTAGCGGCGCAGCCTGGACGGCTGTCCGGCCTAGGGTATCAATGATGCCCGAGATTATCCCCCCAGAATATGTATAACTGACAAAATTGCCGTTGCGGTCTTCCACGTTCTCGATTGAGGCAGTATTACCGGGGAGCGGCAGTATGTCCCAACCCGTTTTGTAAACCGTCCCATCGCGTCCCCGAACGGTCACCTGCGTCCCATAGATTGCTTGTCCGGGGTTAAGACCGGCCATGGAGGCCCAGTACTCATCGTCTCCGCCGTTTAGCACTGGCGCCGGCAAGGAGGGAGTCTGATATTTACACTCCCGCATGCTGGCATCCTCGGTAAGCGCCAAAGGAAGGTTATGCCCAGCGCCGTCCTCATCGTAAAAGGTATAATTACTGTAATATGGGCAGGTGCACGCCACTGGCTCGCCCCAACCACCACCTTCGCATACGTTTATCCATCCGCTCTGCGTGAACGTTACATAAGGAAACGTGTAGGACCACCCGTTGTCGACATTTGGATTTGAGGTCAGGTTATAGTCACTATTGAAAAACAAGCCCACCCCAAAAGGCGTACCCCACGAGTTAACAGTAGGAGTGGTCAACATGGAAGAGTTATATAGAAGTGAAAATTTGGGGGATATTCCTCGGCCCGGAGGGGGTGAAAAATCGAATTTGAGGCTGACCGAGCCATCGGCAGGATTGACTACTTCGTTCAGTTCGCCAATGTAATCGTGCCCCACGCCTTCCTTCGGCGTATTATTGGCGCCGCTTATTTGGCCAACCAGTGCACTCGAGGAAATAACCAACCAAAGCAGCGCGCTTAAAACGAAAATAGCCATGCGCGCCGCTAAACACAGCCGCGGGATGCACAATGGTTTCCGAGCGCGCCCGGAGTCGGGAAAACGGGCGAAACCGGTCAGCGAAACAACGGAAAGCGGAAACCGATAGCCAGAGCCAAACATGGCGGCGCTGACGCTTCCGGAATCATTCCTCGGCTTCGGGTGTGCTGGTGCTTGTTTCATTTCCCTCTCTCCTGTTCAACCATTAAGTCGCGTGCATCTGTGACCAAATTCATTGCCATTCGGGATCCAATTGAGCCAATTCTTGAATGGCAACGTCGCGGACGTGAGCCGGTGCGGGTAGGCAAAACTATCGAGTGTCAACGCCGCACCGTCCTGTAACAAAAGTTCATCCGGCGCCGCCGTTCTTGTGAGTTGGGGCCAGTACCCGAGCCTCTCAGGGAGGATAGCTATCGGGTCGCCAGGCGCGGTACGCAGAATCATTTGCCCGTAAGGAAAATCGCACCCCGTGTCGCGGCACACCTTAAGCATCGTTTCTGAGGGCGCAGTCAATACCGTTTGTGATGAAGGCGGAGCTTCATTGGGGTACGCATCGATTAGGCGTAGCAGAAGCGGTGCGCCGACAGCCAGGAACATTAATTCCGCGAAATAAATATCCTCGTTCCATCCCCAAGTCCCGCGGACCAGCGTGCTAGCCGCCAGGAACCGTATCTGTGCTTTTGGACCCTGTTTATGAGGCCAAGCTCCCGCAGCCGCGGCAGAAATGGCAAGGACCACGGCGACAGACGCAAATCGGGAAAGAGAGTAAAAGAGCACAAAACTCCCAAACGGCGTCCGCGATCTGCCAGACGCTCAAGACATGACTTTCTTCAACGGTGAGGCGTCTTCTACGACTCAACCAAGAAAGCCCACAGGAATGGGCTAGCAGGTAGCTTGTCGTGCACGATGATTGTTTCAGCAGTCGAGAGACGTGCGCGAGAACTAGGGTTTCCCCCGGATTTAACCGGAGAAGTAAATTGCGATTCGAGTGAGCCCTTGATTCTTGGGGAGGACCATAGATCGTTCCGGGCATTATGTCAACTAAAATCTGTGCTTATCCCATTGGTATGCCTAAAGTAATCAGTATATTAACTATCTTATAAATGCTACATGGAGCGTTACTTCGATGAATAAATGACCTGGGCACAAAGCCCATACCCGCATAGTTCGATCGGGAACGTTGCTTGCGATTCAATGAATCGAGCAAGTTAAAATTGAGACTGGCC
>JBEKXX010000190.1:0-2835 GCA_049511595.1 Occallatibacter sp. | reverse complement strand
CAGGGGCCTAAAGGTGTTCAGTAGCATGACATCCTTTACAGATTGTCTCCAGACATCCTTTACACTTTGGCCTTTCGGTCTGGGTGCAGGAGGCTGGCGATGGCGTGGAGGACGATGGACGTTTCCGAGCAGCGGGTTCGGTTCGCGGTGGCTGCCAACAGGGGTGGGCCGAGCTTTTCGTCTCTGTGCGCGGAGTTCGGGATTTCCCGTCCGACTGGATATTTATGGCTGGAGCGGTATCGTTCTGGCGGTGTGGCATCGATTGCAGAGCGGAGCCGTCGTCCGGTCTCAAGCCCTACTCGTACCGTCGAGCGGATCGAGCAGCGCATTGTTGCGCTGCGTGGAGAGCGGCCTGATTGGGGAGCGCGCAAGCTGGCCGTTCTGCTCCGGCAAGAAGGGGTCCTGGTTCCGGCAGCGACTGTACATCGCATTCTGTTGCGGCGCGGCCTGGTGCGGGTTGAAGACCGGCATCGACAGGCACTGAAACGATTCCAGCGCGAACAGCCCAACCAGCTCTGGCAAATGGACTTTAAAAGCCCCAAGGGATGGGACAAGGCAGTTGGTCCGTTGTCGGTGATCGACGATGCCACACGCTACGCAATCGCCCTTGCGGGAACATGGACTACTTGTGCCGAAGCTGTCCAGGAGCGGCTCACAGCAGCCTTTATGGAGTGTGGCCTGCCTGACGCCATGCTGATGGATCACGGCACGCCATGGTGGAACACCAAGGCCGCCGGCGGCTGGAGCCAGTTGACCGTATGGCTGATGAAACAAGATATCCGGCTCCACTTCTGTGCTATCCGGCATCCTCAGACTCAAGGCAAGGTGGAGCGCTTCCACGGTGCGCTGGAGGCGGCTCGCCGGCGCCGCGGCCTTCCCTCAGCCGAGCTTCATCAGAGCTGGCTGGACAACTTCCGGCATGAGTACAACCACCTACGCCCGCACGAAGCTCTGCAGATGAACACCCCGGCCAGCGTCTGGCACAGGAGCCAGCGGCCCTACCAGCCAGATCCGCCTGCATGGGTCTATCCCGCCGATGCCGAACTGCATCAGCTGACCGCAAACGGTGTGCTGCATCTAAGAGGAAGGCGCTGGCCCATCAGTAGAACCCTGGGCAAGGAACAGGTCCAAATCATCCGCGTAGAACAGCGCATAGAAGTCTTCTACCGGCACACACTCATCCGCGAAATAGACCTTGCCAGCCACGGTTCGACGGCCGTCGAACCGTGGCTGGCAAACCCCGAACTGTAAAGAATGTCCAGAGACAAAACGTAAAGCATGTCCTGGAACTTGACACCTTCAGGCTCCTGAATTCCCGCACATCAAACACCGCGGCCTTCAGGCCCGGCCGGCTCGCCTCCCGGCCTGAATGCTGCCTCTGAACGGGAGCGATGGTGACTACGGCGTTGCCGGGACTGATCTAGCTCAATGAAAGCGCGCGAATTAGTGCAATGCGCGCCTGTGTTCACCGCTTGGGATCCTTG
The DNA here is from genome assembly GCA_049511595.1 of Occallatibacter sp. Classification (GTDB taxonomy): domain Bacteria; phylum Acidobacteriota; class Terriglobia; order Terriglobales; family Acidobacteriaceae; genus Telmatobacter. The sequence continues at coordinate 1,351 of JBEKXX010000190.1, read as the reverse complement.
CTTCGTCGCATTGTGGCTTTGCTGTTTCTTCGCTGCTATGCTGATAACTGCATGTAAGTGGGGAGAATGTGCAGGAACGACGTGCAATCTTCATTAGCCACGCGAACCCCGAAGACAACCTTTTCACGATTTGGTTGGGAGCCAAACTTGCGGCGGCCGGCTACGAAGTTTGGGCAGATGTCCTCCGGCTGGTTGGCGGGGATGACTGGCAGCGGAAGCTGGAACAGGCCTTGCGCGAGCGAACCTGCAAGGTGCTTTTGGTGGCCAATCCGAATGCAGTGAGCAAGCAGGGCGTCCGGAACGAGATTCAGATTGCATCCGAAGTGGCGCAGAAAATCGGCGATTCCAATTTCATCATTCCGTTGCGTCTTGCTCCGTTTGACGCGCCTTTCCTGATTGCCCAAGCTCAGTACATTGATTTCAGCGGCGCATGGGCCGCTGGGCTTTATGAACTCTTTCAAGCTCTGCAACAGGAATACAAGATCCCGACGCAGCAGCCCGCAACGGCCGAAATATGGTGTTCGCTCCAAGCGATGCACGGAAGAACGCTTGAAAATCGTTCGGAACGATTGATTTCTAATTGGCTACGTGTCCGTAAGCTTCCCGAGACGATTTTTTATTACCGTAAATCCGAGCTAGATCATTACGGAGTCGCTCTCTCCTTCCCCAGCGTGGAATACGGTGCTGGATTCCTGACATGTGAGGAGCACGGCATAGAAAGCGCCAGCAAGACACTGCTGGATGGAGCACTCGAGGACGGCTGGCCTGAGTTGGGCATTTCGAGCCACGATCTTCGCAATAGATTTACGCACCTCGCCAGCCAGGGGATGGAATTGCTATTGAAGGCACGAGGACTGAGATTACACGAGATCGCAAACAGGCGCGCCGTTTGGTGGTTCGGGAATGATCTTCCGGATTCGCGCCAGTCTTTTCGTTGGGCTGACACCAAAGGGAGCCGTGTACTTCGTGGGTATTCCGAAAAGCGAAAGCTCCACTGGCATTTTGGCATCAGCGCCTTCTATCGTGGCGGCCCACTCCGGCACTATCGAATCAAAACCCACCTCTTGTTCTCGGAGGATGGAACAACGATATTACCCGGAAAACGCATGCACCGAGTGCGGCGTTCGTTCGCCAAAGCATGGCGGAATGCACGGTGGCGCGACATGCTATTAGCATTGCTCTACTGGCTTTCGGAAGGAGAGTCCCTTCTTCGGATCCCACTACACCTTGACGATGATCTGCTGATTGAAGTTCCACCAATTTTCTATACAAGTCCAGTGTCAATCCAGGAAGGCGACGCTATTGATCAGGACCTCGATGACCCCGATATCGAGTTTCTGGATGAGGAGTT
>JBEKXX010000189.1:0-2747 GCA_049511595.1 Occallatibacter sp. | reverse complement strand
CTCCGGGGGCGTGGACATCTACGCCATGCTCAAGTATCTGGAGGGCAACACCGCGTGCTATAGCTCGAGTGGTCCTGGCACGGCGTGTCTGCCGGCGGGTTCCACTTTCACACAGACCACCTATGGCTGGGAAATTACCAGCACGGGCGGGTTAAGCAAGACATTTACGGTGAACAGCTTAACGTATACCGCCTCCCACTAGACTAGACGTGAACGAGAGCGGGAGAAGCGAATCGTCGCTTCTCCCGCTTTCACCTCACCTGTGGCCCGCTTCCCGGCGAAGCAAGCTCACCGCGACAGGGGGCGCCCAGAGCCTGCCCTTAGCCTGTCGAAGGGTCCGGATTTTCCGACCCGGGATAACACGAACCTCAACCGGCCTCACCCCCGATTAACCTACACCCCTAAACCCCACCTACAAGCGGAAAAAAAACCGTTCCGCAACCATTATTTCGACGATTTCCGCCATTTCCATTCACCTGCGGATCATCTTTTCCGCGGATTGCTCCACCTGCAGGTGGAGTTTTCCGCGAGCTCGCAATGCGACGATTTCTCAATTCGCCGCGCGCATCGATTTCCTCCACCTCCAGGTGGTCGGATTTGCGCGATGTGGAACCCCGCGCATCTTTCGATCCTCCCCTTCGTGTATCTTGGCGATGGGTCGATTCTTTCCCCTGGGAGCGCATCGCCAAAGACCATGCCCACCTTCGCCGCCATCGACATCGGTTCCAACTCATGCAGGTTGAAGATCGCCAGGGTGCAATCGCACCAGCTCAAAACTCTTGCCGAGGACCGCGAAGTGACGCGCCTCGGCGGCAGCGTATTCGACACCGGGCTCATCTCTCCCGAGGCCATGGCGGCCACTCTGCGCGCGCTCAAGCGCTTTCAGCGCGCGGTGCAGTCCCGCGGCGTGGACCGCATTCGCGTGGTGGCCACCGCGGCCATGCGCGACGCGCGCAACGCCGCGGTCTTTCAGGCCTGGATCAAGGCCGAAACCGGCTGGAACATGGAGATCATCTCCGGCCTGGAAGAAGGCCGCCTGATTCACCTGGGGGTCACAGGCGCCGAGCCGGGAGCCGGCGGCCGCGTGCTCCTGCTCGACCTGGGCGGCGGAAGCTGCGAGATCACACTCTCGGAGCGCAAGCGCATCCGGGAGACCGTGAGCCTGCCCCTGGGCGCGGTGCGCCTGACGGAGCAGTTTCTCGCCGAAGACCCTCCTCCGCCCGACGGGCTGGCGCGCATGAGGCGGTTGATTGCGCGCGAATTGCGCCGCGCCCATCGCAGGATTCAGCCCGGCCGCGCCCCGCTGGTCATCGCCACGTCGGGCACCGCCGCCGCGCTCTCCGCGGCCTGCGCTTTAGGAGCAAAAAACGGCAAACCCGGCCCCCGGAAAGCCGGCAAGATAACCGCCAAATCAGCTTCGGCGGGCGACCGAGCCGAAGATCGCGCCGCCCTTCTGGCCGGGATGGTGCCAACCCGCGCCGTGCGCAAACTGGCCGCCAGGCTCGCCAAAATGTCGCTCCCCGAGCGCGAGACCGTGCCCGGCATCGGCCCGCGCCGCGCCGAGATCATTGTGGCCGGCGCTCAGGTCTATGCCGAAATCCTCGAGGCCTTCGCGCTCCGCGGCTTCCGCTATTCCCCGCTCGGCCTGCGCGACGGCATTCTGGCCCAGATGCTGGCCGAGCAGGATGCCCGCGCCAAAGCGCACCGTGAATTCGAGCACGAGCGCTGGGAGAGCGTGCTGGCCACGGCGCGGCGTTACGGCGTCGATCCCCGCCATACCGAACCGGTGCGCACCCATGCGGTGCAGCTCTTCCGCGAGCTCAGGCCCGTGCACCAGCTCGGGCCCGAGTATGAGAACTGGCTGGCCGCCGCCGCCGTCCTCTCCGAAACGGGCAAGTTCATCAACCACCAGGGCCATCACCGGCACACGCAGTACATCGTCTCCAGCTCTGAGATTTACGGCTATACGCAGTTGCAGCGCACGCTGGTTTCGGCCATCGCCCGCTACCTGGGCAAGAGCCGCCCCCAGCCCGGCGATCGCGCCCTGCGCAACATCCCCGTCGAGGAGCACAAGAACGTGCAGCGCGCCGTGGTGTTGCTGCGTTTGGCCCTGGCATTGAACCAGGACCGCGCCTCCGACGTCCTTCGCGTCGGGACAAGAATCTACCCCAAGCGGGTCTATTTGGAGTTGCATGCGGGGCGCACCGGGGCGGAGCTGGAGCTGTGGTCGGTGCGCAAAGAAGCTGCTTACTTCCGCGAGGTCTTCGGCCGCGAGCTCTTCGTTATGCTGCTGTAGATGGCCCGCGCCGTGCGCGGATCGAGCAGCCACTGCAGCCGCGGCGGATGGCGCTCCATGTCGACCCGGGCAATGGACCCCTTGCGCATCCGGATCGCCGCGCCTCCGTTGCCCGTAATCATGCGGCCGAGAAACTGAAAGAGATTGGGATTGTGACCCACCGCCAGGATCCCCTCCCGGTCGGCATACTTCGCCAGCAGCCCCTGGAAATCGGCGTAGGTCGCGTCGATTCCCAGGGCCGGGCTAACCTCCACCTGCGAGTCATATCCCAGCTCCGTGCCAACAAGCTGCGCGGTCTGGCGAGCGCGCTTCAGCGGACTCGCGACAATGGCGTCGATCGGCGCCTTCAGTGCCCCCAACAGGCGCGCCATCAACATGCACTGCTCCTTGCCATCCTTCACGAGGCCCCGTTTGGCGTCGAGGACTGGGTTCTCGCGGACGGTTCCGGCAT
>JBEKXX010000188.1:0-4229 GCA_049511595.1 Occallatibacter sp. | reverse complement strand
GGCATGGAGGCCGACCCCGGGCACAACCAGCAACGCCGCCGGCGCCAGCACCCGCGCGAACCAGCCTTGCCACGAAGCACGATTCCAGCCAAAGTTGACCTTTATGCGTCGGCGAGTCCGAATCATTTTTCTTGATCCCCCTTTTTCCCGTAACGGACTAAGAGCTTATCCGTAAATTGCGCATTCGAGTAGCGCCGGTCTCCAGACCGGCTGTACTGGCGGCGTCAACGCCGCCAGAGCCCGTGTGCGGGCCAGGAGGTCCACACGACAGCCGACCTGGAGGTCAGCGCTACATATATACGGATAAGCTCTAACGCTCTGGTAGCCCATTCTGTGATCATGAAGCCTGTCAAAGCATGTTATACCCTATGTGAGCTTGACCCTGTAACCGGTTTCTCTTTGGGTTTCATCCGTGCAGCCGGTGGGCTCGTCCGTCGCGCCGGTTTGACCCCTGCCTGCATACCCCCGTACCATAAGACGAGGTATTCCCCCGGCCAAACGGCGCTGTATTGCCATCACCTTCAGCCCGTGGCCGCAGTCTCATCGGCGCGCGCGCCCGGAAGGTACAACGTTGAGTTCCAGCAGCACCCTCGAAACCAAACCCGAAACGGCTGAATCCCAGCACGATCACGATCACGCCGAAGAGACCCACTCGCACCCGCACGGCCCGGTTCTCAATCCCGAATGCACCCGTGAGCTGGTCATCGATGTGTCTGCCGGCGATGTCGCCGCGGCTTGGCGCAAAGTCGCCAACAGTTATCGCAAATACGCCAAAATTCCCGGCTTCCGCGCCGGCAAGGTTCCTGAAACCGTGATCCGGCGCCGCTTCGCCGCCGAGATCCGCAAGGAAGTCATCGAAACCCTGATTCCCGAGCGCTTCAACAAGGCGGTCAACGAGCAGAACGTTCGCCCCGTCGGCCAGCCCCAGCTCACCGACCTTACCCTCGAGGAGGGCGGGCCGCTTCACGCCAAGGCTGTCTTCGAATTCATTCCCTCCTTCTCCATCGACGGCTACAAGGAAGTGAAGGTCGACAAGCCCTCCGTCGAGATCACCGAAGAAGAGTTCCAGCACGAGATCGAGCAACTCCGCGAGTCGCGCGCCACCATCGAGCCGGTCGAAGAAGACCGCCCGCTCACGGACGGCGACTGGGCGCAGATCAGCTACAAGGGCCAGATCCAAAGCGATCCGGCCGCAGCCGCGCCCGAAGCGCCCGCTGCCGAACCGCAACCTGTCGAATCCCAGCCAATTGGGGGCGAAGATACGCTGGTCGAAATCGGCGGCAAAGACACAGTCGAGGCCTTCACCAACGCTCTCCGCGGCGCCAAGCCCGGCCAGGAGCTCAAGGTCGAGGTCCTCTACCCCGCCGATTATGCCGAGACCAAACTGGCCGGAAAAACCGTGGCCTACGACGTCGAGGTGAAGGCCATCAAAAAGCGCACGCTTCCCGAGCTGAACGACGGCTTCGCCAAGGAGCTCGGCCATTACGAAAGTTATGCCGATCTCGAAGCCCGCATTCGCGAGTACCTGGCCAGCCGCAAGCGCCGCAGTGTCGAGGGCGAAACCAAAGACCGTCTCTTCGCCGCTCTCTCTGAGCGCTTTCCCTTTTCGGTTCCTGAGTCGTTGGTCCAGGACCAGATTGACACCCGCCTGGAGCGCGGCCTGCGTGCCCTCGCGGCCCAGGGAATGGAGCCCGATCAGATGCGCAAACTCGACTTCGCCCGCCTGCGCACCGCGCAGCGCGATAGCGCTCTGGCCGAAGTCAAGGCCCACATCCTCCTTGACCGCATTGCCGGTGAGGAAAACATCATCATCACTGAAGAGGAATTGGACAAGGAATTGCATCTCGCCGCTCTTCAGTCCCGCGAGCCGGTCGATGCCCTGAAGGTGCGATTGACCAAGGACGGCGGACTGGCTAGGATCAGGGAACAACTTAGGCGGGACAAGACTGCGTCCATCTTGTACGAACGGCTGCCCGCATAAACGGAGCAAGCACTCAGGGCTCCGATGCTGGAACCCTTGAAAACACAGCCCGCACGGGCACAAGAAAGCTGGCAGCTAGAAGCTGGAAGCTAGGAGCTAAGAACGAATGGCATTAGTTCCCATGGTGGTTGAGCAGACGAGTCTTGGTACCCCCATCGACGACCAGATCGCCAACCTCGTTGTCGCCCAGATGCTCTTTCTCCAGGGCGAGGACCCCGAAAAAGACGTCTCGCTTTACATCAATTCCCCGGGCGGCTCCATCACCTCCGGCCTCGCCATCTACGACACCATGCAGTTCATCAAGAACAATGTGGTCACATACTGCATCGGCCAGGCCTCCAGCATGGGCGCATTTCTCCTATTGGCCGGAACCAAGGGCAAGCGCTTTGCCCTGCCCAATTCGCGCATTCTCATTCATCAGCCGTCCATGGGCGGCTTGAGCGGGCAGGCGACCGACATCGACATTCATGCGCGCGAAATCCTGCGCATCCGCGAAATCACCAACAACCTCATCGCCCGGCACACCGGGCAACCCCTCGAACGCATCGAGCACGACGTCGAGCGGGACTTCATCATGAACGCGCAGCAAGCCAAGGATTACGGGATCGTGGACGAGATCATCGACCGGATCCGCACATAGCCGGACTTGCGGATTTGGATTACACTCGTTCAGGGGGAGCCATCACTATGAAGACGCGCACGGGGCCGGAAGAAGCGCTACGCTGCTCGTTCTGCCATAAGTCGCAGGATGCCGTAGCCAAGTTGATCTCGTCGCCCAGCGACTACCCGCGCGCCTACATCTGCGACGAGTGCGTCGCCGTCTGCAACTCCATCCTCGACGACGATCGCAGCGGCGAAGCTCCCGCCACCACCGCCGGCCACCTGCCCAAGCCCACTGAGGTCAAAAGCTTCCTCGACGACTACGTCATCGGCCAGGACCAGACCAAGAAAAAGCTCGCCGTCTCCGTCTACAACCATTACAAGCGCATCCAGATGAACCGCGCGCGCAACGGCGAAGTCGAGCTCGCCAAGTCCAACATCCTGCTCATCGGCCCCACCGGCTCCGGCAAGACCCTCCTCGCTCACACCCTGGCCAAGATGCTCGACGTGCCCTTCGCCATCGTCGATGCCACCACGCTTACCGAGGCCGGTTACGTCGGCGAGGATGTCGAGAACATCATCCTCAAGCTGCTCCAGGCCGCCGACGGCGACGTTACCCGCGCCCAGCAGGGCATCATCTACATCGACGAGATCGACAAGATCGGCCGCAAGGACGAGAACCCCTCCATCACCCGCGATGTCTCCGGCGAGGGCGTGCAGCAGGCCCTGCTCAAAATCCTCGAGGGCACCGTGGCCAACGTGCCTCCGCAGGGCGGTCGCAAGCATCCGCACCAGGAGTTCACCGCCGTCGACACCACCAACATCCTCTTCATCTGCGGCGGCGCCTTCGTCGGCCTGGAGCGCGTCGTGGGCCGCCGCGTGGGTAAGAAGGCTCTCGGCTTCCGCGCCATCGATGCCGATGCCGACCAGGCCACCACCCGCTCCCACCGCGACACCGAGTTGCTGCGCCAGACCGAGCCGCAGGACCTCATCAAGTACGGCCTCATTCCCGAGTTTGTCGGCCGCCTGCCCGTGGTCGGCGTTCTCGACGAGCTCGATGAAGCCGCGCTCATTGAAATCCTCACCAAGCCCCGCAACGCCATCCTCAAGCAGTACCAGCGCCTCTTCGAGTACGAAAACGTCCGCCTGCACTTCACGCAGGAGGCGGCCTGCGCCGTCGCCCGCGAAGCCATGGCCCGCAAAGTAGGCGCCCGCGGCCTGCGCATGATCCTCGAGGAACTCATGCTTGACCTCATGTACCACCTGCCCTCGAACAAGCGCGTCCGCGACCTCGAAATCACCAAAGATATGGTCGAGCGCCGCGACCTCTCCCTCTGCCTGCTCGAAAAAGCCGGCTGATCTCAGCTCTTCAACTGTTATCTCAGCTTCTGAATTGTTCTTGAGTGCCTCGCCTGGGCGTAGATGCGCCCTGGTTGCGCGCGCCACATATCTAGTTTCGAAATCACCAACCGGCAAATCCCTACTCTAAGGCCTGCGCCACCTGCACTGATCCCTGTTCCCTCAGTCCCTAGTCCCTAGTTGTGCAGTGTCAATAGGTTGTTCCGATCGAGGCCGGCTCTGCTGATCGGGGTGTTGTGGTTGAGGCTGGCATGAGGTCTGTGCCAGTTGTATTCGTGGAGCCAAGGCA
>JBEKXX010000187.1:0-2635 GCA_049511595.1 Occallatibacter sp. | reverse complement strand
CAATAGACATGGGCCATCCGCTCCTCTTCTTGAGTTGCCCGCGCCAGCCCGTAACGGCGAGCCAACTCATGGACAAACGCCAGCACCTCCTCATGCGACGGCACATTGCCGCCCGCGCGGCCCAGAAACTCGACCGGCCGCGAGCCGTTGAGCGCCAGCTTCACGTCCTCGATCAACTGCCCCAGGCTCATCTCCACCACGACGAAGACACGGGCGCTGAACGCCAGACGCTGGAATTGCACCACCGGAAATGGATAGAGCGTGACGGGCCGCAGCAAACCCACCTTGAGGCCGGCGGCGCGGGCCTCGGCGGTCACGGCCTTCAGGATGCGCCCCACGATGCCGTAACCGACCAGCACGATCTCCGCGTCGGCGGTTGACCACTCTTCGGCGCGCGCCTCGCGCAGCTCGGCGGCCTTGTACTTGGCTTCGAGCCCGCGAACGTGCTTCTCCAGCTCGTCGTTGTCCAGATACAGCGACGTGATGAGATTCGGGCGCGATGCGGCGGTGCCTACGACAGCCCAATCCGGCAGGTGCGTAGCCGTTGCGGTTTGCGGAAATTCGACCGGCTCCATCATCTGCCCGATGAAGCCGTCGGCGAGCAGGACCACCGGGTTGCGATAACGGTCGGCCAGGTCGAATGCCAGCGCAGTGAAATCCGCCATTTCCTGCACGGAGTAGGGCGCCAGCACGATGGTACGGTAGCTGCCGTGGCCGCCACCCTTCACCACCTGGTGATAATCGCTCTGCTCGGCGGAAATGTTGCCCAGGCCCGGACCGCCGCGCGTAATGTCGGCGATCACGCAAGGCAGCTCGGCGCCGGCCATATAGCTGATGCCCTCCTGCATCAGGCTGATGCCGGGACCGCTCGACGCGGTCATGGCGCGCACGCCAGCCGACGCCGCGCCATACAGCATATTGATGGCCGCCACTTCGCTCTCCGCCTGCACGTACACGCCGCCCGTCTTGGGCATACACTCCGCCGCGGCATCGGCAATCTCGCTGGCGGGCGTAATGGGATAGCCATAGAAGCCGCGGCATCCGGCGAGAATGGCGCTCTTTACGATGGCCTCGTTGCCCTTCATCAGTTGCTTGCGCATTCGATCGCTCCCTCCACTGCGGCCTTTGGCTCGCGCGCCTCCACCTCGCGCGAGCTGATCAGGCGATACACCGTGATCGCTCCCGGCTCAGGGCATACCATGAAGCAGATGCCGCAACCCGTACAGCCGGCGCCCGCATACACTGCCGTGTGGTAGCCATAGCGATTCAACCGTTCGCTCATCGAGATGACCTTGGGCGGACAGGCCTCAATGCACAGCCCACAGCCCTTGCACTCCTCGTCATCGACGCGCAGCAGGCCCCGATCCCGCTTCCGATCCGGATTGTTTGTGTCGGCCATCCGCATCTCTCCCTCTACGCACAGGGTCCAAACGGCGTAGTGCAGTCCCAAAGCAGGCCGTTGACCCACTCTAAACCGGCTTAATCCTGCGCTATAGAAGCGAGGGCCGCAGTGACGGGAGTCACCTGCCCAGTGCAAATAACTTGTGGAAAGTAACGCAATGAAAGGCTTTACGGATACTGCAGCGTTGTATGGCGTCACGCATCGCAGCACGCGCAAAATGGGCTGAAAGCGGCGGGAAAGACTTGCAATAATCTCTTGATAAGTATGTCTTTAATTGGTCCTCTGGCAGCACCGGGTGGCCGGTACGCGACTGGTCTCAGTTGATTGACCGGAAGGGATTCGGCGTCCAGCACGACCAGGAGTTCAATCGCTCTTGCCTGAATCGCCGCTCACAGCGGCCGGCAGATCGAGCGCGACAAGCGAAAAGCGGGTTTGGCCTGGCGCGGAGCTTTCGAATGCCACGATGTGCTGGTGGCGCTTGGAGCCTGCCCTCAATTCGAAGCCACCCTGGCTCGTGGAAAACCCGTGGCCTTGGCCGTTGGTGTCGACCTTCACATGGGCGCCGCTCGAGTCCGCGCAGGTGAGGCCCTCCGCGGTCGCGGCCGGCGTGCCCACAGGAGCATGGTCCTGGCACGCAATCACATCGCCGTAGCGGGTGAGCGCTTTCTTGTAAAACGCGGCGACTTTGTCCTCGCTGTCCGGCGTGGCATAGTTGACCACCTTCACGCGCAGTTCCCACTCGCCGAAGCCCATGTGCACATCCGCGGACTTGTCGTTCTCCTTGTCCTGCGCGATCTGCGCGCCGGGATAGACCGGCAGGCCCAGGTCCGCGGCGGTCGTCTCGTCGGTATTCACATGAATGCCGCCGAACGGGGTGTCCACCTGGACGTTCTTGTCCTCTCCGTTGGCTCCCTTTTCCACGTGGACCCTGCATCCGGCCACTCCGGCCGCAAAGGCCAGGCAAGCGAACAGGCCGGCCGCGTTTTGCATCACGTTCCGTTTCGAGCTCCATGTCATGGCAATCGCCCTCTGCGGACGTTATACGCCGTCGGCGGGCAAAAGGTTCCGGTAAACGGTGGCGGGGGCATTCGCCCCTCTGTAGCGCCGGTCTCCAGACCGGCTGTCGTGCGGGCGTCCCCGCCCGCACCCGCAGCATCAGGCGTAGAATCCTTTTCTTATGGAAAATAAATCACTGCGGCCCGGCAAACTCGAATGCGCCGTTCAAGGTGCGGT
>JBEKXX010000186.1:0-4462 GCA_049511595.1 Occallatibacter sp. | reverse complement strand
CGAAAGTTTGCTGAGCGGCTACGATAGGCCGGCCACCGGCATCCCGATTCATGTTTTGCAACTCTGCGTAAGGACCAAGAGGCTTGGACGCAACGTACACTCGCGCGCCGCTGCCGGCAGCACAGAAGCAGCAAGTTGAATCGAACAGGACGTAGTAGCGGCTGCCACGCCGAAACATCGCCGGCGCCTCACACCCCTTGGCGAGAACGCCACTCGATTCCCCTGTCGAGCCGAGAAAGTCGGGAGTCAACCGATCGATCCCCACTGCGTGATCTCCTGCAGCGGAGTATATGAAGTATCCAGTGCCATCATCGTCTACGAAAAGACTGCCATCTCCCACGCCGGAAATCGGCAACCCCCGAAAACTGCCGCTAGGCCGGTCTGACGCCCGTGAAAGATTTACTTTCGTATGCACGATTGTGAACGGCCCCACCGGCGTATCGCTCACCGCGGCTCCGGTTCGCCCAGCAAACAGCCGCGGAAACCAGTTGTAATAGAGCACATACTTTCGGGTTCTGGGGTTGAAGACTACGTAGGGACGGTAGTACACGCCATCGGGCGGCGATTTGAGCAGCTCTCCCTCAAATTTCCAGTGCTCAAGATCCGGAGAGCTGTAAACCCGGAACCTGTTATGAGTGCTGTACCCGGCGCTCTTTCCGTATGCCGTTCCATAGAGGTAATATCTCCCCTGGAAAAACTGCAGACACCCATCGTGCGCATCGATCATTTGGCCGTCTTGATCGCGTCTGGGCTCAGTATTTCCGATCGTGACTGTACGAAAATCCGGCGTCGCAGCCGCCTGGCAGCTTTGGGAAGCTATCCATAAAACCGAATATGTGAAATAAAGAGCAATCCCGATCCGCCGCGTCAAACAGCTCATTACCAAGACCACCCTTCCGCTTCAAGCCGCTCTTATGCAAATTCGCTGTTCGCTTCGATATTAGACTCTGAGTCTCCGGACTGTAGCCCTGTTTCTGGATTTCGATGGAACTCTCCTGGCGGGGCATCTGGTTCCCTGGTCTCAAAATCTGGACCTGGGGTACCGCAGCATGGCTCAAAACCGTGCGGTCAGAGACCTCGCAGCTAAAGGCTGTTCCTCAGATCTCCCACCGCAACAACACGGTCCCTACCGTGAAGCCCGCGCCAACGGCGGCCAGAAGGACGAGATCGCCCTTATTCAGCTTGCCCTCTTCGATGGCCGTTTCCATGGCCAACGGGATGGTTCCAGCCGAGGTGTTACCGTACTTTTCGATGTTGATAATCACCCGCTCAGGAGGCAGCCCCAGGCGCTCGGCAGTGGCTGTAATGATGCGCTTGTTGGCTTGATGGGGAATGAAGCAGCCCAGATCCTTGCCGGTGACGCCGTTGCGTTCCAGGAGCTTGAGCGTGGCCTCGGCCATTTTGCGCACGGCGAATTTATAAACCGCGGGCCCGTCCTGGTAGATGTAATGCCACTTTTTGTCGACGGTTTCGTGGGTGGAGGGATTCAGGCTGCCGCCGCCCTTCAGGTTCAGGCTCACGCCGCCAGCGCCGTCGATCTCGTTGAGGGCATCGATAAAGCCGATCTCGCCCTCTTCGGCAGGCTCCAGCAGCACCGCTCCGCCGCCATCGCCGAAGAGCACGCAGGTGGTGCGGTCGGTGTAGTCGGTCATGCGCGTGTTGGCGTCGGCGCCGCAGACCAGAACCTTGCTGTACGCGCCGCTCTCAACCATTTTTACGCCGGCCTGGAGCGCGAAGACGAAGCCCGAGCAGCCGCCGGAAACGTCGAAGCCGGCCAGGCACTTTTTGGCGGCTTCGGTGCAGATGTCACTGATACCGAGCCCTTTGGCCAGTATGTGGCGCTCGCGGATCCCCGTGCGCTCCATGATCCATTGGTCGCTGGTCTCCACCATTTTTTCGAGGTCTTGATTGGTGATCACATCGGGAGGGACGTAGGTTCCGAGCGCCGTAATCTTGGCGCGGCGGCCCACGACGGGGCGAACGGTAAGGCTCAACGTATCTCTCCTTGCGGCGCACACACCGGTGGGGGACCGGATCGCCGTGAAAAAAGCATGAGGAAAACGCAAAAATGTACCGGGTTACCTACTGCGCCCGTACGAGCCCGTTACCGTTGCTTCCTTCCGGACCTGGCGGGGTTGGCGGGATTACGTCGCGTAGGACCCGGCACTGATTGATTTTAACACTCGGTGCGATGGCAATGCGGTGTACCGCTGAAGAACAACCGCAGATCCTTCGGCTCCGTTTGCCGCAAAAAACGCGGCAAACTACGCTCAGGATGACAACTCGTTTACTCGGGTTCAGACAAAGATCGTCGCCAGCTTTGCCAGCACCTCGTCAATGATCGCCGGGGGAACCGATTCGAGGAGGCGCGCTTTGCGAGCACTCAGATCAATGGTGCGGGGCTGATCGCATCGGATGACGCCTTCGGTACGCGTGCCCGCTTCCGCCAGTGAAACGGCGAAGCCGCGGTTGCGAGCGAACCCGCCGCCGGTGGTGATAGGGACAACAACTGGTGTTTGTGTCGCCGCATTGAAGGCGTCCGGCGATACGACAAGTACTGGCCGCGTCCCTCGCTGCTCATGCCCCGCCGTGGGATCGAGCGCCACCAGCCAAATCTCTCCGCGCTTCACAGCAACTCACGCCCAACGGGGGCAGAGTCGAGCCATTCGCGATCTTCTTTGGTGATGGGCGCTTTTCGTCTGCCCTGTGTGAGCAATTCCTGGAGGGTATACCGAGGCTTGCGAGGAGGCTCGACAATCAGGCGCTCGTCATCGACTGCAAGAGTCACAGCCGATCCGGCCTCTAGATTTAATAAGTCGAGGATCACCGGAGGAATGACCATCATGACCGATCCCCCGACTTTGCGAAGGTTGGTTCTCAGCATCACAGACGCCTCCAGACAGATTATCCCATGATAGAACTTTAAGGAGTGGACAAGAATGGTACGCAGGCCCATCCAATGCGGATGGGCCTTCGCATGCTCGCAGATCGGAGAACGGAGTCCGCGATCAAGCAAGATCGAAGCGATCCAGGTTCATCACCTTGGTCCAGGCAGCGATGAAGTCCTTCACGAAGGTTTTCTCGGCATCGCTGCTGGCATAGACCTCAGCAAGAGCACGGAGCTGGGAGTTGGAGCCGAAGACGAGATCGACTACGGTGCCCGTCCACTTGAGCGCGCCTGATTTCCGGTCGCGTCCCTCCAGCACGCCTTCCGACGTAGCGGACTTCTGCCACTTCGTGTTCATGTCGAGCAGGTTCACGAAGAAATCATTGGTCAGCGTCTGAGGCCGCCTGGTGAAGACCCCGTGTTTGGAATGGCCGAAGTTCGCTCCCAGGGCTCTCATGCCGCCGATGAGGACCGTCATCTCAGGAGCCGTGAGGGTGAGCAGTTGCGCCTTGTCGAGCAGCAGCTCGGCGGCACAGCTCTCGAGCCCCGCGCGGACGTAATTGCGGAAGCCGTCGGCCATTGGCTCAAGGACAGCAAACGAAGCGGCATCGGTCTGCGCCTCGGAAGCGTCTGTGCGGCCCGGCTTGTAGGGCACCTTGACGTTGTGACCGGCCTTCTTTGCGGCCGCTTCGACAGCCGCCGAGCCGGCCAGCACGATGAGGTCAGCCAGAGAAACTTTCTTGCTGCCCTTCGAGGTTTTCTTGCCCTTGGCTTGCGCGGCGTTGAACTCCTTCCGGATGGCTGTGAGCTTCGAGAGCACCTTCGCCAGTCCGGCCGGTTGGTTGACCTCCCAGTTTTTCTGCGGGGCGAGACGAATGCGCGCGCCGTTGGCGCCGCCGCGCTTGTCGCTGCCGCGGAAGGTGGAGGCCGATGCCCATGCAGTGGTGACGAGCTGAGAGACGGAGAGGCCGGATGCGAGGACTTTGGCCTTGAGGGCTTCGACGTCGTTGCTGTTGATGAGCGCATGGCCGACGGCTGGAACCGGGTCCTGCCAGATCAGTTCCTCCTTCGGCACGAGCGGGCCGAGGTAGCGGGCGCGCGGACCCATGTCGCGATGCGTGAGCTTGAACCAGGCGCGGGCAAAAGAGTCGGCAAGTTCGTCGGGGTGTTCAAGAAAGCGACGCGAGATTTTTTCGTAAGCCGGATCGAGGCGCAGAGAGAGATCGGTGGTGAGCATCGTGGGTGTGTGGCGCTTTGCCGGGTCGTGGGCATCGGGAATCAAACCTGCGCCGGCTTTACCCTTGGGCTTCCACTGATGGGCCCCGGCAGGGCTCTTGGTCAGCTCCCATTCGTAGCCGAAGAGGTTCTCAAAAAAGTTGTTGCTCCACTTGGTTGGAGTTTTGGTCCAGACAACTTCGAGGCCGCTGCCGATGGCGTCCGAGCCCTTACCGGCGCCGAAGCTGCTCTTCCAGCCCAGCCCTTGTTCCTCGATACCCGCCGCCTCAGGCTCCGCACCGACGTGGCTGGCAGGGCCGGCGCCGTGGGTCTTGCCGAAGGTGTGGCCACCGGCGATGA
>JBEKXX010000185.1:0-2751 GCA_049511595.1 Occallatibacter sp. | reverse complement strand
AAGGGCGGCCGCCTCGCTATGGCCGCGCCGGACGCGCTCAAAGTCAGCTTGCTGCTTCCCGATGTCCCGCTGCGGACGCTCGACGCGCTCTCTTCCGGGCCCACTTCGCCCGATCACTCCACCGTAGCCGAAGTCCGCCTGCTACTCGCCAAATACGGCCTTGCGCCGAAACTCCCCGCCTCTATCCGCGCCTTCTTTGAACGCGAGGACCTGCCCGAGTCGCCCGGCAACAAGAGCTGGCGCCCGGCGTTTCTGCCCAGGCTTCCCTGGTCCGACGTGCGCCAGCTAACCTCCGCGGCCAGCATGAGCGGCGAGGATGAGGCCTTCCGCGATTCCGTCTTTGAAGTCCTCCTCTCCAGCCACGATCTGGTGGAGAACGCGCGGACTTTGGCGCGAGATGCCGGCTACCATGTGATCGTCGACAACAGTTGCGACGACTGGGATTATGCCGATGCGGCCCGCTATCTGCTGGACCGGTTCCACACCTTTCGCGTCCAACACGACCGCTTCTGTCTCATCTCCGTCGGCGAGGTTACCGTTACGCTGGACCGCACACCCGGCGCCGGCGGCCGCAACCAGCAGTTTGCCCTGGCTTGCGCCCTCGAGCTCGCCAACTATCCCGGCGCGCGCCTCACTGTATTCAGCGCCGGCTCCGATGGCATCGACGGCAACACGCAAACGGCCGGAGCCATCGCGGATCCCACCACGGTCGCCCGCGCCCGCGCCTTCGGCTTCGACCCCGAGCAGTCGCTGGCGGCATTCAATGCCTGTCCTCTCTTTACTGCCATCGGTGACTCCGTGGTCACCGGCCCCACCGGTCTCAACCTGCGCGACCTGCGCCTGCTCATTGCTGAGAGCACCTGACGCTGCTTCGTCTTCTGCCGCTAATCGTCGCCTGGAAAATCGATCGGACTTTTTGTTTCGCATCTCGCGTCTCTGCATTAGGATTGGTTCGTGGCTCGAAAACCAAAACGCAAAACCGCGGGCAAACTCCCCGACATTCGCGCTGTTGCCGCCGTGGCCAAAGTCTCCATTGCCACGGTCTCCAGAACCATGAACGGCTCTCCGCTGGTGAGCGAACGCCTGAGCAAACGTGTCTGGCAGGCGATCAAGCAGCTCAACTACCTTCCCAACACCCACGCGCGCACCCTCGTCTCCGGCCGTAGCCGCATCCTGGGAATCATCGTCGAGAACATCACCAATCCCTTCTTCCCTGAGCTGATCCAGAGCTTCGAAGAGATCGCCGTCGCACGCGGCTACGAGATCCTGGTCAGTTCCACCAACAGCGATCCCGCGGTGCTGGCTGCCTGTGCGCGCCGCATGTTGGAGCGCAAAGTCGATGGCGTGGCCGTCATGACCTTCGGCGAAGAAGAGCCTGTCCTCGATCAGCTTACCCACCGCGGGGTGCCCATCGTGCTGGCCGAGTTCAAGCTCGACGACCCCAAGGCCAGCACCATTCTCCTCGACTACTCCACCGGCATTCACCAGGCCGTTCGTCACCTTGCCGGCCTCGGCCATCGCGCCATCGCCTTCCTCGCCGGGCCGCACAGCCTCCACTCGGCCATCACGCGCGAGAACGACTTCCGCGCCGCCATGCAGGCAGCCGGCCTGCCCATCCAGAAGAAATGGGTGATCGAGTGCGACCACATGCTCAAGGGCGGTGTCGCGGGCTTCGGACAATTACGCAAGCTCGCCGCGCGCCCCACCGCCATCGTCTGCTCCAACGACATGACCGCCATCGGAGTTCTGCGCGCCGCCTACATGGAAGGACTGCGCGTGCCCCAGGATCTCTCGTTGATTGGCCTTGACGACATCGATTTTGCCGAATTCACGTTGCCGCCGCTCACTACCATCCGCCTGTCGCGAGTGGAGCTGGCGCGCGCCGCGTTTAACGCCCTCCGCGCGCAGATCGAGGGCGCCGGCAATCCGAAGTTGCAGCGTGAGTTCCTGGTGTCCACCAGCCTCGTCGTGCGCGGCTCCACGGCCGCGCCCCCCGTTACAGAGGCGTAAATCCGAATCTTCGTCCTCGGCGTCTAATGATTGCAGTGCCATGACGCGGCGATGAAACCCTGTGCCATTCGGCGAGATAGGCGGTCCAATGAGGGTGAAGAGCCGCAACGGGCTGGAGGCCACGCCTTGACGACTGCCTACATCAACCGCATCGCCACGGCAGTCCCTCCGTACGACATGCACGGAGCTTTCATCCCCTTCGCGGAAAGCTTCCTGCCCGAAGGCACTCCCCGCAATCTCTATCGCCGCATGGTTCGCCTGGCCGCCATTGACCACCGTTACTCCTTCCTCAAGCCGGTCGTTACTGAGGCTGGCGTGCTGCAGGATGAAGACGCGCTCTTTGTACGCGGCCACTTCCCCTCCACCGCCCGCCGCATGAAGGCCTTCCAGCAATTTGCGCCGCAACTCGCGCGCTGTGCCCTCGGGAAGCTCGCGCTCGCCGATTCTGAACGCCAGAGCATTACCCATGTCATCGTCACCTGCTGCACAGGCCTCTACGCGCCCGGGCTCGATTACGAAACCATCGAGATTCTAGATCTCAACCCCTCGGTCGAGCGCACCTTCATCGGCTTCATGGGCTGCTATGCCGCCATTAATGCGCTCAAGGCCGCTCGCCACATCGTACGATCCGAGCCCGGCGCCAAAGTCCTGCTTCTCAGCCTCGAGCTCTGCTCCCTCCACATGCAGGAGACCGGGGATCTCGAGCAGCTACTCGCTTTCACGGTCTTTGCCGACGGCTGC
>JBEKXX010000184.1:0-3034 GCA_049511595.1 Occallatibacter sp. | reverse complement strand
CGGAGTGGATCAGGCGCACCTCGACATCGACGCCGGCGGGAGCGATCTTTTCGACGTAGCTCTTGTAAAGAGCATAGGTCCTGGCCGGGGTCATGCCGGGAACCAAGCGCATGGAGACCTTGGCCGATGCCTTGGCGGGGATGACGGTTTTGGCGCCAGCGCCAGTAAAACCACCGGGCATGCCGTGCACGTCGAGCGCGGGGCGCGCCCAGGTGCGCTCGAGCACGCTGTAACCGGCCTCGCCAACGAGTTGCTTGGAGCCAACTTCGGACTTGCGATACTCCTCTTCGTCAAAGGGCAGGCTGCGCCAGGCGGCCAGTTCCTCGGCACTGGGAGGAACGATGCCGTCATATAAGCCGGGAATGAGGATGTGGCCGTTCCCGTCTTTGAGCCCGGCGATGATCTGCGCCAGCGCAACAAAGGGATTGGGCGCCGCGCCGCCATACATTCCGGAGTGGAGATCGGTTTTGGCGCCGCGAACTTCGATCTCGGTGTAAATCATGCCGCGGAGGCCGACGCAGAGCGTGGGCAGACCGGGCGCGAAGAGCTCGGTGTCGGAGATCAGAGCAAAATCGGTCTTGAGCTCCGGCGGCTTTGAGGCGACGTAGCTTTCAATACCTTCTCCGCCCACCTCTTCATCGCCTTCAAAAAGGACGCGGACGTTCAGAGGCAGAGCGTGATTGGCGGCCATGAGGGATTCGAGGGCCTTGACCTGCGCCCATATCTGCCCCTTATCGTCGGCCGACCCTCGCGCGTAGAGATTGCCGTTGCGCTCGACCGGTTCGAAGGGCGGCGAGAGCCACTCGTCGAGCGGATCGGCCGGCTGGACATCGTAGTGGCCATAGATGAGCACGGTCGGCTTACCCGCGGCGTGCAGCCAGTCGGCATAGACCAGCGGATGGACCTCGGTCTCGATCAGGCGCACGTGCTCCATGCCGATGCGCTTCAGCTCGACGGCGAGCGTCTCGGCGGCCTTGAGGCAGTCACTTTTGTGCTCGGGCAGAGTGGAGACGGAGGGAATGCGCAGCAGGGATTTCAACTCTTCGAGAAAACGGGGATGGTTTTGGCGGGCGTAAGCAACGGCTGAAGATGGCATGAATTCGCTCCCTTCGAAGAAGACAGACGGAACAGAGTATAGACCATAAGGGCGCCGGTGCCGCAGGCGCTGCGCCGTGGCAAACCCGCTTGACGAGGGCACAGGGGACTATTAACAGACCCATGCAAGAAGGTAAGCTAGTGGGGAGAACGGGAAGCCCTCATGCAGAACGCCGTAAAGGTGCTGATCGCCGAAGACGAACCCAATGCGCTGGCCGGGCTGGCGGAGTTGATCTCCGGGTGGGGATACCGGACGGAAACGGCGCGCGATGGCGTGGAAGCGTGGGAAAAGGCGCTCAAGTGGGATCCGGCCATTGTGGTGACGGACCTGAAAATGCCGCGGCTGGACGGCATGGGGCTGCTGGCCAAGCTGGCCGAAGGCGGCGAGGGCCTGAGCGCGAACATGGCCGTGGTAGTGCTGACCGCCATGGGCTCGGTTCAACTGGCCGTGGACGCCATGAAGCTGGGCGCCTACGACTTTCTGCAAAAGCCGGTGGACGCCACGCGGCTGAAGACCATCCTGGCCAATGCAACGCGGCAGCGGGAGACGGCGATCGAGCTGGAGGTGGCGCGGCGGCGGCTGCGGGAGTCGGGCGTGCTGGGCTCTCTGGTGGGCAGCTCGCGGCAGATGCGCGAGATCTTCACGCTGATCGAGCAGATCGCTCCGTCGAACGTGCCCGTATTGATCACCGGCGAAAGCGGGACGGGCAAGGAACTGGTGGCGCGTACGCTGCACGACCTGAGCCCGCGCAAGGCGCGGCCGTTTGTGGCGGTGAACTGCGCGGCGATTCCGGAGACGCTGATCGAGAGCGAAATCTTCGGGCACGAGAAGGGCTCTTTCACGGGCGCGGTGGAGAGGAGGGCCGGCTGCTTCGAGCTGGCGTCGGGCGGAACGCTGCTGCTGGACGAGATTGCCGAGATGCCGTCGGGGACGCAAGCCAAGCTGCTGCGCGTGCTGGAAGAGCGAAAGTTCCGGCGGCTGGGCGCACGCAACGAACTGGACGCGGACGTGCGCGTGCTGGCGGCGACGAACCGGGACCCGCGGAGCGCCAGCGCCGAAGGCCATCTACGCTCCGACCTTTACTACCGGCTCAACGTGTTTCAAATCCACATGCCGCCGCTGCGCGAGCATATGGACGACCTGCCGCCTATGGTGGAGGCCATGGTGAGCGAGATGAACCAGAGGCACGGCCGCAAAGTCTCGGGCGTGGCGCCGTCCATGCTGGATCGGCTGATGGCCCACAGTTGGCCGGGGAACGCGCGCGAACTGCGCAACACGATTGAGCGGGCGGTGATTCTGTGTCCCGACGGCGCGCCGCTGGATGCGGGACACCTGCCGCAGGGATTCGGCAAAGATCAGGCCTATGGCGCGCTGGCCTCGGACGGCAACGCGATCACGGTACACGTGGGAGCGACGGTGGACGAGGCAGAACGGCTGCTCATCCTGCGCACGCTGGAGGTCACCGGGCAAAACAAGACACGCGCCGCGGAGATTCTGGGCGTAAGCCTGAAGACCCTGCACAACAAGCTCAAGGAGTACAGCCGGGAGCAGCAAAGCGCGGGGACCTAACTGCACGATGCTCAGACTCTGTGCGCGCGCGGACGCGACTAAGGCCATGCCCTGACGCGGCATAGGACAAAAAATCGGCGAACCATGCACCTGAAGACCAAACTCGTGCTGGCGATCACCGCCCTGGTGTTCCTTATCGCCGGGATGGTTTCGCTGGTGTACGTTCACCAACTGGTAAAGGCCGCGGTGCTGGAGACCTATGGCACCAACCAGATGGTGGCCGACCAGGTGCGGTACGCGCTGCAGAATGCGCTGGTGTCCGGGCTCAAGGACCGTACGGTGGATCCTAACGATCCGGGCGAGTTGCGCGCGCTGGTGACCGAAACCGTGCAAAACGATCCGACACTGCAAGCAACGCTGGTTTCGGTG
>JBEKXX010000183.1:0-3314 GCA_049511595.1 Occallatibacter sp. | reverse complement strand
AGTGGTGTTGTGGGGATAGATTCCTGCGCTTGCGTAGAGCCTGGGGAGGTCGGAACGCCCGCTGAACTCGCGGCAAAGGTCGAGGGACCGCTGCATTTCGGCAGGCCCTTCGCCGATGCCGATGGAGAGCACCGCGCCCACGCCTGCTTCACGCGCGCGCAGAAGCATTGATTCACGGTCGCCGGAGTAGCGCGGGCTGTCCAGGTGGGCGTGGGAATCGATCAGCAAACGAACCTCGCGGCGTGCATGGGGAACTTCCGGGCAACAGGTCTAGTTTATTGCAATGAGCAAGGCGAGCAGGAATGGCGTGGAGCCTGAGCCGGGCGGGTCCCGATTGGTCTACCATCGGAGCAGCAGATGCCAGCCAAACCCAAGCTCGGACAGAATTTCCTTGTGGACGCGCAGGCAGCCGAGCGAATTGTGGCGGCGCTGGGCGAGATTGCCGGCCGCACGGTGGCGGAGATCGGCCCCGGACGAGGCGCGATTACCGGGGCGCTGGCTTCGCGAGCCGGTCGCGTAGTGGCCGTTGAGCTGGACCGCGAGCTGGCCGCAGGCCTTCGCGTGCGATTCGAGCCGGAACGCGTTACGGTGGCTGAACAGGATGTGCTGCAGTTCGACTTTGGCGCGGCGGCAGCGCAGGCCGGAGAACGGCTGCGCGTGGCGGGGAATCTGCCGTATTACCTCACGTCGCCCATCCTGATGCGGCTTGCCGGCTGCCACGCGGCGCTGGACCTGGCAGTGCTGATGGTGCAGCGGGAGGTGGCCGACCGTGTGACCGCCGCGCCTGGGTCGCGCGACTACGGCCTGCTGTCAGCGACGGTGCAGATGTACGGGCCGGTGGAGCGGCTGTTCACGCTGCCACCTGCGGCGTTTTCGCCGCAGCCACTGGTCCACTCCACGGTTTTCCGTTGGCGGTTTGCGCCGCGCTTTGCCGAGTTAGGCGTTCAGGAGACTGGCTTTCTGCGTTTTCTGCGCCAGGCCTTTGCGCAGAAACGCAAGACGCTTGCCAACAACCTGCGTGCGGCGGGAGTGGAGTGTGGAGCGGCGGCAGCTCCGCTTGAGCGGGCGGGAATCGATGTGCGGGCCCGTGCCGAGGCAGTGTCAATTGAGGGTCTTGCGGCGCTGTGGCGCGGATTGGAGGAACAGAAATGAAACAAATTGTTTGTTTTCTGACGGCGATGATGTTAATTGCGGGATCGGCGACGGCGGCGGCAGGCCCGGCGCCTGAGGCCAAACCGGTTACCGGGCAGGGGTGCGTGGAGGCTGGCGTGGAAGCGAAGTGCCTGGTGGTGAAAGACGTGAAGAGCGGCGTCCTATATAACTTGCGGATCAAGGGGACACAGCCCCAGGTTGGCATGGGAATCGAATTCACCGGCGCACCTTTCGACGGCATGACGATCTGCATGCAAGGCACGCCGATCAACGTGACGAAATGGGCACGCGTAGAATCGCTCAAGTGCGTTCCCGGCCAGGCACCCAAGCCATGAGCCAGGGTACAGACGGTGCGGCGCCCGATGCGGGAAGCGGATTCCGGCGCCGGGTTTCGCGCGGATAGCCGTGCGCGTAAGCTATCAGTAAGGGAGGGGCCCGGAAGCGGCCTCGACGCTGCTCTGGGCCACGATTCCGGAAGCCTGAGGGCGTGCCCGCGCATCTTGCTCAGAAGGAAACGATGAATCCGACCATCCAACAGGCCCGCCATAACACCTTTCAAGAAACGCTGCTTAGCGCCCGACGGACGATGCTTCTTCGCGAGATCCTGAAGATTGCAGGCGACAGCTTCCGGGCGAGCAAAACGCGCTTCGCGCTCACGGCGTTGGGCATGGTGATCGGCACCGCTTCAGTCATCCTCGTTGTCACCATTGGCTTGACGGGAAAGCAATACATTCTTGAGCTTCTGCAGAAGATCGGCACCAACCAGGTGGAAGTGGAGTATGCGGGCGGGGGCGCTACGCCGGCCGAACGCGTGATCTACAACGACTTTTTGACGCGTGAAGATGAAAAGACCGTGGACCAGCAGGTACCGGGCGTGATGTATTCCTCGCCAGTACTTTCCATGCACAATCGCCTCAGCTTTCCCGGAGGAATTCAGAAGGACACGGTGGTTCTGGGCGTCTCTCCGGAGTACCAGCAAATCCGTAATCTGATCGTTACACAGGGTCGTTTTTTCGATGAAACCGACGACTCCGCGCACATCAAGTGCGCGGTTGTCACGCAGCAATTTGCCAAGGAACAATATGGCAGCGACGATTTGGCCGTTGGCCAGACGTTCCAGATTCTCGGCATTCCGTTCACCATCATCGGCGTTTTTAAGGAGAGCGTGAGCGACTTCGGACAATCCGAGATCCAGGACGAAACGGTGCTGATTCCCTATTCGGTGGCCCGCTACTTTACCGGAACCGACAGGGTGAACCAGATCTATTTTTCCATGCAGAGCATGAACGAGGTGCCGGAAGCCGCAAGGGAGATCGTGCACGTAATCAATTCCAGTCCCCAACACCGGCCGAGCTCGGTTTATAAGGCGCAAACGCTCACCGAACTGCTGGTAACGGCGGCGAAGATCGCCGATGCGCTCACCGCGATGCTGGTCCTCGTGGCGGCGGTGACGCTGGCCGTGGGTGGGGTGGGCATCATGAACATCATGCTGGCTACGGTGCGCTCCCGCATCCGCGAGATCGGCATTCGCAAGGCCCTGGGCGCGACTTATCGCGAGATCAAGCTGCAATTCCTCACTGAGGCTGTCCTCATTTCGCTCACGGGCGGAATTGTCGGCAGCTTTGTGGGCCTTGCCATTCCGCTCTCCATTCGTATCTTCTCCGGTTACGACTTTCCAATCTCGTGGCTGTCTGTCCTGATTGCCCTTACCGCAGCCACACTGGTGGGCGTAATCTTCGGCACCGTGCCCGCCACGCGCGCTGCGCAGATGGACCCGGTGGAGTCGTTGAAGTATGAGTGAGGGCGAGGAGCCACGGGACGGCCGCGACGGTGAGGCACCGGCCACGGGGCCAAGCCTGACCCTTCTCTATGGCTTGATTGCGCTGGCGCTGGCTGCGGCGATCGGTCTGGCGGCGCTGATTGTGCGGCCTTTTTATCTGCGCCGATAGAGTAAGATCGCTTTCCTCACACATCCTCTACAGAAGTGGGCGCATCTGAACCTGCTGAATGTGTCGAATCTTGTCACAACCGATAGGAGAAAAGATGATAAGACGAGAAGCCAGTGCTGTGCGCTCAATCTTGAGACGCTTCGCTCCAATGCTCTTCGCCGCGGCGATTGCCGTACCGGTGCTATGCAACGGCTGCGCAGCCAGTGTGCGCGT
>JBEKXX010000182.1:0-3567 GCA_049511595.1 Occallatibacter sp. | reverse complement strand
GCCGCAGCCAAGAAACACGCCGCCCTCGGACTCGGCGACGGTAAAGTCGCGGATGTTCTCGCAAACCTCGGCGAAGGGACGCTTGAGCAGCGTTCCATCGCCGGAGAGCGAGTTCACAAGGTCGTAGATGTTGGAGGCGTCGTGCAAGAGGGCTTTACGCACCAGCATGAACGGCCTCCCCATCTTTCGATTTCGCCAGTGCTGCGATCCGCTCCGCCGTGGCATCGAGCGCCTTGCGCACGCGCTCACGCGCGGTCCCGCCCATTACATCGTGGCAGTTCAGCGTGGCGTCGAGCGCGATGGCAGCGTAGAAGTCCTCGCCGAACTCATCGCCGAACTGGCGCAGTTCTTCGAGCGTGAGGCCGCTTAACTCGACGCCCTTTTCGATGGCCAAGCGCACCGCGTGGCCGATCTTCTCATGCGCAGTGCGGAAAGGAACACCCTTGTGGACGAGGTAAGTGGCCGCGGCCATGGCGTTCAGGTAACCCGACCGCGCCGCCTGGTTCATGCGCTCGCGATTGAATTGTAAAGCGGACGTGAACCGCGCAACGAGATTCAGCATTTGCGGCACGAAGCCGGCGGAGAAAACCGGCTCCTGGGTCTCCTGCATATCTTTATTGTAGGCCAACGGCAGCCCTTTGAGTTGCATCGCCACCGCCTGCGCCGCGCCGTGAATCCGCCCCACCTTGGCGCGAATCAGCTCGGTCAGATCGGGATTCTTCTTCTGCGGCATGGCGCTCGATCCTGTCGAAAATGCCTCGGGCAAATTGACGTAACCGAACTCTGCTGTTGCGAAAAGCGTGATCTCTTCGGCAAAGCGGCTGAGATGAAGGCCGACAAAAGTGAGCGCGTTGAGGTACTCGAGGATGAAGTCGCGGTCGCTGGTCGCGTCCATCGAATTTTCCGTCGGAGCCGTAAACCGCAGCTCGCGCGCGGCGATCGTGCGGTCGAGCGCAATGGTGGCGCCGGCCACCGCTCCCGACCCGAGCGGGCAGAAGCTGAGGCGAGCGGCGCAGTCGTGCAACCGATCGGCGTCGCGAAGAGCCATTTCGACATAGGCAAGGAGCCAGTGCGCGACAAAAACAGGCTCGGCCCGCTGCAAGTGCGTATAACTCGGCATGACCGCTTCGGCGGCGTTACGTCCCTGCTCGACCAGCGCGCTTGCCCAGGCTGCAAGACCGTTGACCACGAGTTCGATTTCAGCACGCACATACAGGCGCAGATCCGTCGCGATCTGTTCGTTGCGGCTGCGGCCGGTGTGCAGCTTCAGGCCGAGCTCTCCGATGTGCTCCACGAGTTTGAGCTCAACGAAGTGGTGAATGTCCTCTGCCGAGGCATGATTGCGCACCGACTCATTGCCCGCGTTCGATCTGAACTCCGCAACAATCGTGTCCAGCGCCGCGCGGAGCTCCGCTCCTTCACTCTCGGACAAGATTCCCGCCGCACATAGCGCAGACGCGTGCGCCTTGCTGGCCGCGACTTCGTGGTCGAGGAGGCGCCAGTCAAAGACGATCGAGCGCTGCCACGCTTCGAACTCCGCGTCGAGCGGCTCGCGGAAGCGGCCGGACCACATCTTCCCGGATTGTTGTTCGTTGGACATTGCTTTAAGCGTACCTCATGCTAGTCCTTCTCCTTGCCGCTCAAGAGCTGGGGCATTTCGCTGCCTTTGCTGAGCGTGAGGAGGCCGGTTTTGGCGTAGGTGAGGAGCTTCTCCCTGGTATCGGTAATGTCGAGGTTGCGCATGGTGAGTTGCCCGATGCGGTCGCGCGGGGAGAAGGCGGATTCAGTCTTCTCCATGCTGAGGCGCTCGGGATGGAAGGTGAGGTTGGGCGACTCGGTCGAGAGGATGGAGTAGTCGTTGCCGCGGCGCAACTCGAGTGTGACCTCGCCGGTGATGGGTTTGGCGACCCAGCGCTGGGCGGATTCGCGGAGCATGATCGCCTGGGAGTCGAACCAGCGGCCCTGATAGAGCAGGCGGCCGAGCTTGCGGCCATGGTCGCGGTACTGCTCAATGGTGTCCTCGTTGTGGATGCCGGTGATGAGGCGTTCGTAAGCGATAAAGAGCATGGCGAGGCCCGGAGCCTCGTAGATGCCGCGGCTCTTGGCCTCGATGATGCGGTTCTCGATCTGGTCGGACATGCCCAGCCCGTGGCGGCCACCGATGCGGTTGGCTTCGAGGAGTAGGTCGACGGGCGAGTCGAATTGCCGGCCGTTGAGGGCGACGGGCGAGCCCTCTTCAAAGCGAATGGCGACCTCTTCGCGCTGGATCTCGACATCGTCGCGCCAGAATGCCGTGCCCATGATGGGGACGACGATTTTGACGGACGAAGACAGATGTTCGAGATCCTTGGCTTCATGAGTTGCGCCAAGAATGTTGGAGTCGGTGGAGTAAGCCTTCTCCGCTGACATCTTGTACGCGAAGCCTGAGCGCTGCATGAAGGCAGACATCTCGGCGCGACCGCCTAATTCGTCGATGAAAGCGGCGTCAAGCCAGGGCTTGTAGACCTGGAGGTTGGGATTGACGAGCAGGCCGTAGCGATAGAAACGCTCGATATCGTTGCCCTTGAAAGTGGAGCCGTCACCCCAGATATGAACATCGTCCTCCTTCATGGCTGCCACCAGCATGGTGCCCGTGACCGCGCGACCAATAGGAGTGGTGTTGAAATACGGGACGCCGGCAGTGGTGATGTGGAACGCCCCGGCCTGCAACGCGGCGATCCCTTCGCGTACAAGCGCGCTGCGGCAGTCGATGAGGCGGGCATTTTCCGCGCCGTATTCGAGGGCCGCGCGCGGGATGGCGTCGTAGTCGGTTTCGTCCGGCTGGCCGAGGTTGGCTGTATAGGCGTAAGGGATGGCGCCCTTCTGCTTCATCCAATGCAGGGCGGCGGAGGTGTCCAGCCCGCCGGAGAAGGCGATGCCGACCTTCTGGCCGATGGGCAGGGATTCGAGAATTACAGACATGATTGCGAAAACCTCATTTAGTCGTTAGTGATCAGTGGATAGTGATTCGATTCGTCGCTTGTGCAACCACTAACCACTAGTTACTAACCACTCCTTACTGAAACTTCTCCACATTTGCCAACCCGCCCAGCAACAGAAGCAACAACGCCTTCTGCGCGTGCAGGCGGTTTTCGGCCTGGTCGAAAACGATGGACTGCGGCCCGTCGATGACCGCGTCCGTCACTTCCTCATTGCGCCGTGCGGGCAGGCAATGCATGAAGACCGCACGCGGCGCGGCCTTGCTCATTAACGCGTCGTTCACCTGGAAGGGGCGGAAGATGGGCGCGCGTTTGGTGGATTCGTGCTCCATGCCCATGCTCACGAACACATCGGTGTACACCGCGTCAGCGCCTTCCACGGCGGCCTGCGGATCCTGCAGCAGGCGGATTTCGCATCCATTAACCGCGGCAACCTCCCGCGCCTTGGTCACGATCTCGATATCGGGCGAGTAGCCGCGCGGCGTAGCCACGGTCACGTTGGCCCCCAACTGCGCGCCAGTGAGCATCAACGAATGACACACGTTGTTGCCGTCGCCGACATAGGCAAAGTTGAGTCCCGCGGCCGTTC
>JBEKXX010000181.1:0-3969 GCA_049511595.1 Occallatibacter sp. | reverse complement strand
GACCAGGAAGCGTGTCCTTGATCCGCTCCCACTGCCCTTCGCTCAACTCATATCGACTCGACATGCTACAAGTGCAACAAATCAAACACCCGCTGCAAAGTCTATATGTGGATACCGCCTAGGTCGTCCCGTTGGGGATCAGCCGCGGCGAGGTCAGGCTGTCGAAGATGGCTTGGAAGATTGCCGTTAACTTGGTAAGGTTCTGGTTGCCCCGGTTACAGCCGAATCCGCGCGGCATGGGAATGAAAGGCTTTTTTAAGAAAACACATCTCTTCCATTACTCAGCCAGAGCTGTTTGTGTCGACGTTAACGGGCTGTTCAGGTTGAAATTCAAGACCGGGAGCCAGGAATAGGCATAGCTGACCGTCAGCGTGACGGGGTAGTTCGCGGTCAGGAGTGCTGACCCCGCGGAACAGCTAAATGTATTTCCGGTGGTCGGACCGTAGGTCGTCGACGTCGTGGCTGTGCCGGCGGAGTTCGGATAGTAAATCGTCAGCTTGTATGTCAGCTTCGACGCCGCAAAGTTTGGCAGCGCCTGGGTCACCTGGGAAACCGCCTCCTGGCACGGATCAGTGGTGGAGACCTGCTTGCCCGATGTTGGGCTAGTGATCGTTGCGTTCAATGCTGCGTAGGCTCCGATAAATTGGGTTGCGCCGGTGGTTGCGTTTCCAATCTGTTGCAGAGCATATAAGGCCACCGAGAATGACGCCGTCCCCGTCAGAACCATCATCAGCAACGGCAGGGTAACGGCAAACTCAACCAGCGCCGATCCCTCCTCGCCCTTGATGCCCAAGGCTCGCCGCATACGGCGAGCAAGCGATTTTCTTAACCTGCTTACTCTGTATCGAGTCTTCATCTTTTCCATCTCCCGGTTGCGTTCGTCAATGCCACCCGCGTCCGGTAGCCGTAATCGCTATGACCCGCTTCATCCGAGGCCGCGGCAAGAAACATCGTCCCCTCCGCGCTAAACGCCGGCAAAGCCACTGCTTCTCACTCCGCAATCTCCGTCTCCGACGACTTCAGGCTGCTGGACGGGCTGAAGTTCAGGATCGGGAGCCAGGAGTATGCATAGGTAACCGTCACCGTGACAGGGTAGTTCGCCGCCTCCTGCGTCGATGTTCCACCTCCATCTCCCGCCTGCGGGCAGCCGTTGCCCTGCGTTATTGGCGGGGTGAATGGACCGTAGGTCGTGGTGCTGGAGGCAGTTGTAATGACAACCGAGAACGATATGTTCGACGAACTCAGGTTCGGCAACGCTGAAGTAATCACTGCAGCGACATTGGCGCAGGGATCGGCGACCGTTCCAGCCTGTGCTCCGAGTAACTGGGCCGCGCTGGAGGTTGCACTGCCAATCTGCTGTAGGAAATACAGCGCCAACGAGAACGAAACCGTCCCCGTCAGTACCGTCAGAAGCAACGGCAGGGCGACGGCAAACTCCAGCAGGGCACCCCCCTCCTCCCCTCGCCGTCCGAAGATGCGCCTCGCGCGGCGAGCAAGCTTGTTGTTCGTTCTGCTCAGGCCATGGCCAATTCTCACCGCTCCACCTCCTGTAGCGGACGGCCTTGTCATTCGAATTCCGCCGTGCCGCCCGCCAAAGAATCTCCTTGAGCCCCGATGGCGCCTTTCATTACCGGGCTGCCATTGCTCCATATTTGCCAGTCTTCAACTGTTCCAGAAAGAGCTCGAATTCTTTCCTGCCCGCTGAATCCAACACGGGAGTCTTCCCATGGCGCACGTCCTTGTCGTCAGAGAGGACAAACTGCAGCCCAACTCCGTCCGGACCCCAGCGTATGGCTCGCGTCTGCACGGCAATCGAACGCTCTTCATATTCCTCTCCGGGGTTGTTCCTCTGCAGCGTCATCAGCACCATGGTCCCCGGATACCACCGTTCCTCGGTCACCACGTAGAGTCCCGAGGAGCTGATATCGCGAATTCCGTGCGCCATCGGCACGTTCCCGTTCCAGTAATACGCGGCCAGCCCAGGCTCTTTTACGCGCGGCGCCCGGCGCGGATCGGGCGACCACCAGCGGTCAAACCAGCCGCGCAGCTGCCGCACGGTTTTTGAGCCCGGATAGGACAGATCCATGTTGAACATCTGCTCCGCCGCGGGCTTCAACTGCCCGTTGCGATCTTCCAGCTCCAATAGTCCCGGTCCGCCGCTCCATAACGGCTTTTCGCGCAGCACCGCCGCGCCTTGAATTACCGGTTCTGTTTCTGTCTCGTCGCGCATACTCGTCAACCTCTCCAATTGCCGCTCCATCTCTTCGGCCACGCACAGCATCAGCTGATCGCCAGACTGCGTCTGCGACGAGTAAATCGAGTGCGCTGGCAGCGCCAGCACGCTCTCCGGCCGCGGACTCGACGAACTCACCTGGAAGGTGGGAAAGGATTCGGCGATATCGATTACGCGGCATTCCTCATCCAAATAGATCAGATCCAGCGGCGCCGATATCGCCGCTGCCCGAACTCCCCGGAACGGCTTCAACCACACGCCCTCGCCGGACTTCAGCGGCCGCTCCATCATGAGTTCCGCGGCGCGTGCCGCGGGAAAATCGCCTGCCTTCACTCTTAAGCCTAGAAAGCATTCGCGTGTCTGGTTATAGGCGCAATATGTCTGCGATTCCATCGTCCCTTTCGCCTGGAGCGTCCGCTCCCCAACCCTTTCTCTTTTCGCCGTTCCTGCCGCCTGTCCGGCTCTTTCCAATAGTTCCATGGGACACTTCCCCCTCCGCCTGCGGTAAAGGCGGCGAAGGGCGCGCCCTTCTTCTCCGCTCGCCTCAGGCAGCTTGCTGAGGTACTTGCCGCGTTTGCGCCAAGCCGCCCCGGCACCGGACCTTTCAGAACCCAGCCGCGGCGCGATCCCTTTCGCGAGCACGCCACGGTTTCTTGCCCCAGCCGCCTATTTCACCCGCGTCCGGCGGCGTTGAATCAAGACCACCAGAATGATGACTGCCAGAATTCCGGAAATAACTCTGATAATCATTTCGTTGCTCATGCAAACTTCCCCCTCCTGCCTCAATGTTTAGTTAGTGAGCTGAATGACTCCATCATCACGATCGCGGCTGGACCCAGCGTAACCAGAAAAAGCGCTGGAAAAATGAACAGCACCAGAGGAAACACCAGCTTCACCGAAGTTTTCCCCGCCAGTTCCTCGATCATTTGCACGCGCTGAACGCGCATCGTATCGGAGTGCACGCGAAGCATCTTCGCAATGCTCGTGCCGAATTGTTCGGTCTGCACCAGCATCGACACCAGATTGCGCACGGAATCCACGCCGGTGCGATCGCCCATGTGCTTCCAGGCCTCCGACCGGGCGCGCCCCGCGCGCTGCTCCAGCACTACGATTCCCAGTTCGTCGCATAGCTCCGGCTGCGACTTCTTCAGCTCCTGCACGGTACGAATCGTAGCCTGGTCCAGACTGAGGCCTGCCTCCATGCAAATCACCAGGAGATCCAGCACGTCGGGCAAACCGCGCTGAATCCGCTTTTGCCGCTTCTTGATTCGTTTTCCCAGCCAGAAATCCGGGATCAAAAACCCTCCGCCCAGCGCGATCAAATACACAAAAAACGGAGCCAGCCTGGCCAGTCCGCTTATCGCGGCCACTGCAGCCAGCAGGAGTGGTACCAACACTTTGCAGCCATAGAAGACCTTCATCGCGGAATCGTTGCGATACCCCGCCAGTGTCAGCCTCTGTACGACGACCGAAACCTCCTTCTGGCTCTTGGGCATGAAATTCTCAAAGCGCTTCACCATGTTGCCGATCGAAGATCCCGTCTCCTGGATGGTCGCGCGCAGGGTCTTCGGCTGCTTGGGCCGCGGGTTGATGACTTCGCTGATGCGCTTGAGCGCCACCTCGCGATAGAACAGCAGAATCCCGAAGCCCGCGATCAGGGTGAAGACGGCCAAAAATGCTAGAAATGCATATCCCATATGGCTTCCTTACACGTCGATGTCAACGATTTTGTGGAT
>JBEKXX010000180.1:0-4047 GCA_049511595.1 Occallatibacter sp. | reverse complement strand
CGGCTCCCGTAGCATCGACGTAACCGAGGCATCGCCTTCCCCGGAGCAGCAGCCCGCCGCGTACTCGCCCCTCGAACTTGATCCCGCCACGCCAGCAGAGGCGGAGCCGGTTTTCATGCTTCATGAGCCACGGAGCGCCGAGCCAACCCTCTTCCTGTCCTGGGCTCAGCCTCCAGTCCGTCCTCCCGCGCGCATTCCGCACTTTGGCCATCTCTGTCTTCTGCTCATGTTGGGATGCATCGCATTCGCCTGCACGGTGGCAGTACTTTTTTTTGCCATGCACTTCCATCTCTTCGGTTGGGAACTCACGACAAAATCCGCCACCGATATCCATCTCGTCCTCGCCAGCGAAGCGCTTCTCTATCTCATCAGCTTTGCCTTTAGTCTCGCCGTGTTTCCGCATTTTTGGAATGAGAGTTTCTTCACTGGCATCCAATGGCGCGGTGCGGCGGCACTGAAAAGGTTTTGGCCACTGGCCGCAACGGCCTTGGGCTGCTTCGCCCTGGCGGCGCTTGACGAAGTGCTGATGCCCGGCCCTTCCAACGCCCCGATCGAAAAAATGATGCACACTTCAGAAGCCGCATGGTTGATGTTTGGCTTCGGCGTCACCATCGCGCCCTTCTTTGAGGAGATGTTCTTTCGCGGCTTTCTTCTGCCGGCTCTTTGCACCGCCTGGGACTGGGCGGCCGAGCGGATCGCGCACAAACCCGCGCCGCTGCTTGGCGCCAACAAGCACCCGCAGTGGTCGATCTCGGCCATGGTCGCCGCATCCGTTCTCACCAGCATCCCCTTCGCCCTCATTCATGTCGAACAGCAAGGCCACTCGCTGGGACCATTCCTTCTCCTCATCGTGGTCAGCCTTGTTCTTTGCACGGTGCGCCTCAAGGCCAGATCCCTGGCCTCCAGCACACTGGTCCACGCCTGTTACAACTTCTTCATCTTTTCGGCGGCGATGATTGGAACAGGCGGCTTCCGCCACTTCGACAAAATGTGAGAAACCAGCCTCTAGCTGTTAGCTCCTAGCTTCTAGCTTTTGCTTTTTACCGGACGCGGTCAGCGTTTCCTGACAACAAACTGCAACGATCAGCGAAAAATATGGCGGATTCGGGTCTTTAGCTAGGAGCTAGAGGCTAGAAGCTAGAAGCTGTCCCCTGTTCCCTTAGAATCACATTGATGCCCACACCCACCTACGCCCAGCAGCTTCTCTCGCTCCTCGCCCGCCTGAGCTTCAAACTCGGGGAGTTCAAACTTTCCTCCGGCGGCACAAGCGACTATTACATCGACTGCCGCACCACGACGCTCCACGCCGAAGGCGGACGCCTTACGGGCCACGCGATTCTCGATTTACTTGAAGCCAACAAGATCGACGTCGAAGCCGTGGGCGGCCTCACCTTGGGCGCCGATCCCATCGTCTCCAATGTCGCCACGGCCAGCGCTTGGCGCGCGCTCGCGCATCCCCATTCGGATCCTTGCCCGCCGCTGCTCCACGGCTTTCTGGTCCGCAAAGCGGAAAAGGCGCACGGCACAGGCCGCCGCATCGAGGGCTTTTGCCGGGCAGGCGCTCGCGTCGTCATCGTTGACGACGTCTGCACCACCGGCGCCTCCACCATCGCCGCCATCGAAGCCGCCCAGGAAGCCGGCATGATCGTCGCCGCCGTCGTCTGCATCGTCGAGCGCGAAGAAGCCAACGGACGCCCCGCCGTCGAGGCTGCCGCACAAGGCGCCCCGTTCCTGCGCCTATTCACCGCGAATGAGGTCCGCGCAGAACACCTGAAGCAGTTCCCCGCCACAGGCGCCTGAGCACACCCGCCTTGGCGAAAACGAAAAGGGCAGACCCCATCGGATCTGCCCTTCGTCCTTCCACAAAGGACGAACGTTGAAACAAACGGTCCTGTTCTCGCGTTATTCTTCCACAACTGGCTTCGCGGCCTGGTCGTCTGAAGGCGGCGCGGCCTGCCCTGTCGATGCTGCGTGCTGGCCTTGCGCATCCGCGTCGCCGCTCATGTTCGAGAGCAACTGCACCTGCACGCGCCGGTTTTCCATCCGCCCTTCCCGCGTATCGTTCGAAGCCACATACTGGTCCTTGCCGATCCCGATCAAATAGAAGCGGTGCGGCGCGATGTTGTATTTCGCCGCCAGGTATTGCACTACCGCATCGGCGCGGCGCTGGCTCAGGTCGTAGTTATACTGTGCCGGTCCGGTGGAATCCGTTCCGCCCGTCACCTCGAGGATGTAGCTCTTTGCTGAACCCAGCTTGCCGGCAAAGTCGTCCAGTTGCGACTTGTCATCCTTGGTCAGCAATGCCTTGTCAAATCCGAAGGTAACGGAAACATTCGCCACCTGCTTGTAGTTGTCCAGCCCCTTCACCACGCTGTCCAGCGTGTCGGCGCGATGCGCCACGTCGTTGGCAGCCGTGTCGGCCGCATTCGCCGCCTGAGTGGCGTTCTGCGCATTCTGGTTGGCTGTGTCGGCCGTGCCCTGCGCCTTGCCGATGCCCGCCTGCGCGCGATCGTTCACGTCGTGAATCTGCCGGTTGTTGTCCGCCGTCTTCTGGTCCAGTTGATCGGTGTGATCGATCAACGGCCCCGTCTGCGTGCGTACATAGTTCTTCGTGGCGCATCCCGTCACGCCAAACGCCACCACTGCAACTGCAGTCAACGCAAATCCAATTCGATGCATCGTCATGGTCCTCACCTCAGGGGATCCTGGCGGCCGTTTCTTCCTCACCTCCGGCCGGGAAGGACTTTACACCTGCAACAATAGTTGTGCACGCCGCCGTCCATTCCGGAGCTGCGCTGCAACATGATGAAAAATAACGATATAGACTTCATCTGTGCAGATTTGGACCGCTCGCTAGCCGTGTAATTTTTACCCTCCACGGTAAGGTTTGCCCAATCTTCACCCTGCACCGCCC
Organism: Occallatibacter sp.; assembly: GCA_049511595.1. Lineage (GTDB taxonomy): Bacteria > Acidobacteriota > Terriglobia > Terriglobales > Acidobacteriaceae > Telmatobacter. Next base: position 1,133 of record JBEKXX010000180.1, on the reverse strand, counting down.
GCGACGCCGCCGGACATACACCCCAGAGGCAGCCTCCGTTTGATTCCCGCTATGCTAGGAACTGACTCCACTCGCGCCAGCCATTCATGGATCTCTACGAAAAAATCCGCGCGCTTCCGGCAAAGCCCGGCGTGTATCTCTACAAAAATGCCGAGGGCGAGGTCATTTACGTGGGCAAGGCCAAGAACCTCCGCTCGCGCGTGCGCTCCTACCTGCTTGAGGCCTCGCGGGCCGATGCAAAAACAGGCTCGCTCATGCGCGAGGCCGTCGATCTTGAAACTATCCTCGTCGCCAACGAGCACGAGGCCCTTGCCCTCGAAAACAACCTCATCAAGCATCGCCAGCCGCGCTTCAACATTCTGCTGCGCGACGACAAAACCTACCCCTACGTCAAGCTAACCCTCGCCGACCGCTATCCCAAAGTCTTCGTCACCCGCCGCCTGCGCAAGGACGGCTCGGCCTACTACGGCCCTTACTTCCCCGGCAGCCTCGCCTACCGCGTAGTCGAGCTCATCCATCGCAGCTTTCTGCTGCCCAGTTGCAAGGTCGATCTCTCGCGCTACCACCCCCGCGCCTGCCTGCAGTACTACATTCATCGCTGCCTCGGCCCCTGCGTCGAGGGCCTCACCACGCCGGAAGCCTACAAGGACGCTGTCCGCGATGCGCAGCTTTTTCTCGAGGGCCGCCATGCGGAACTGGAGCGCACCCTCACCGCCCGCATGATGGCCGCCGCCGGCGCCGAGCAGTTCGAGGCCGCTGCGCGGCTTCGCGATCAGCTCTCCACCGTGCACCAGCTCCAGGAAAAGCAGCGCATCGCCACAGCCGAGCTCGACGACGACGCCGATGTCTTCGGCTACCACTTCGAAGACGGCAGCCTGGCGGTGAATCTCTTCCACATGCGCAACGGCAAAATCGTTGACCGCCGCGAGTTCTTCTGGGAGGATCTGCCCGGCCTGATGGAGGACAGGGACCGAGGGACCGAGGGGACAAGGGACCGGGAAAGCAGGGATCAGGGGTCAGGGATCGGGGATCAGGGTTTCGTTGCAGGCCATGTGTTCTCGGCCCTCCTCAAGCAGCTCTACATCGACCAGCAATACGTTCCGTGCTCGATCCTCGTCCCCGCCGAATTCGAC
>JBEKXX010000179.1:0-4780 GCA_049511595.1 Occallatibacter sp. | reverse complement strand
AGTGCTTGTAAACCAGGGCGGAGTGGATGTGACCGTGTCGGGACGCAAGGATCTGTCGCCGGCAACGCGCGTTGGCGGGACAGCGGAGTATCTGTCGAGCTACGTCTACCGCCTGGTCTTCGACGACAACTACTCGCAGGCCATCAGCTCCGACGTCTCAAGCGACGTGGTGCTGACGCACAATCACAACGGCATGATGCCCTCGGTCTGGCTGGACCGTTTCCAATCCTTTGCCGGCACCACGAACGGGAACGAAGTGAAGATTCTGCGCCTGCCCCTTGTTCGCTACGACGTGCTCGACCGGCCTCTCGTAGGCTCATCGCTCTACTGGGGACTGGGATCGTCGTTGGCATATTTGAACCGCTCCGAGCCCTTCTTCCACTCCCGCAATGTCGGCCGCCTGGACTTCTACCCTCACCTTTTCATGCCATTCGAAACGGGAGGATGGAGCTTTCTGCCTGAAGTCGCGCTGCGCGACACCTCTTACACCATCAGCCAGGTTCCCACGCTGGCGGGTCCGAATGAGGTTCCGACGATCAGCCACAGCGCCTTGAACCGGTCGGACCTTGAAGCGTCGATTGACATCCGGCCGCCCGCGCTGGAGCGCGATTTTGAGCTCCCCGTCTGGCAATCAATTACCGCTATGTTGGCGGAATCGGATCGAAGGCCCGCAACGTGCTCCTGTTCGATACCAGCGACATCGCCACCGATGTGAATGAAGCCGGATTCAGGTTGATGCAGAGGTTTTATCTGCGGCCTACCGGCGAGCGACCGTGCGCGACGGACCATGCGGAGGCCGGCGACGGTGAGGAGAAAGCCGACCATTGTCCGGAGACACCGCGCGAGTGGGCAAGCTGGGAGATTGCGCAGGAATACTTCATCGACCCTAACTTCGGCGGCGCGCTCATTCCCGGCAGGCGCAACGTCTTCGACGCGACGCTGGATTTGATGGCGCCGACGTTTCTCACTTCGCCGCGCAACATCGCGCCGGTTTCGTCGCGGCTGCGCTTCGAAGCAATCGATAACCTGCGCGTCGAGTGGGACCTGGATTACGACACCATACGCGGAGATATCGCCGCGAATAATCTCTTTGCGGGCTACAGCTTCGGCCGCACCACGCTGGGCATTGACCATGCTCTGCTGAACGCCGTGGACGAAAACAACGGCAGCAGCGCTTCTTCAACGCTCAAGAGCCAGCAAGTCCGCCCCTTCCTGGAGATTGGCAAACCGAGCGGCGGCGGATTCAACCTGGCAGTCAACGGCGGTTACGACTTTGTGCAGCACGAGGTGCAATACGGCGGCGCGCAGGCGGTTTACAACTGGAACTGCTGCGGCCTAACCCTCGGTTACCGGCGGTTCGAGCTGGGTACGGCGGGTTCGACCAGCCGCGACGAGACACAGTGGCTCTACAGCTTTACGCTGGCCAACTTCGGAAACGTGGGAGACATTCGCCGCGCCAACTCGATTTTCCGCGATACCACACTGCCGCCGGCGTATTAGACATGGATCGGACATCATAACGAGCAGCCAGCCCCACGTGCGAGGCCGGCAGCTTTTGACAGTAGCGAGTGCGGACGGCTCTAGGGGGATGGGTTGCGGCTGCTTTTCGCCGCGCCGGGCGTCCATCTATCGTCACCGGAAATCGCATCGGCGGCGGGCGCAAAGCGCCTCGCTAGAGTATCCTTTCCTGAGAGGAAATTTCATTGCCGCATCTTCGTATCATGGCTGGACTACTTGCCCTCGGCTTGACCGCGGGCTGTAAGGCCCAAAGCGCTCCGCCTTCGAGGCCCGACCCTGCGCTCGATCACCGCATCGAGATCCTGGTCCGTTCCCAATACGACGTGACCCCCGATATGGCCGTCAGCATCGGAGCCCGAGGCCCAAGCCAGTTTCCGGGTTACGAAACGCTGCCCATCACCTTCTCGCACGGGTCCAAGAGCCAGGTGATCAACTTCCTGATCTCCACCGACAACACCAAGCTGGTTCATTTGGATACGCTGGACCTGACGAAGGATCCGGCCGACGCCATCCCCATCGCGGGGCGACCCATTCGGGGTAATCCGGCCGCCAAGGTGACGGTGGTCAACTTCGACGATCTGGAATGCCCGTACTGCTCGCGTATGCACGAGGAGCTGTTTCCGAATACGCTGGACCACTATAAGAACCTGGTGCGGTTCGTCTACAAGGACGATCCGCTGACGGAGCTGCACCCCTGGGCTATGCACGCGGCCGTGGATGCCAACTGTCTGGCGGCGCAGAGTGGCGACGCTTACTGGACCTACGTGGACTATCTCCACGCTCACGCGGAGGAGATCACGGGCGAACATCGCGATGCCGCGAATAGCTTCGCCGCCTTAGACCGCATTGCCCGGCAGGAGGCAACACTGGGCAAACTCGACGAGAACCGCCTGAACGGCTGCCTGGCCAAGCAGGATGAAACACAGGTGCGAGCCTCGGCCAAGCTTGCTGAAGACCTGGGGATTTACGGAACACCAGCCGTATATGTGAACGGCGAGCGGGTGAGCGGCGGCGCTGTCCCTCAGGATCAGCTATGGATGGTCATTGACCGTGCGCTGCGCGCCACGGGCGAGCAGCCCCCTCCCCTTCCGGCCCCCACAGCGGCACCTTCGGCGGCTTCAGGGGCGGACGGAGCGAGTAAATAACGAGTTCGGGGACTACCCCGCGCCGCTTTCGGGATTTATCCTTGAATGCCGGGGGTTGCGAAATCCCACAGGAGAGATCAGCTTGCAAGTCTCATCGAGTTTCCACGCGCGCCGTTTTCTTGCCGCCGCTGCTGTCTTCGGCTGCGCCTTGTTCTTCGGGCTGGCGGGCTGCCATCGATCGCCTTCCGGCGACGTTGTGGCTACCGTAAACGGCAAGGAGATTCTTAGGGCCGATCTGGAGAGAAATTACCAGAGCAGCCTGGGTGACAACCCGCAAAAACCTTCGCCTCAAGAGGCCGACATCCGGCGGCTGAGCGTCCTGCACCAGATGATCCAAGACGAGATTCTTCAGCAGCGCGCCGCCAAGCTGAACCTGACCGCCAGCGACGAAGACGTGAACGCCAAGCTGACCGAACTGAAGGCTCCCTACACGCAGGATCAGTTTCTCAGCCTGCTCAAGCAGCAGAATTTGACGCTGGACGAATACAAGCGGGACCTGCGCCGGCAATTGACGACGCAGAAGCTGAAGAACAAAGAGATCGAATCGAAGATCAATATCACCGACGCGCAGATTGCGGGCTACTACGCAGCGCACAAGTCTGAGTTCGATCTGATCGAGCCTCGCTACCACCTGGCGCAGATCGTGGTGACGAATATGCCCGCGCAGCAGACCGGCAATCTGCAAAACAACAAGGCTACCGGCGAAGCCGACGCAAAAAAGAAGATCGAGGCGCTGCACAACCGCCTGGAGAGCGGCGACGATTTTGCCACCCTTGCCGCGAATTTCTCAGAGAACCCGAACACCGCGTCGATGGGCGGGGACATGGGTTTGTGGGCGGAGTCGCAATTGCGCGCCGATCCGCTGATCTATGACGCGATCAGCAAACTTAAGCCGGATCAGTTCACCGATGTGCTTCCCGTGTATGACTCGGGGCCGGGGCACAAGATCGCCGGTTACGCGATCTACAAGCTGATTGCGCGCGAGCCGGCGGGACAGCGGGAGTTGAACGATCCCCGCGTACAGCAGGCAATTCATCAGATGCTGCATGACGCGCAGATACAGCTTTTGCAAACCGCCTATCTCGAAGTGCTCCAGGATGAGGCCAGGGTGCGCAATTATCTGGCTGAGCAGATTCTGAAGCAGGGCGGGCAATAGAAAACGCTCCTTGCAACCTTCTGGAATTTCACCTCGATCGTTGAGCCGGCATCGTGGATGGTCTGGTCTGGCGCAGTGGTTGTATCTCCTCCCACGCCGCAGCCAACGGACACAATGACCGCGTTGAAGGTGCGGCCGGAAGCCATGGCCGCATAGCTGCCCTGGCGTGCGCCGATGTCCTGGTGGGCGAGCCGGCCCGGCCTGGCCAGCAACATCGGGTGGTAGCCGCCTTTACATGGATGAGGGAGTCCCCGCAAACCGGGACCTCAGGCATTTCACGCTCATCGAGCGCGACGAAGCTACTTGCCGACTGGGGATTTGCATCGGGAAGGATGAGGCACTTCTCCAGCAGTCCGCCGGCCTGTGAGCAAACTACACCAACGCAAGGTAAACGGAAAAGAACGCAACGATTCGAGCGACGCGGTCAGACTCGATCAAAAGTACGCCTCAGAACAGGGAAAATGCGTGCTCGAGAAAAACGGCCTCCGCGAATGCAGAGGCCGTCAGTTGTCTATGCCCGATGCAAGCATAATGGCTAGTGCATTTGGCCGTTTGAATCTATAGTGATGCCGCCAGGGCCCTGGTTCTTCTTTTCCTCGTTGGCCTTGCGCGTGCCCATGGCATCGTCGCGCCACTTGTCAGCTTGAGCGATATCCTCGGTCACAGCGGCGGCATTGCCGTAGTCGACATCGGCCTTGCGCCGATAGATGAGGTTCAGATAGGCCATAGCGTCGTCGTAATTGGGGCGATTGTCCACGGCCATGTTGAGGTACTCCAGGCCTTCCTCGACCAAGGGCGCGTTCTCCTGGGCGAGCGGTTCCATCACCTTCTTCGGAGCCTTCACATTGCCTTTGCCGTCATCGTTGAGGCCTGCGGCCTGCAGCGCATTCAGCTTGTTCTGGTGCGCCTTTTTCCAGTCAATGACGCCAATGGTATAGGCAGCATCGGGATCGTTAGGATC
>JBEKXX010000178.1:0-6423 GCA_049511595.1 Occallatibacter sp. | reverse complement strand
ATAGCCAGTCCTCCGGTTTGGTGACCAATCCCCGCGTCACTGGATTGCGATGCATGTAGCGCAGTTTCTCGACCCGCTTCTCTTCGCTCCATACATTGAAGTCGTAATACCGCCGCTGCCAGAACTGAACCACGCCGCGCCCTTTCAGCTTGCGCGATGTCTGCTGTTTCAACACCTGCAAGGCGACCGAGAGCGACGACCGGCGAGGCTCACCGACCAGCAGATGAACGTGTTCCGGCATCAAAACGTAGCCGGCAACCACAAACCCGTACCGCTGACGCACAGCTTCAAGCTCACGCTCGAAGACGCGGTATGCCGTCGCGTTGCCCAACAACGGCTGCCGCCGATAACAACTGAACGTAAGAAAGTGAAAGGCTCCGCACTGTTGGTAACGTACAAGCCCCTTCGCCATGAAGGAAGTATTCTACTCCCGATGCGATCTTCGAGGTTCGTGGTAGCCCACCCTTCGCTAGAAAAAAGCGAAGGATGGGGCACCCTCCTTTGTGGAATTTTCAAGGGTGGGCCACCCTCTGCCGCCGATAACAACTGAACGTAAGAAAGTGAAAGGCTCCGCACTGTTGGTAACGTACAAGTCCCTTCGCCATGAAGGAAGTATCCTACTCCCGATGCGATCTTCGAGGTGCGTGGTAGCCCACCCTTCGCTAGAAAAAAGCGAAGGATGGGGCACCCTCCTTTGTAGAAATTTCAAGGGTGGGCAACCCGCCGGTATCCCACCCTTCCGCGATAACGCTGCGGAAGGATGGGGCACTCGTCGTGGCGAGGAAGGCGCGGCACGATTGGGAAATCTGTATCAAAACCGACCCTAAGAGAAGTGTTGCCAGCCTTGAGGAGAGAGGGGCTGCGGGCCGCGCGGGGTAAGGAGAGTGATGGGCGGGGTGGACGGGCGCCGGGCGGTGATGCGGCCGATGCGCGTGACAGCGACGCCCTGGATGCGGCTGGGAACGCGGGCGGTGGGCGGAGCAGTGAAAAGGAGCTCATACTCCTCGCCGCCGTGCAGAGCCTGTGCCGGGGTTGCGGCCGGGTGAATGGGCAATGCGGCGGCGTCCACCTGGGCGGCCACGCCGGACTCCTTGCACAGATGCGCAAGATCGGTCGAGAGACCGTCGCTGAGGTCGATGGCGGCGGTTGCCAGCGGGCGGCGCGCCAGCCAGAGTCCCTGCGCGATGCGAGGGCAGGGGTGGAGGTGCGGCGCGAGCAGCGCTTTCAGGCGGCTGGGAATGCGTAGAAGATCATGATTCCGCGGCCGGGAGCGCGTATGTTCGGCAGCAGCGGCCAACTGCGCGAGGCGGGCGAGGCCCGCGGCGGCGCCGCCCAGGCTGCCGGTGACGTAGAGCAGGTCGCCGGGCCGTGCGCCGGAGCGAAGCAGGGCTTTGCCGCGCCGCACTGCCCCGGTGAGGACGATGTCGGCGACGGGGATCGGTGACTCGGCGAGGTCGCCGCCGGCCAGAGGGGTATGACAGGCCTCAGCGAGTGCGAGAAAGCCGTCGAGGAAGCGATCGATCCACGGCGCACTCCGCGCCTTAGGGTTTTGGACGAGCGCAGGTGGGAGGGCCAGCGATAGAAACGCAGCGACAGGCCGGGCGCCCATGGCGGCCAGGTCGCTGAGCCCGCGCGCCAATGCGCGATGGCCAACGGACTCGGGAGGGTGCCAGTCAAGGCGGAAGTGGCGGCCGGCAAGGGATAAATCCGTGGTCACGGCCAGTTCTTCGCCGGAGCGCAGACGCAGCAGGGCGCAGTCATCGCCGATGCCCAGCCTCAGCCGGGGATGGGGCGATGGGGCCGCGCGGGCGCGGATTCGCCTGAGCAGGGCCAACTCGCCCACCCGGCCGGAGAGGGACGATTGGATGGACTCGGACCGCATCTCTTGAGGATAGGATATGCCGAGCGCATCTGCGTAGCAGCCCCGGTTGCGAGGGAAAGATCTTTGCCCCCGGCGTGTAGCCGAACTGCGAATACCGGTGACGAAGGTAATGAAAAGGTCGCAGCGCGCGAAACGATCTTCTTTGGGGGAGGATGCAATGACAGGCCGTTGCTTTTTGGGGGGTTAGATTGCATCGACAGCATATCCGGTTCTTTTTGGGGACGGCTTTCATTTCGGGAATTGCCAAATACCTCCCGGGATTCTTCGTTGACCCGGCGAGGAGCGGTCTGTTAGGCTTGACGAACGTTCTCGCATCTGCCCCGCGTGGGGCGAACAGGGTTTTGTACGGGCGTAATGGCCCGCGCGATCGACTCTCCCCTTGGTGTGGACACACTTTGATTGGCGAATCGCAGGGGATTGCAGGCAAAGATGCTACGCAGGCGCTTTTACATTCTTTTTGTCGCCAGGGATGAAGCCGGCGAGCTACGGAAGATTCCGCTGCCGCTGAAGTATGCCTACGGATTCCTGGCCGCGGCGATCGTGGGGGCATTCACGATCGTGGGCCTGGCCGGATCGTACACGCGGATGCTTCTGAAGACCGAAAGCTACAATCAGGTGCGGGCGGAGCGCGAGACGCTGCGGCAGAACTATCGGCGCATGGCTGAAATTGCGCACACGCGCAGCGTGCAGGTGGCGTCGTTGGGGGCGCTGGCCAACGAAGTGACCGCGCTCTACGGGTTAAGGCAAAACAAGCTGCAACCCGCGGCTGGAATGAAGCCGGGGGCTTCGGCGAGCGCAGCGGCGGCGGATCCGGCTCCGGCAACCCTTGCGCAAACAGACGACGTGAGCCAGCAGCAGGTTGCGAGTTCAATCGACACGTTTTATACCCTGCGCGCGGATGCGCTTTCCGGCCGGGTCTCCCGGGCGCTGGAAGGCGGACTGACGTCGAGTTTTGCGGGCGATTGGACGGAACTGGCGGACGCGCCCTCAATGTGGCCTGTAGAGGGCCCCATCGTTTCGGGCTTCGGCGTGCGCGAAGATCCGTTCAACGGGGAAGGCGCGTTTCATACAGGAGTGGACATCGATGCACCGTATGGAACGCCGGTGCGCGCGACGGCAGACGGAGACGTGACCGAAGCCGCGATGGCCGCCGGATACGGTCGCGAGGTGGAGCTGGATCACGGTCACGACGTGCGTACGCTGTATGGACATCTTTCCGCAATCGCGGTTTTTCCCGGCGAGCATGTGGCGCGCGGGCAGATCATCGGCTACGTGGGCCAGTCGGGGCGCGCCACCGGGCCGCACCTGCACTACGAAGTCCGGGTGCACAATGTGCCGGTGAATCCGCACAAGTACCTGCGCGTGACCTACGCACAGGCGGCGAACCTCGATGACTTCGCGTCTTCAGGCCAATAGGGAATCGATTCAAAGAGGCACAGACGGCTCCCGGCGAACGGGAGCCGTTTTCGTTTTGGCGCTCCACCGTGCGATGAGCCGGGCTGCGGCCTGCGTGTCCTACCGCCAAGGCATAGCTAGCGGGCGGCGCGTGCTATCGTTGCACGTGTCCGTTTCGGGGAGGGTTTTCATGCGTTTTTATATAAGCTGCCTTGCCGCCCTGATTGCGCTGGCGGTTCCGGCCGCGGCGCAGGACCGCGGCGCCGAAGCGCGGACGGCCTTCACTCGCGCGCAGCACCTGAAGCGCGGCATCAACGCATCGGAGTGGTTCGCGCAGAGGCACGACTATCCAGCCGAGTACACGGATCGCTACACCGATGCCGGGGACATCGCGTTGATGGCAAAGCTGGGCTTCGATCATGTGCGCCTGAGCGTCGATCCCATGCCGCTGGAGATTTCGATGAACGGCGATCAGGGGCGGACCGGCGATTTCCTCGCCCGGCTGGATCGCGCCGTGGACACCATGCTGGCCGACGGGCTGGCCGCGATCATCGACGTTCACCCCAGCGACGACTACAAGCAGCGGATGCGCACGGACAATGAAGCCGTGGAGCGGTTCGCGATGCTCTGGCGCAAGCTGGCCGCGCACTATGCCGGTCGCGATCCGAATATGGTGTTCTTCGAGATTCTGAACGAGCCGGAGATGAACGATCCCTACCGCTGGTACGGCATCCAGACGCGCGTGGCCGCAGCCATCCGGGAGGCGGCGCCGAAGAACACCATTATTGCCGCGGGCGCCAACTGGTCCGACCTTCCCGACCTGCTGGCGATGACGCCGCTCGCCGTGGTGGAGCACCACGCATTCCATCCCGTATCCGGCGGCGGAGAGCTCGATGCCGGAGCTATTGAAGGAGGTTCCCGATGCGGCAGAGCGCTACGAGTTGGAGCGCTATTGGCTGGATGGGTGGAACGCGCATCGCATCCGGCTGACGATCGACGAGGCGGCGGCGTGGGGTCGCGGCAACCATGTGCCGCTGATCTGCGATGAGTTCGGCGTCTTCCGCGAGCACAGCGATCCGGTGTCGCGCGCGAACTGGATTCGCGACGTGCGCGCGGCGCTTGAAGCAGACGGCATCGGCTGGGCAATGTGGGACTATCGCGGCGGTTTTGGCGTGGTGACCAAGCAGGACGGGCAGCCGGCGCAGGTGGACGAAACTGTGGTGAAGGCGCTGGGGCTCGAAGGGCGCTAGGAAGCGCTCGCGGCGGTGAGCAACCGCTCGGAGACGGATTCGACGATCTGCTCGTGGACCTCGTCGATGGTGAGATCGCCCTCGATGAGGACCACGCGGGCGGGCTCGCGGGCGGCGATCTCGCGGTATTTTTCCCAAACACGACGAAAGAAGGCGTCCTGCTCGGCCTCGAAGCGGCCTTCATCGCGGCCGGTTTCGGCTTCCACACGATCGTTCCGGCGGCGGGCGCGGGCCAGCGAGGCTGCGAAGCTGGGCAGCAGCAGGAGGGTGAGATCGGGCTGCAATCCACCGCAGAGTTGCCGGTGAAGATCGAGCACCACGGCGGAGCCGAGCTGGCGGCCGCCGCCCTGGTAAGCCTCGGTAGAGTCGGTAAAGCGGTCACAGAGAACGACCCTGCCTGCGTCGAGGGCCGGTTGGATGACCTCGGCGATGGCCTGCGCCCGGTCAGCGAACATCAGAGCCATTTCCGTCATGGGGGCCAAGGCTTTGGAGCGGGAGCTGAGCAGGATCTCGCGGATGCGGTCGCCGGTGGGCGTGCCGCCGGGCTGGCGCACGACGAGCGGATCATGGCCCCGCCGGGTTAGCCATGCCGCCATGCGCTTGATCTGCGTGGTCTTGCCCGACCCGTCGAGGCCTTCAAAGGTGATAAAAACGCCGCTCGGCATGGGCTGAGTCTACCACCACGCAAGCCGCTACAGACAAATGCTTCCAGTTATGTTACAAGAGGTTGAATTCCCCAAAGATAGCTGGAGCAGGCCGGCAGCGGTCTTGCTTTATGGAGAGAAATATGCGCCTTCGCGACACACTCAAGCTTGCAACTTGCCTCCTGCTGTTCGCCGCGCTGCCGGTAAGCCGGCTGGCCGCACAAAACCTCACGCTGGAAGGACAAACCGGAGGATTCCTCACGCCGACCGCCTACGTGGTCTACACAGAGAAGGGACAGTTTTTCTCGCATCCGTCCGTAAGCTTCCATTTCATCGATGCTTCGGCGGTCATCGGCGATGTTGAAACCTTCAGCATCACCGAGGGCTTTGGCAGCCGGGCAGAGGCGGGCTACACCCGTAGTGTTCATCAGTTTGGAGATCAGCCCACCACTACGGCCACGCCGCTCGGCCTGAGCAACCTGTGGAACTACTCCGGCATGAACGTCTTCCACGGCAAGGTCGTCGCTTTCAAAGACGGGCAGTTCGGCGCATGGATGCCGGGACTTGCGATCGGCGGCGCGATCCGCACCAACGACCACTTTGTCTCGGGCGCGGCCAACAAGACGCTGACGGGAACGGACAAGTCGTACACCAACGGCGACGCGTATGTTGCCGTCACCAAGACCTGGGCGAAACCTCCTGTGCCGTTCCTGCTGAACCTGGGCTGGAAAGTCACCAATGCCACCATCTTCGGCCTCGGCGGCCAGAGCACTCGCTTTGGCGGGCGGTTCTTCGGCGGTTTGGGCATTCCGCTGCCCCTCGGCCATGGAATCGTGGCGGTGCCATCGGCGGGATTCACGCAGGAGCCCAAGACTTCAGTGAATCTGAATACCCTATTGAACGCGGCGCTCTATCAGTGCGAGGCTGCGATGGTCTGCAATCCTGCGTCGTACACGCTGATGAGCGCCCATATCCCCACAACGCTGGACTATGCCGTGCGAGTGACGCAGCGGGACAAGCCGCACTTTGCGTTTGACATTGGCGTGGGGCAGGTGGCGGGTAACATCGGATCCATCTGGGTTGCAAACCCCTACTACCCTGCCGTGGGGCCACCGATTGTCGCCATGCCGGTAAATCTGCAGGCGCGGCATGTGGTGGGAATTGGGCTTAGCTACAGATACTAAATCACTTACACGCAGTGGGAAAACCACCCCTCTTGGGCAACTTCTCCGCGCCGAGGGGGTTCCAACTC
>JBEKXX010000177.1:0-4659 GCA_049511595.1 Occallatibacter sp. | reverse complement strand
GATGCGCAAGTGCGGGCCGCCATGCGGCGGGAGCTTGGATTGGCCGGGGAGTTCTTGTGGATCGCCGTGGGCCGGCTGGAGCCGGTGAAAGACTACCCGGCGATGCTTCAGGCGCTGGCCGGCCAGCCGGGGACGGCACGGCTGCTGGTTTTGGGCGCCGGCCCGCTCGAAACAGAACTGGTGCAACTAGCGGCGCGGCTAGGCATCGAGCGGCGCGTACGGTTCCAGGGCTTCGAGCCGAATGTAAAGCGATGGATACAAGCCGCGGACGGATTCGTCTTGTCGTCGCGCTACGAAGGGCTGCCCATGGTGATGTTGGAGGCTGGCGCGTGCGGATTGCCGGCCGTCGCGACGGATGTTCCCGGAACGCGCGAGGTGCTTGCCGACGGCGAGAATGGCTGGCTTGCCCCCGCAGGCGACCCGCAGGCGTTGGCTGCCGCCATGGCGAGGCTGATGCGCGCGCCGATTGAGGAACGCCGCGCCATGGGCGAGCGGGCGCGCCAACGCGTGGCCTATCGATTCCGCCTGGACAACGTGCTCGACCGCTGGGAACGGCTTTATGAGGAATTGCTCCATGGCAAGCGCGCCGCGCGGCGGACTCGCCCGGCAGTGCGGGAGAATTTGAGACGCCAGAGCGCCGCTTCAGCCTGAAGGCGCCCGGCAAGGGTCAAGGTGGCAGGCCGCAAGCGAAAGAGCACACGATCGACAGAGGTGAACTGAGCCGCATGAGCGGCAAGAAACTGGCGCAATTGGGCGGCCTCTTCGTCGCGCGCTGTGTTTGCGTGTACGCAAATGGTCCACAGGCCGCTGTCTTTTTCGACGGGCCCCCAAAGCTGCTGCGGAATCCATGCAACGCCGGCGCGCAGGAAGGGCACGCGGGCAAAGCCGTCAGACAACGAAGAGATTCCCTCGGCGTGAAGCGCCGCGAGCGTCGATGCGTCGAAGCCGTGACGGGGCGCAACGAAGATTCCGGGATTGAGGCCGTGGCCGCGCAGAATCCGCAGGCCGTCGCCGATCCATGCGCGCTGCGTTTCGGCGGCGACGCCGGCAAACTCCGAGGTTTGCGCAAGCCCGAGCAGGCTCCGGCCCCGGCTTACGCAGAGATGGCGGTAGCCGTGCAGGCCGATCGTGGCCCCCGCCGCCTCAAGAGCGCGCATCCGCTCCCAGAAAGACGGATCGGGCGGCGAAACCTGCAGTTCCGGGTCGCGGTTGTCGGGAACAACAGCAAGAATCGGCTGCAGGCGGAACTCTTCGATCAGGGACTGGAAACGCAACCAGCATTCGACTGAGAAGGTGGGACAAAGATCGTCGAACCGGAGCAGATACCGGGCTGGAGCGGAAATCATGCCGCTGCCTCCGTTGCCAGTGCGCGCGCGAGCAGCTTCCGGCTCCAATACCAGAGATAGAAGAACGTGCTCACTGTCCAGAGCGAGGTGGCGAGCGCGATTCCGGCCACGCCGAACCAGCGCATGAGTACGAGATTCAATACCACGTCGAGGCCGAGATTGAGGATGCCGCAATAAAGGATCAGGTCAGTGCGGCGCATGGCAACGATGAAGCGGTAATAGACGCGGCTGGTGACAAAGAACGGAATTTGGATGGCGTACATGGCCAGCACCGAGGCCACGACGGTGGTGTCGCGCGGCCCGAATTGTCCATGCTGCAGCGCCACGCGGACGAGCGGGCGCGCGCCGGCAATGAGCAAGGCCGCGATAGGCACGGAAATGAATGCGGTGAGCCGAACCCAGATGCGGATGGTGTGGCGGCATCCGGTCCAATCGTGGTAGGCGATCATGCGCGAGAAGTACGGCACGATGGCGGAGGAAACCGCGCCGGCCAGCAGCGTAAGCACTACGCTGACGAAGCGATTGGCATAGACCAGCGCGGAAACGCTGCCTGCAACCAGCATGGCGGCCATCGCCTGATCGACGAGCAGGCCGCCTGAAGACACGACGCTCGAGAGCAGCACAGGACCGTATTGGCCCGCCACTTCTCGCGTGGCTTCGGTCATGCCGTGCCAACGCAGACGGAAGCGATAGCCGTGCGCTTCCATCATCCCGGCGACAACCGCCGCGTGCAGCAGCGAACCGGCCAGCGTGGCGTAGACCATGGCCCAGATGCCGAAACGGCCGCCGAACAGCAGAGCGCCGCAAACGATCGAGAAAGAAATAACCATCGGCGCGAGAGCGGGAAGGGCGAAACGGTCGAGCGTGTTGAGAACCGCAGTGCAGTTGGTAGCGATTCCGGTGATGAGGACGACCGGCAGCAGTACGTAAAAGAGACGCACGGCGAGTTGCAGCTTGGCGGGCGAAAAGTGCGCGGCGATGAGGGGAAAGAAGGCGCGCGCCGAAAGCGCCATTCCAGCGCTCGCCGCGGCAAGGAGCAGGCACATCCAGAGCATGGAACTCGAAAGAAGCTGCTGGGCGCGCTCGCGGCCCTCCTGTTCCCTCACCCGGACCAGCGTAGGCACGAGGGCCTGGTTCATCGACTCGGAGATGAGGTTGACGAGCAGGCTGGGGATGAGCGCGGCGGCGAGGAAGGCGTCCATGGCGTCGCTGCGGCCGTAGACGGAGGCAACCGCGATCTCCTTGAGCGCGGCCACAAGCTTGACGATGACGCCGGCCGCGCCCACAGACACCGCGGCGCGGAAGATGCTGCGATTGATGCTGGAGACCTGAGGCGGCTCGGCGATGGGCGAGGTGATAGACATGGCGGAGAACCGAGCCTCTAAGAACCCGCCTGCGCGACGAGCGGCCGGGCTGGAACCGAAGCGGGACGCAGCGGCGTCGTAGAGAAACAAGCAGCGAGACCGTCCGGATCCTCCGCCGCCAGCCGCCCGGCAACGGTAATGATGGCCAGCAGCAGCCACGTCGTGCGGTTCTCTTCTACCGTGGCGGCGAGGGAAGTTACGGCCCAGACCAGCAGTGACGTGACCAGGGCCAGGCGCAGCGGCCCTTGTGTCTGGAGCGCGTAGCGCGCCGCCAGCGCGACGAGCAGCGTGGCTAGAAATAGCGCGCAAAGGCCGCCCCCAACGGCGATGGAAAGCGCGGTGTTGTGAGCCGTATCGATGGGCGCAAGGTGCGCGGCAGCCACAAAAGATCCCGCGCCTGTGCCGAGGAGCGGCGCATGGACAAAGGCGCCCCAGCCGGCGGACCAGATGTTGAGCCGCTGGTTCAGGTCGCCGCTTCGCAGTTGCTCGGGAATGGTGGCGAGGCGATCGAAAATCGCTCCGGGAATGACGTACCAGAGAGCTGCCAGGAAGGGCGGCAGGACGAATAGGGCGGCCACAACGCGTCTGGGATGGCCAAGCGTGAGAAGGAGAATGGAGCCGGCAAACGCGAGAACGGCAGCCAGGAACCCTTCGCGCGAGGCCGTGAGCAGCACGGCAACCAGACCCAGGGGCAGAAAGCCAAGCGCCATCAGGCGAGCCGGCCGGCGGCGTTCGCAGTTCAGGAGCAGAGCGGCGAGCGGAAAACCCAGATCGAGAAAACGGGCCACTTCGTTGGGATCCTGGCCGTAGGCGGCAAAGCGGATCTGACCGGCGGCAATGGCCGCCGGCGATCGGACCGCGGCTAGCGTGAGCAGGGCGAGCACCCAGGAGCCGGCCACTGTGGCGCGCAGCAGAGCTCGCAGATCGGCGGGCGTGTCGGCAAACTCCCACACTAGCCAGACAATCATCATCTCCTGAAAGTAGGCGCGTATCTTCTCGAGGGTCGCGGAGGGATCGATCGTCCAGAAATACGTGCAGCAGAACCAGAGATAGAATGCGAGCGTAAGCCGCCAGAACGCGCTCGGCGTGCGCATGCATCCGGCTTGAAGAACTGCCGGAACGGCCGCGAGGAGCACAAGCAAACCGGCGATGCGGGCCACGTTCCCCAGCGGTTCGCCGAGGTCGAGGGAGTACTCCCAGGGGATGGCGAAGGCGAAGAAGAGAAGCAGAATCCACGCGGCTCTTCTCATCGTTGAACCTGCTAGTACCTCTGCGAATAAACCAGCGCAGAGTAGATGGTGACGCCGATGGTGGATTGAATGGCGGACTCCAGGGTGCGGTTCACCAGATTTTTGGCTACGGAATCGGGCACGTAGAGAATGTCCCGGTCCTCGACGGGCTGGTCGGGGTCCTGGCCGTGCAACATGCGCTTCAGGTTGAGCGTGATCATGGCTCGGCCGTCTTTTTGTTCGCGGATGAGCACGGCTTTGCCGCTGGCAGCGTTCTGCGACGGCCCCCAGGCCAGGGAAAGCGCCTGCACCACGGTGAGCCCTTGCACCGGATCCACGGGGAACCCGCCGGGACGGATCACATCGCCGACCACGTAGACAAGACCGGCACGGCTCACCTGCACGGTGTCGCCGGGGCTTAGCTCGGGATTGTGGTCGGACGTCGTATCGGTGCCGCTGGGGTCGAGCACGACCGGATGCGGCGTCTTGGGGTCGCCCTGATGGAAGACGTTGACCAGGCGGCCGGCATTGGGCGAAAGACCGGAGGCGGCCGAGATCAGGTCAAGCAAACGATGATGGAAGGTGTAGGGATAAACGCCGGGGCGGGTCACTTCCCCGAGCACGCTCACGTCCTGGCCGGCATAGGCGGTCACCAGCACCGAAACCAGCGGATGCAAAAGCATGCCTTTGGCCAGGAGAGCGGCTTCAATGGCGCGCGCC
>JBEKXX010000176.1:0-4874 GCA_049511595.1 Occallatibacter sp. | reverse complement strand
TTGCTCACCCGCTTCCTGCGTGAGCATCGACATGGGCTTAATGCGCAGCAATCGGGAAATCAAAGAGCGGCTTCCTCCCTGGCGAATGAGTGGAGCAGGGCGAATCAAAAACCCGCCGGAACTCGTTACGCAATCATACGATACGAAACCGAAGGGCTTACGCCTCATACCGTGGAGGCCTGCCTACATGCTCCTTGAGACTGTATCGTTTTCAGACAATGACTGTCTTGTTTCGCGGCAGAAATGCCCTGTTTTCCGGCGCGCGCTGTCTTGAATTTGGACGGTTTTGCCTCGTTTCCGGCCACTGTCCGGCTCTTTTCTAACCAAGTGCCGTCTTCCACCGCCGGAACTCGCCCGCCGGATCCTTGGCGCGGAAGATCGCCGCGGAAACGCCCACCACGCTCGCTCCCGCCGCCAGAATCGTCGGCGCCGTTTCGAGCGTAACGCCTCCCACCGCAACCAGCACAGCCTCAGGCCCAGCTCCTTCACGCAGCCTGCGCACTCCGCCCGCCCCGATCGCCACCTTCGCCGTCTGCTTTGTCGTCGTGGGAAACACCGGCCCGATCGACAGATAATCCGCCGGCTCCTTCAGAATCCCTGCCACCAGCGCTTCCGTCCCGCCGTATGTGCCCACAATCCTGTCCGGTCCCAGCAGCCGCCTGGCTTCCGCCGGTGTCACGTCGCCCGCATCCACGTGCACACCGTCAAATCCCGCCCGCTCCACCAGATCGGCACGGTCATCGAGGATCAGCTTCACCTTTCCCGCAGGCAGCGCCGCACGCAAAATCGCCGCATCCGCCAGAACCTCCGCGTCGCTTCCAGTTTTGTTCCGGTACTCGAGCAGCGTCACGCCGGCTTCGGCCAGCTCGATGCCTAGCCGCCGCAAAAACTCCGCCCGACCGGCCTGCGGAATTGCTGCGCTATCGAGAATTGGATAAATCTTCGGAAAGGAAAAAGACATGCTTCCAGAGTAGAACAGAGACCAAGGGGCACGTTTCAGCCTTTGGCCACGGCCGCAAACTCGCCTTCATGTGCCAAAAGCCAGGAGCAGGCGGCCAGAAAATGCTTCCTGTTCTCTGTTCTCTGTTCTCTGTTCTCTGTTCTCTGCCTCTCTCACATCTCATCTGCACTCGGCCCATACATCCCCGGTATCTTCGCATTCAGCAGCCGCAGATACACGCCCATCTGCGCACGGTGATGAACCATATGGCTCAGAACCATCTCGCGGAAGACCTGGTGGCGTGGGTCGTCAATGAACTTCTGCCCGCCGTAGATAAACTGCCAGTGCTCGTCCCACTTCTCCGGAGAGATTGCGGCCAGCTCTTTGCGAACCGCAGGCAGATCCCGGTCAAACTTTTTGAGTACCTCAGCCTTGTTCGCCGGTACGTAGGGGTCCCACTTGTGGTCCGCCGCAAACTCCAGCTTGTCCTTGGTCAGTGTGGTGATCGCCCAGTCGCCGGCAAAATCCGTCAGATGTCCGGCCAACCAGCCCAGGCTTCCGGATTTGGGATGGGGTTTAAAGTTCAAATCCGCGTCTGCCGGGATGGCATCCAGCATTTTCCGGGTCTTGGCGATTTCGCGGTCGTATTCGGCGATCAAGTCCTTCTGAAAGTCCATGCAGACAACCTCCACGTTGTCCACACAGCATACCCGATTTCATCGCAATAGGCGAAGAAGAAACGAATAATCTTTCCCTCTTAGGCCTTCACGCCCTTTTACTTGAACCGGCTCGACTCAAATCCCGCCGTAAACGCCTCCTGCCAGCCCGCAATCGGGTTCCCGGCCTCATCAACGATTGGACACGCCGCGCCCTGTGCCGGCACCACGACAGGCAAATCCAAAGCGGGCGCAGGCGGCTGGTTAATCTGCAGATAATTGCCGTGATCGAACTCCCAGCCGTCCGGTATCATGAACGGCGCCCCGAAATTCTCCGGCCAGCGTTGCGCCGGACCGCAGTGCCCAATGGCCGCGTGCCACCACGGGTGCCCCACCGTGAGGATCCCGCCCACGAAGTTCCCCAGCGGAAACAGTGTTGACAGCACCGTATCCTTCTGCGACGCAAGCACTGAAATCGCGCCGACCTTTGCAGCCGCTGCGCTGAATTCCGTCGTCAGGCAGTCGTCGTCAACCGCCCCGGCCATCAACGTCAGCCGCCGCACACGCATCTTCATATTTGCAATCGTTGCCAGGACCACCCGCGCGCCCAAGCTGTGCGAAGCGAATGAAACGCTCGCCGCTCCTTGAAAGTAGGCATCGAGAAACGGCCCCAGCAATGCGCCGGCATCGTCGGCAACTCTCGGCTCCTCGGGATAATCCAGTCCATGCGCCCATATCGAGTCACCCGGCCAGAGCAGGCCGAGAAAGGCGAAAGGATTGGGATCCGGGAAATAGTGCCCGAGCAGGCTCGCCCAATTTGACAGGCACGCGATCCCATCCGCGCGGTTCACATTGAACCCGTGCGTCGCAATCAGCACGTGCCGGCCCTGGATGGCATGCAGCAAATCGTCCACCAGCATCCCGGTATAGTTCGTGACGCTCGTGCCCTGGCAGGCGGCAACCTGCTTGGCCAATTCTCCGCCAACGGGCTGAAGTCGAAGATCGAGAAATTGCGTCATAGCCGCCTACTTCTTGAAGAGTTGCATGGTATTCACGGCCGTCGCCAGCGCCGTCGATATGTCCTTGGCAATCGGCGCCAAAGGCGTGGCAAGAAGGCCGGCTAGAAGCGCGCGCCCGAAATCCGCGCTCGTCAGATAGCTCGTCAATGCCATGTTGCCGGACTCAATTGTGTAGCCGCCCACCGCGGCAAGGATGACCGCAATCGCCGCCGCCAGGCCTCGGGTCCAGTTGCGATAAACCTGGTCCGAGCGCTGGTAGCACTCGTCCAGCATCGCCGTCACGATGAGGTCGAACCGTGAGTAAGCATCGCTTTGCTGCTGCGTGAGCGCCGTCCCGGAGGTGGTGCTCGTGGCCGACGCCGTCAACAGCGTGGGATCGACGTTGGCCGCCGCCGCCAGCGCTGGCGCGTTGCCAGCGCTCAAGTGCAGCTTGATCAGCGATTTGGCAATCGCCTTCTGGCTGGCCAAGTCGGTGCCGTTCACCCAGTTGGCTTCAAGCGACTCGAGTACTTTGGCGCTCGGCAGCGCATTGATCGGAGCCTTTGCGCCGGCTTCAGGCGGCGTCAGGCTGGAAACGGTTTTACGGATGCCGCCGAACCCGATGCGATTGATGAGCGGGCATACCGGCTTTATCGCTTCCAGCAGACCAAAAGCCGCTGTTCCCAGCCCGCCGATGGCCGTGATGATCTGCGTAAATTGTGTCATTGAGAGTTCGAAATTCATAGTTCCTTGCCCTTTCTTCGCGATAGAGGGGTTCCCCGGTGGCTGTCGAGCGGAGACGCACCGCTCAAGTTGCCAGTTCGTCCGCGGCGTCCCCACGGACAAGTCTTCGTCAGCGGGGTGCTGGTAAAAGCCACCCTGCGTACCTCTCAAAATGCCCCAGACAGCGGTTCCACAATTACTATACCCAGGTCCGCAACTGCCGAATGGCTTTTTCATCGACCGGGGTCCCCACAGACAGGTCTTCGTCTGTGGGGTGGAAGTAAAAGCCGCCCTAAAACACGCCGGAAGGGGCAGGTGAATTGTGGAACCGCTCGAGGAATCGGGAAACCGCCGTAACAGAGTTTATTCAGCGAAACCTGGCGCGAAGGAAGGAAATCCTCGGCAGGAACTTCACGTCGGAGCGAATCCGGGATCGCCGCACGCAAACCGCTCGTCTTGACGCGAACTTAGGCCGGTTGATTTCCCGCCTCGGCCCGCGCCGCCCGAGCGGTTTTCCAGTTGCAGTGAATCGAAGCCGCAAATTCTTAGTGGCTTCTTCCTCAAGAAGTCACCCTGCACGACAGCGGAAATGCCACACTAGCTGGAGGACCGCTCCAGGAAGCGCTCCATGAAGCCGGTATCGAACTCCCCGGCCCTGAAACCTGCATCCCGAAAAATCTCCTCGTGCAGCAAAATCGATGTGTCCACTCCCTGCACGATGAACTGGCTCAGCGCCCGCTCCATCTTCGCGATCGCTTCCGCGCGGTCCACGCCGTGCGTAATCAACTTGGCGATCAGCGAGTCGTAATACGGCGGAATGACGCCCTCGGCATACTGCGCCGTATCCACGCGCACTCCATTCCCGCCCGGCACGTGAAACGCCGTAATTTTCCCCGCCGACGGCGTAAACCGCTGCGGATGCTCGGCGTTGATCCGGCACTCGATCGCGTGCCCGCGCATCTCCAGCTTCGGCGGCAGAATAGCTTCCAGTTTCTCGCCGGCCGCAATCCGTAACTGCGCCTTCACAAGGTCCACGCCGGTAATCGCCTCCGTCACTGGATGCTCCACCTGGATGCGCGTATTCATCTCGATGAAGTAGAGAAGGTGGTTCGCGTCCATCAGAAACTCCACCGTCCCGGCATTCTGGTAGCCGATCTCGCTCAGGCACCGGCACAGCGTCCGGCCCAGTTCCTCGCGCAGCTTTGGCGTTACCTGCAAGCTCGGCGCCTCTTCGATCAGCTTCTGATGCCGCCTCTGGATCGAGCACTCGCGCTCGTACAGCGAAACCACGCTGCCGTGCTCGTCGGCCAGCATCTGGAACTCGATGTGCCGCGGATTCTCGACGAACTTTTCCATGTAAAGCTCGCCGTTCCCGAAGGCATTGGCCGCCTCGGTAAACGCCGCGTGAAACAGGTTCGGCAACTCCCCGGGCTCGCGGACAATTCTCATGCCGCGCCCGCCTCCGCCGGCCTTGGCCTTCAGGATGACCGGGTAGCCCACTCCTTTCGCGCACGCCTCCGCCTCTTCGGCCGTGGTCAGGATCCCTTCCGATCCAGG
>JBEKXX010000175.1:0-5006 GCA_049511595.1 Occallatibacter sp. | reverse complement strand
CGGAGAGCGGTGTCGACGCAACCACAATCGGGCCGCTCAACTTCATGCCGAGGTATTGCATGGAAAGTTCGGTCATTCCTCACCTCCGGCAGCCGCAGCCGCCAGTTTCTCTTCCGGTTTTTCTTCAGGTTTTTCCAGGGGCGCGATGTGCGGTGTCTCTCCGCGGCC
Source organism: Occallatibacter sp. (assembly GCA_049511595.1). Lineage (GTDB taxonomy): Bacteria > Acidobacteriota > Terriglobia > Terriglobales > Acidobacteriaceae > Telmatobacter. The sequence goes on along the minus strand of JBEKXX010000175.1, from coordinate 4,838 downwards.
CGGCATCGTCGCGCGGGCGGAGTAGACGCGCCACTGGCGCTCCACATCGTCCTGAGCTTCCTTCAGCAGCGCCGCGGCCAGATCCGGATTGCTTCGCGCCAGCATGGTGTACCGAGCTTCGCGGTAAGCATACTCCTTGAGCCGGATCGCCGGCGCTTTGGAGTCGAGCTGGAAGGGATTCTTGCCCTCTTCGCGCAGTGCGGGATTATAGCGCATGAGCGGCCAGTAGCCTGCTTGCACGGCGAGCTTCTGCTGTTCCAGCCCGTGCACTAAGTCATAGCCGTGGGCGATGCAGCTTGCGTACGCAATAATGATCGACGGCCCGTCGTGCGCCTCGGCCTCCTGGAAGGCCTTCACAACGTGCATGTCGTTGCCGCCCAGGGCTACCTGCGCCACATAGACGGAGCCGTAGCTGACCGCCTCCATTGCCAGATCCTTGCGGCTGTTCGGCTTGCCGCTGGCCGCGAACTTGGCCACTGCGCCGCGTGGCGTAGCCTTCGAGGCCTGGCCTCCGGTATTCGAATAGACTTCGGTGTCAAGTACCAGCACGTTCACGTTCTTACCCGAGCCCAGCACATGATCGAGCCCGCCAAAACCGATGTCGAATGCCCAGCCGTCGCCGCCCAGGATCCACACGCTCTTGCGCACCAGCGCATCCGCGATCGCCAGCAGATTTCTTGCATCGGAAGAATTGTTCCCATCCAGAACGGCACGAAGCGCCTTTACCCGCTCGCGCTGCTCGTTGATCTCCATCTCGGTCTTTTGCGCTGCTCCCACTAGATCCGCCGCGAGCTCCGCGCCCACTGCCGAAGCCAGCCGCGTCACCAGTGTTTCGGCAAAGGCCTTCTGCTGATCGAGCGCGACCCTCATGCCGAACCCGAACTCCGCGTTGTCTTCAAAGAGCGAGTTCGACCACGTCGGCCCGCGGCCTTGTGCGTTGTACGTATAAGGCGTGGTCGGCAGGTTGCCGCCGTAAATCGACGAGCAGCCCGTGGCGTTGGCGATGTACAGCCGGTCGCCGAACAACTGCGTCAGCAGCTTGATGTAGGGCGTTTCGCCGCAGCCCGCGCACGCGCCCGAAAACTCAAACAGCGGCTGCAAAAGCTGAAGATCCTTGACCTGCGTATGCGAAAGCTTCGCGCGGTCGACCTCGGGTAGCGAGAGGAAGAACTCCCAATTCTCACGCTCCGGCTCGCGCAGTGCCGCTTGCGGCGCCATATTGATGGCCTTCTTGCTGGCGTCGCTCTTGCTCTTCACGGGACAGACTTCGACGCACACGCCGCAGCCGGTGCAATCTTCGGGGGCCACCTGCAGAGTGTAGTGCTCCTGCTCCATGCCGCGCCACTTGGGTTTCGCCCACTTGAAGGTTGCCGGGGCTTTGTCGCCGAGCTCGGGGTTGTAAATCTTGGCGCGAATCACCGCGTGCGGGCACACCATGGCGCACTTTCCGCACTGAATGCAGAGATCCTTGTCCCAAACGGGAATGAACTGCGCGATGTTGCGCTTCTCCCACTGCGCTGTGCCCGAGGGGAACGCGCCGCCGGCTGGAATCGCGCTCACCGGAATCAGATCTCCCTTGCCCTCGGCGATTTGGCCCAGCACATCGTGAACGAACTTGGGCGCCTTGTCACTGAACGCGCCCGCCAGATCGAAACTCGAGCTGGCCGCCTTCTGCAGCTCAACTTTCTCCAGATGCGAAAGCGCATGATCCACGGCTGCGAAGTTCTTTTGCACTACTGCTTCGCCGCGCTTGCCATAGGTCTTCTGAATCGACTTCTTGATCTGCGCGATGGCTTCCTCGCGCGGTAACACGCCGCTGATGGCGAAAAAGCACGTCTGCATGATGGTGTTGATGCGCGAACCCATGCCGGCCTCGCGTGCCACCTTGTATCCGTCGATCACATAGAACTCGATCTTCTTGCGCAGCATCTCCTCCTGCATGCTGCGGGGCAGCTTGTCCCACACCTCGGCCGCCGAATACGGCGAGTTGAGCAGGAACACTGCGCCCGGCATCGCCGCCTCCAGCACGTTCATCTTCTCCAGGAAGCTGAAGTTGTGGCAAGCCACGAAGCTGGCATGCGTAATGAGATAAGTTGACCGGATCGGGTTGGGGCCGAACCTCAGGTGCGACATCGTCATCGAGCCCGACTTCTTCGAGTCGTACACGAAGTAGCCCTGCGCGTAGTTCGGCGTTTCGCTGCCGATGATCTTGATCGAGTTCTTGTTCGCTCCCACGGTGCCGTCGGAGCCGAGACCGTAAAAGAGAGCGCGCACGGTCTTGGGATCCTCAGTGGAAAATGCGGGATCGTAGTCAAGGCTCGAGTGGCTCACGTCGTCGTTGATGCCGATGGTGAAGTGGTTTTTGGGGGAGGGCTTCTTCAACTCATCGAACACGCCCTTGACCATCGCTGGCGTGAACTCCTTCGACGAGAGCCCATAGCGGCCGCCGATGACGGCAGGCATGGTTGCAAAAGGCAGATGGGCGGAATTCTCCGCAAGCACGGTCAGGATGTCCTGATAGAGCGGCTCGCCGGCCCCTCCGGGCTCCTTGCAGCGGTCCAGAATAGCGATCGACTTGACCGTCACCGGCAAAGCGGCCAGAAACGCATTGCTGTCGAAAGGCCGGTACAGGCGAACCTTGATCATTCCGACCTTATCGCCCTGATGGTTCTGCGCATCTACTGCTTCCTCGGCAGCTTCCGCGCCGGAACCCATGAGCACGATCACGCGTTCGGCGTCTGGCGCTCCGTAGTAGTCGAAAAGGTGATAGGAGCGGCCGGTCCGGGCGGCAAAACGGTCCATCACCGACTGCACAATTCCCGGCACCTTCACGTAGAACGGGCTGCATGCCTCGCGGGCCTGGAAAAATACGTCGGGATTCTGCGCCGACCCGCGGATGAATGGGTGATCGGGCGTGAGGGCGTTCTTGCGGAAGGCAATGAGGTACTTGTCGTCTACCATCCCGCGAATCGTCTCGTCGGTGATGGGAAGAATCTTGCCTACTTCATGCGATGTGCGGAAGCCGTCGAAGAAATGGATGAACGGAATGCGGGATTCCAGGGTGGCGATTTGTGCGATGAGCGCCAGGTCGGCAACCTCCTGCACGGAATTCGAGGCCAGCATCGCCCATCCGGTGCCGCGGCAGGCCATCACGTCGGAGTGGTCGCCGAAGATCGACAGTGCATGGGTTGCCAGGGTGCGAGCCGCAACGTGCATCGTCGCCGGGGTCAGCTCACCGGCAATCTTGAACATGTTGGGGATCATCAGCAGCAGCCCCTGCGAAGCCGTAAATGTCGTTCCGAAGGCCCCGGCCTGCAACGCCCCGTGCAGGGCGCCGGCCGCGCCGCCCTCGCTCTGCAGTTCTTCCACAATGGGCAACGCGCCCCAGATGTTCTTTTTCCCCTCCGAACGCCACTGATCCGCCCACTCGCCCATTGGCGACGAGGGAGTGATGGGGTAGATGGCGATGACTTCGGAAAGTCGGTAGGCAACGGAGGCCGCAGCCTCGTTCCCATCCATAATCACAGTGTTCAGTTCACTCATTCGCTTCGCTCCACAGTGCCGCCTTCGAGGAATATCGGCCGCTATCGTGAGTCTCTTCTTTGAGGCAGTTAGCCGCAGTGATGCGGGGCACACGGAGGGCCGGTAATCCCACCCTATGGAACGATGTTTATATCGTGCAACGAACTGTAAATGGAATGACTCTTGTAGTCGTTATGCGGGTGGGTGTTGCGGCGACGGCGAGCCGGCGCGCTTTGCGACGATCTTCGCGAGATCGCGGCTTACGCATTTCTCCCCATGGTGTGTAGGGATTCAAGACCGCAAAGTTGACGCGAATCCCAGTGAGCGGCAACATTCTGGAAAATTGGGCACTCTTGAGGGTTGGGAGAAATGCCTTAGCCGCGGCCTGGGCGAGGCAACAGCCCGCCTGCTCTCTGCCCTGGGTATGGGTGGTATGCTCGGCGCATGGCGCGCCGTCCGCACCCTGCTCCTGGCCGGCGAGCAGGAACTCGCTCGCTTGGAGGCAGTTGAATGAGCAAGAAAGTGCTGATACTTTCCTCGAGTCCCAGAAAACGCGGGAACTCGAACGCCTTGTGCGATCGGTTTGCGAAAGGCGCAGTCGAAGCCAGTCATCGCGTCGATAAAGTGCTCCTGGGGGAAAAGAAGATTAATTACTGCAGGGGTTGCTATGCCTGCGTGGGAAATGGAAGATGCGCGCAGAAAGACGATATGGCGCAAATCCTCGACGAAATGATTGCGGCTGACGTCATCGTTCTCGCGACGCCTGTCTACTTTTACACCATGTGCGCCCAATTGAAGACCCTGATTGACCGGACGGTCGCAAGGTATACGGAAATCACCAACAAGGATTTCTATTTCATCGTCACTGCGGCCGATGGAAAAAAGGCAGCTCTGGAGCGGACCATCGAAGGCCTGCGGGGATTCACCTCCTGTCTGCGAGGAGCAAAAGAAAAAGGCATCGTTTATGGCACAGGCGCATGCGAAATTGGCGATATCCTGGCAAGCCGCGCCATGAAGCAAGCGTACGAAATGGGCAAAGCGTTGTAGACAGCCCGGAACCGGCGTGCCTCTTCGAGCATTCTTGGCAATCGGATGACCCGGCCCAGTGGCATCAAGGGAGGGAATTTAGCAATGGAGATCAAAAGAAGCGGCTCGCAGCCCTCCGGCAAGGGACCGGCCGATTGGTTCACAGGCACTGTGCGGGTCGACCCGCTCTTTGACGCGCCCGATCCCGCCCGTGTCGTCGGCGCCAGTGTTACTTTTGAACCCGGAGCGCGCACCGCATGGCATACGCATCCCCTCGGTCAAACGCTCAT
>JBEKXX010000174.1:0-5051 GCA_049511595.1 Occallatibacter sp. | reverse complement strand
GGTTTTGGGAGACAACATCTTCTACGGGCAGGGCTTCTCGAAGCAGTTGCAGACGGCGGCGCGGCTGACGGAGGGCGCGACGGTGTTTGCGTACCCGGTCGAGGATCCGCAGCGGTACGGTGTGGTGGAGTTCGACAAAGAGGGCCGGGCGGTGAGCCTGGAGGAGAAGCCGGTTAAGCCGAAGTCGCGGTATGCCGTGACGGGGTTGTATTTCTACGATCGCGACGCGGTGAAGATTGCCGAGACGCTGAAGCCGTCAGCGCGCGGGGAGCTGGAGATTACGGACCTGAACCGGCACTACCTGGAGGCGGGGAAACTGAAGGTAGAGATCCTGAGCCGGGGCATGGCGTGGCTGGACACAGGGACGCACGATGCGCTGCTGGAGGCGGCGATGTTCGTACACACCATGGAGCGGCGACAGGGGCTGAATATTGCGTGTCCGGAGGAGATTGCGTACCGGCAGGGATTTATCAGCGCCGAGCAATTGGAGAAGCTGGCCCAACCGATTGCGAAGAGCGGCTATGGGCAGTACCTGCTGGGGCTGTTGCGCGAGCCATATTTCGGGGCCAAGGCTGAGTAGCCATGAAGATCGAAGAGACAATGCTGCCGGGCGTGCTGGTGCTGACGCCAAGAATCTACCGGGACGACAGGGGCGCGTTCTCCGAGACGTTCAATTTGCGGCGCATGGCGGAGGCGGGACTGCCTACGAACTGGGTACAGGACAATTATTCGATCTCGCAGAAGAATGTGCTGCGGGGAATTCATTATCAGATCGCGCAGCCGCAGGGAAAGCTGGTTCGGGCGACGCATGGAGCGGTGCTGGACGTGGCCGTGGACCTGCGGCGGAGCTCGCTGGCATTCGGCAAACATGTGGCCGTGGAACTGAGCGGAGAAAACGGCGCGATGCTGTGGATTCCCGAGGGGTTCGGCCATGCCTTTCTGGTGCTGAGCCCGGTGGCGGGGTTTGCGTACAAGGTGACGGATTATTACTCGCCGGCGGGCGAGCGGACGATTGTGTGGAATGACCCGGATTTGGCGATTCCCTGGCCGATAAAGGCGGAGAAGGCGATCGTATCGGAAAAGGATGGGAAAGGCGCAAGGCTGCGGGATGCGGAGGTATTTCCGTAGTCGATTGTGCTCAGAGCGGGTGCGGAGCCGACCGCCGGGGAGAAGAGATTCTTTTGAAACGGAAGCCCCGTAAGGAGCGTATTTTGCCTATCGCGCGGGGTGGTATACTCACATGTCGGCGTGTCTAGACCGCCATTTTCCGATCCTGTCGAGGTTCTTATGTCCGGCCACTCGAAATGGGCCACGATCAAGCACAAGAAGGGCGCGCTGGACGCCAAGCGCGGCAAGATTTTCACCCGTCTCATCAAGGAAATTGCGGTTGCCGCCAAAGGGGGCGGCGACCCGGACGGGAATGCGCGCCTGCGCACGGCGATCCTGGCGGCCAAAGCGGAGAACATGCCGCAGGAAAACATCAAACGGGCGATTCAACGGGGCACGGGAGAGCTGGAAGGGGTCAACTACGAAGAAGCCATGTTTGAAGGGTACGGGCCGGGAGGCGTGGCCATCCTAGTGGAGGTTCTGACCGACAACCGTAACCGGGCGGTAAGTGAGATCAGGCACACGTTTGGAAAACATGGAGGAAACCTGGGCGAAGCAGGCTCGGTGAAGTTCATGTTCGCGAAGAAGGGCCTGATCGCGGTGGAGAAGCCGGCGGCCAGCGAAGAGCAGTTGATGGATATTGTGCTGGAGCACGGCGGCGAGGATTTGAAGGACGAGGGCGACACGTGGGAGATCGTTACCGAGCCGCATTCGTATGAAGCGGTGGCCCATGCGGTAAAGGCGGCGGGAATTCCGACGGTGATGAGCGAGGTAACGATGGTGGCGTCGACCTATAACAAGCTGGAAGGCAATGCCGCCGCACAGATGATGCGCCTGATGGAAGCACTGGAAGATCTGGACGACGTGCAGAACGTTTACTCGAACTTTGACATGGACGCCGAACAATTGGAGCACGCGGCCGGATAATCGGGCGCGTGGCAGGCATGAAAGAGGCCGCCCAGTCGTGGCGGTCTTTTTTTGGGGAAAGACAGGGAACGAGAAGACAGGGACCGAGGATTAGGGACCAGGGATTAGGGAACAGGGATTAGGGAACAGTGGACCTGGGTCGGTGGGGAGAGAATTGAGACGGATTGAGGGAATTGCATTTTTTTTGCTGTTGCTGGCGGGGGCGGCGATGGTTGCAGCGCAGACGAACGGCGGGTCGCCAGCGCAGACCGGCGGCGCGACGGGCGCGGCCGCGAGGAACACCACCGAGATGGTTAAGATTCCCCCGGTTGGCTCCAATGCCGCGGATCCCGTCGCCGAAGTGCGCAACAAACGCGGCTGGGAGTACGGCCCATTCCTGAGCTGGGGCACGGGAGTGGGCGACCGGTCGGATTACAAGTTTTTCTGGGGCGGATTTGAGCTGGGCAAGGTGCTGACGCCGGTGGTACATGCGGGTATCCTGACCGGCCAATTCGAGTACGGGGGCAACATCATGCCGCTATGGCAGGCGTACACGCCGCCACCGCACGAACAGGAGTACACGTGCGTGACGGCGGGCGGGCAGCCGGCAAGTTGCGTGCTGCCGACAGGCGGCGGGACGTTCCACGGGGTGAGCCTGACGCCGGTGATTCTTCGCTGGAATTTTCTGACGAGTTCAAGACGAATTCAGCCCTGGTTTCAGGCAGCGGGCGGGCTGATCTACACGACGCACGAGTTTCCGCCGAACCTTTTGAGCAATGCGGAGCTGGGAATTGACGGCAGCACCAGCGTATGGAATTTTGCGCCGCAGGGCGGCATTGGAGTGCACTACTTCCTCAAGTCGAAACGGTCGATCGACGTGGGCGTGAACGCGGTCCACATTTCCTCGGCTTCGTTGGGCGACCGCAATCCCGGAGTGAACGCCAGCGTTCAGGTACAAGTGGGATATACGTTCTGGAGATGACGCAAGCCCCGGCGCCCGCGCGCGAAGGCAGCAGGCGCAGGGAGTTTTTCGCGGTGAAAGGGAGATGAGCGAACCGCTAATCGAATGTGTGCCCAATTTCTCGGAGGGCGCGGATGCGCAGCGCGTGGAAGCGATTGTCGCGGCCATGCGCGTAGACGGAGTGCACCTGCTGGACTGGTCGATGGATGCGGACCACAACCGCTCTGTGGTGACGATTGCCGGAGAGCCGAAGGCGGTGGTGGAAGCGGCGGTGCGGGGCGCGGGCAAGGCCGTAGAATTGATCGACCTGACACGGCAGCAGGGGGCGCATCCGCGCATTGGAGCGGCGGACGTGATTCCGTTTGTGCCCGTTAAGGGAATCAAGCTGGAGCAGTGCGTGATGCTGGCCAGGCAGGCGGGCCTGGAGATCTGGCGGCGGTTTGGAGTTCCGGTTTATTTCTATGAGGCGGCAGCGGCAAGGCCGGATCGAGTCAACCTGGAAGACGTGCGCCGGGGACAGTTTGAGGGGTTGAGGGATGCGGTGGAGAAGGAGCCGTCGCGGCGTCCAGACCTGGGCGGCCCGGGGCTTCATCCCACGGGCGGGGCCTGCGCGGTAGGCGCGCGCAAGTTTCTGGTTGCCTACAACATCTACTTCGATTCGTCCGATGTGGCCATGGCGCGGGCGATCGCCAAGGAGATTCGCGCGGCGTCAGGCGGCCTGAAGGGCGTAAAAGCGATGGGCGCTCTGGTCCATGGCCGAGCGCAGCTCTCGATGAATATCACGGACTTTGAGGCGACGCCGCTCTCGCAGGTGCATCGAAAGGTGACCAGCCTGGCGGCGCGGCATAAGGCGGGGATTGCCGCGGGCGAGGTAATCGGGCTGATTCCCGAAGCGGCCTGTGAGCGGGAAAGCGAGTGGATGCGTCAATTAGATGGGTTCGACGAGCAGACCAAGGTTCTGGAGCGGCGCCTGGCGCATCCACTGGCTTGGCCACGGGAGTGATGTCCAGAGGATTTGGGATGCAGCAAGCATAAGCGAGCGGCAGACCGGTAAAATAAGATCACGGAGCCAAGGCGCGACTGGAGTGAACGAAAGTAGATTTGGGCCTGCGCGGCAGGCGAATTTCGAGCCATTGAGCCAGGGCAGGGTCGGTTTCCGGAGGGTGGAATTGTTGAAAAAGCTGGTTGAGTTTACGATTGCAGCGATGATGCTTGGGGCGGCAACTGTCGTTCCGGCGGCGCAGCTGTCGACGGATGCGCGGGGAGCGGTTCCGCATGAATTGCAGCAACTGGTGGTGGTCGACTACCGCGCAATGCAGAATTCGACGGCGGCGATGAATCTGCGGAACCGTGTGATGCCTCCGGAGCTGAAGATGTTCGAGGAGGCATTGAACAAGTTCACTCTGAAGACGGGCGGGGGCAAGCCGGGTTCGAGCCAGGGCGAACCCATCGATCAGTACGTAGATGACCTGGCGTTTGCGCTGTTCCGGCCATCGGCGGGGAGCGACGCGCTGCAATCGGTAGGAATCGCTCAGGGACAGTTTCCAACGCAGGATATTCTTGCGGGTTTCCGCGCGCAGAAGTTGAAGGCCACGATGGTTCGGACCAACAGCATATACCCGATGACCAAAACGGGGATGGTGCTCTGCTTCGTGGACCCTTCGACCATGATCTTCGGCAGTAAAGATTCGGTGACCAAGGCACTGGATGCGCGGGACGGAATGGCTCGCAGCATGCTGACGAACGGGGCCATGATGAGCGCAATGCAAAGCGTGGACTCGAATCCGCTGTGGAGCATTCTCGACGGCAAGGGCACGCAGACGATGATGAAGCAGCTCCTGGGCCAGGCGGGATCGGTGGCCGATTTCGACAGCGTAAAGCAGCGGCTGGAAGCCTCGTGGTATGCGATGGACTTTACGCACGGCGTGAAGTTCGATTTGACGATTGAAACGGGCGATTCGTTCGCGGCGGCCACGATTTCGTCGCTGATGACGGCTGCAGTGATGGTGAGGAAGATGACGGGTTCCGACTCGGAGAAGGCGGCGCTGAACGATACCTCTATCGCGTCGAGCGCAGG
>JBEKXX010000173.1:0-5059 GCA_049511595.1 Occallatibacter sp. | reverse complement strand
TTTTCCCAACTTTGCCGATAATTAAGTGCCCTTGGCGCACAATGGTCCCATGATCGACGAGCAGACCACAACCGCTCTAACACCGGCTACTGGCTACTGGCTGTTCCCTGTTCCCAGTTCTCAGATCTCTGTCGTTAACTCCTTATGCGAGAAATATCTGCGGGTAAATCCTTCGGAATGAAACAGATGGCGCACGACACTTGCGCTATCCCCATGATTCCACGCGAGTTATTTTCAGAGACGGGGAGGGGTACCCCCCGTTACCGATGAGTAACATCTCCGTCTCGCGCGATGGAGGCGCGAAAATTGGTATGCAAGGTACGGGCAAGGGTATGCGACAGGTATGGGCTCGCCACTAAGTCCTTCGCAATCAAATATGGAGGTATGGAATACCGGGGGAGGGGGATATGACCGAGAAAGTAAACACCGCAGCTCACCGGCCAGCAAGTTGAAAGCTGAGAGCTGAAAGCTGAGAGCTGTATTTTTAACTCAGCCAACTCCGCTTAAAATACACCCATGATCCTCGAGTCCTTTCCCGTCGGTCCGCTGGCCTGTAACTGCACTATCCTGGGCGATGAAGAGGCCCGCGAGGCCATCGTGATCGATCCTGGCGACGAGGTGGGCCGCATAGCCAAGCGCCTCACCGAACTCGGCCTCAAGCTCAAGCAGATTCTCGTGACCCATGCCCACATCGATCATGTGGGTGGCGCTCTCAAGCTGAAGCAACTCACCGGCGCGCCCATCTACCTGAACGAGTCCGACCTGCCGCTGCTCGAAATGATGGAAGCGCAGGCCGCCTGGCTCGGCGTCCGCGCGCCGGAAATTGCCCTGCCCGACGAAAGCCTTAGCGACGGACAGGTCGTGGGGCTGGAGGCCTATCCCGCGCAGGTGCTGCACACCCCCGGTCACACCCAGGGCTCGATCTGCCTGCATTTCGCTCCATTGAAGCTTCTCGTTGCCGGCGACACGCTCTTTGCCGGCAGCATCGGCCGCACCGACCTTCCCGGCGGCAACTTCGATCAAATCATCGATTCCCTGCATTCGCGGTTGCTCACGCTTCCCGATGAAACGGCGGTCTTGCCCGGCCACGGCCCCGCGACCACAATCGGCGGGGAGCGCCGCGTTAATCCGTTTCTGCAATCCCGGTAAGGGGAATATGAGACATGTATCAATTGTATTTTGAGAATATTACAATAAATAGCTAACAAATAACTTTACTTCGCTCCGCAGAAATATTACTTCCGTGATTCGTGCGAAAGTAGTCAATCAGGATGTCTACTCCGTTACTGAATTCCGGCTCTGGAGCAAGCAGGCTCACGACCAGCCAACCCGACTCCGGCATCCCGAAATAGTAGCCGGGATGCACCCACGCGCCGCGCTCCAGAAGAGCCAGGACGGTCTGCTCGTCCGGATCGAGCGCGGGAACGCGTAGAACTGCGTACCACCCGCCTTCACAAACAAGCCGCTGTACAGCGGGGAGGGCGGCAAGCTTACGGTCAAGCTCGGCCAGGTTCGCGGCCGTTCGCTTCCGAATCTGCTCCTGAATCGCCGTCCGGCCCGCGAGCCAGGCGGGCAACGCCCACTGCACGGGCGCATTCACCGAGAGGAACGTATCGGCAATGACTTCCAGCCGCTCAAGCGCCTGCTCCCGCTGCGGGCCAGTAACGACGATCCAGGCCGCCTTCATCTGCGGCAGGCCGGCAATCTTGCTGAGCCCGCTCACCACGTAAACCGGAACGCCTTCCAGACCCGAGGCAAAACTGGCGCCCTCGGCGGCGATGCCGTAATCGAGAAAAACTTCGTCAACGATCAGTGAAAGGCCGGACTCGCGGCAGAGGCGGGCCAGCTCCGCAGCCTCCCAGGGCTTGGTAAAGTGGCCCGTCGGATTGTTGGGGTGGACGACGGCGATCGCCCGCGTGCGTGCCGTAATCGCGCGCCGGATCCCCTCCGCATCGATCTGCCAGCCGTTCTCGTAGATCAACGGCGCGGCCTTCAGGCGCACATCGTCGAGAACTGCGAGGAAGTCGTAGAGCGGATAACTCGGCTGCGGGACGAGTATCTCGTCCCCCGCGTCGCAAAGAAGCCGGAAAAGAAAGCTGTAGGCTTCGCTAGTGCTGGTGGTCAGGAGGATTTGTTCCGGGGCGAGGGTTACGCCGTGAGCGCGGTAATATGCGCAAACAGCCTGGCGCGCGGAGAGAAGACCCTTTGGCTGGGGATCGTAGTCCAGGGCGCGCGGATCGGTCAGCGCATCAGGCAGAGAAGCCGGATAAGCAAAGCCGCAGCGCGTGGGATTCGAGGCCGTGAGATCGGCAATCGGCAGGCCCGCCTGCGCGCGCTGCCGGTGCGCGTGCGCCAGCTCGCTCTCTTCCGTGTTCCAATTCGTCCTTTGCGAAAAGCGCATCATTTTCATCCGCGTGGCCAATCGCGGTCACTCCACCGGGCTGCAACGGCTCATCATGCACAATGAATGAGAGTAGCGCCCCTTCCAACGATACACGGGCGCCGGCGGACAGATTCGCTGCGACGATCTCTGAAGAAGAGCTTCACAAGGCACACTCGCCAACTGCGCATTCGAGCTGCGATCCACTGAGGTGTTTGCACTCCGAGGATGCGCCCTTCAACCGTTACACTGGCTCCATGATTCTCCGCCTCCTTGTTGCTTCAACAAGCGCCGGCAAACTAAGAGACTTCCGCACAGCCGCTATGGCCTACGCAGTCCGTATCGACCCTCTACCCGGCCTTGACGAGATCCCCGCGCCCCCGGAAGACGGCGACACTTTTGCGGCCAACGCCACGTTGAAGGCCGTCTACTACTCGCGCTTCGCCCCAGGCGAGCTGGTGCTGGCCGACGACTCCGGCCTCGAAGTCGACGCGCTTTCAGGCGCTCCGGGCGTGCGCTCGGCACGTTTCGCCGCGGACTCGGGTCTGGTAGATTCTCCCGACTCGAACGACAACACCGACGTGTGGAACAACATGGTGCTCCTGCAGCGGATGGAGGGGGTTCCAACGGCGAAGCGCACCGCACGCTACCGCTGCGTTCTGGCGGCCGCGCGCGACGGAGCAGCATGTCACGTGGCCGAAGGAACGGTCGAGGGGATGATTCTGGAGGCGCCGCGCGGCAGCGGCGGATTCGGCTACGATCCGTTGTTTTACCTGCCGGAACTGGGCAAGACAATGGCGGAAATCGATCTTGAGACGAAGCTCGGGCTCAGCCATCGCGGGCGGGCGATTGCAGCGCTGCTGCCGAAGCTGGCGCACTGATCTTCCACCTCTCCCATCCAAAACCTAAGAGCACGGAGTGTCCGCCTTGACGGGCACAGCATCCGCCTCGAATAATGCATGTGATACAGAACACCGCCAGTGGGTTTCTCAATCTAAGACCGCTTCGGCCTGCACCCTTTAGGAGCCACATTCTTCATGGCAACCGTTCAACCGTCCGCTGTGCCTTTTGTTCGCCGCGGCGTCGAGCCATTACGCGCAGGGCAGGGAACCAGCTTTCTCTGGCATAAGCTGCACTCGCTGCTCGGCATCGTCCCCATCGGCGCTTTTCTGATCGAGCACCTGCTCTCGAACTTCGAAGCGCTGAAGGGCCCTATCGCTTACGGCGAGCAAGTCAAGTTCCTCAACAGCCTGCCGCTGGTGCGCGTACTGGAGTGGGTATTCATCTTCCTGCCGCTCCTGTATCACGGGATTTATGGCGTCTACATCTGGCTGCGCGGCAAGTCGAACATCGTCTACTACCCGTGGGCAGGCAACTGGATGTACCTCGTCCAGCGCTACACGGGCCTTATCGCATTCGTCTACATCGGCTACCACGTTGCCATGCAGCGATTCATGGGAGTCAGCCTACCGGAGAATCCCGGCGCAGCATTTCACAAGGTCCAGGCAGAGCTCGCCAATCCCTGGATCCTCGCCGTCTACGTCGTCGCCATGATCGCTGTCTGTTGGCACTTTGCCTACGGCGTTTGGCTCTTCGCCGCCAAGTGGGGCATCACGCCGGGCGAAACGGCCCGCCGCCGCTTCGGTTACGTTTGCGTCGTGCTTGGCGTTTTGCTCATGGCCATGGGACTTGCCAGCATCTGGGCGTTCGTCGGGCCGAAATACACAAATGCTCCGGAAAACGTGCCGCTCGCCTGCATTCAACTGCACGTTGCACCCGCGCAGCCGCACGGCACGCGGCTCGAACGCTCTGCGTAGAAGCGCGAAAGGATTCGATCGACAATGGCAACACCCAGAATCATCGTGGTTGGCGGAGGGCTCGCGGGTCTTGCGGCAGTCATCAAGATCGCCGAGGCCGGCGGAACGGTGGACCTTTTTTCCATCGTGCCGGTCAAGCGCTCGCACTCGGTTTGCGCCCAGGGTGGCATCAACGCCGCCAAGAACCTGAAGGGCGAGGGCGACACCACCGCACAGCACTTTGACGACACCATTTACGGCGGCGACTTCCTGGCCAACCAGACGCCAGTGAAGGGCATGTGCGAAGCGGCGCCGGCGATTGTCGATCTGCTCGACCGGATGGGCGTCCCCTTCAACCGCACGCCGGAAGGCCTGCTCGACTTCCGCCGCTTCGGCGGCACGCTCTACCATCGCACCGCGTTTGCCGGGGCCACCACGGGGCAACAACTGCTCTACGCGCTCGATGAGCAGGTGCGGCGCTTCGAGGCCGAGGGCAGAGTCCACAAGTTCGAGGGTTGGGAGTTCCTCTCCGCCGTCATCGACTCCAAGCGCATCGCTCGCGGCATCGTCGCCCTCGATCTTCGCTCCATGCAGTTGCGGTCCTTCGCGGCTGACGCCATCATCCTTGCCACCGGCGGCATCGGCGCTATCTTCGGCAAAAGCACCAACTCCGTGGTATGCACTGGTTCCGCGCAGTCGGCGGTGTTTCAGCAAGGCGTGTACTACGCCAACGGCGAGTTCATCCAGGTGCATCCCACCTGCATTCCCGGCGAGGACAAGCTGCGGTTGATGTCGGAGTCGGCGCGCGGCGAGGGCGGCCGCGTCTGGGTGCCGCGCGCGCCCGGCGACAAGCGCGCCGTGAAGGCCATCCCCGAGCCGGAGC
>JBEKXX010000172.1:0-5143 GCA_049511595.1 Occallatibacter sp. | reverse complement strand
CGGCTGCTTTTGGTCGTCGCCAACTGGAGTGCCCTGCGCTTCCACCCTGCGTGGCTGCTGGAGCTGGCGATGGTGCATCATCCGCTGCTGGCTGTAGCGGGCGCGCTGGCAGGCGCCGCCTGCGCGGCGTGGTACGCGCGCCACAGCAAACTTCCCTTCCGCGCCACTGCCGACGCCCTGGCCCCGCCGCTCGCCGCGGGCCTGGCCTTCGAGCAACTCGGCGCGCTCGCCGCCGGCTCCGGTTACGGCACGGATGCCGGACCTCGCGTGGGTTGGGCCGTCATCTACTCCAACCCTCTGGCTGCCATCTGGAGCGGCGCGCCGCTGGGCGTTCCTTTGCATCCCGTGCAAGCCTACGCGGCCCTCGCTTTCCTCGCGCTGGCCATTCTGCTGTGGGTCTGGCTGCCCCTCGAGCGGCGCCAGGGCGACGTGGCCGGCCTCTGGCTGATGGGCGCCGGAGTCGCTATTTTCATCACCGAGATGTGGCGCGATTGGGTGGGCCGCGGCTCGCTCTTCCACGGCGCAATCGACGGACCGCAGATTGCCGCGGTATTTCTCGTGCTCGCCGGTGCTCTGGTCCTGCGCGAACGCAAAGGCGCGCCGCGCGCTAACCGCCAAGCCGCGCCCGTCGGCGAAAGCCAAGGCTCCGCATGAGCGCCCCGCGCACCATCGCCGTGCCCGTCGAAGCGCATGGCCGGCGCCTCGACCAATTTCTCGCCGCGCAACTCGACGGCGTAAGCCGCTCGCGCGTGCAGTTGCTTCTGGATCAAGGCGATGTGCTGGTCAATGGCGGTCGCGAGAAGCCCTCGTTCAAGCTGCGCGGAGGCGAAACAATCGCCATTACCGGCGATCCACATCCCCCGCCGCTGAAAGCCACGCCCGAAGCAATTCCGCTCGACGTCGTCTACGAAGACGCCGACCTGGCCGTGGTGAATAAGCCGGCGGGCATGATGGTCCACGCAGGCTCGGGCCGGAACGATGCCGCGCGCAGCCGGGGAACGCTGGTCAATGCGCTGCTTCACCGCTTCAATACGCTCTCCTCCACAGGCGGCGAACTGCGTCCCGGCATCGTGCACCGGCTCGACAAGAACACCAGCGGACTGATCGTGGCGGCCAAGAACGATCGCGCTCACGCGGCTCTGGGCGTTATGTTTGCCGGCCGCCGCGTGCAAAAAACCTATCTCGCGCTGGTGCACGGCGCTGTGGCGCGCGAAAAAGGCGTCATCAACGCCGCCGTCAGCCGCGATCCCGTGCGGCGCACGCGCATGACCACGCGGCCTTGCGGCAACGCCCGCTCCGCCGTCTCGCACTACGAAGTGGTGCGGCGCTTGACCACCCGCTTCGGCAAATTCACTTTGCTCCGCGTGCGCATCGAAACCGGCCGCACCCACCAGATCCGCGTACACATGGCCTCCATCGGCCATCCTGTAGTGGGTGACACGCTCTACGGCGCCGCGGCGCAGTTGACCGCGCAACCTGCAGTGCGTGCAGCGGGATCCGCGCGCCAAATGGCCGAGCCGGAGTGGCTGAGGCTGGAGCGCAACTTTCTCCACGCAGCGAAACTCGATTTCCTGCACCCTCTCACGGGCAAGCCGCTCCAACTTGAGGCGCCGCTGCCCGAAGAGTTGACTGCTTTCCTTTCCCGCCTGGAATCCATCTAATCGGCAGGAGGCTTCCGATCAGCAGGAGGCTTCCGATCAGCAGGAGGCTTCCGAAAGCTCAGCTTCATGGCTCTGCGGAGGCATTCCGGAGGTAACCCCCGTGAGTGCGCCACCAGGCACGTCGATTGGTAAAATAAGACCGTGATGAACAATCGGCTTTCTAAGCCTCAGCCAGGTACAGCTCCGCTGCTGCGGCGCCTTTTATCCGTCTTGCTGACGGCTGGCCTCCCCTGTGCCGCTGTGCTTGCTCAGCAACCCGCACAAAATGCCGCAGCTCCGCCTGCTCCACCCGCCGCGCAACCCGCGCAGCCCGGCGCGCCGCCCGCCGACGTCGGCACGCCCACGCTCAGGATCCCCGTCAACGAGGTCAGCCTCATCTTCACCGTTACCGACAGGCATGGGCACTACATTTCAAACCTCAACCAGAGTGACTTCGCTCTGCTTGACGACCAAAAAGCCCCGGAGCGCGTGAACTCCTTCCATCAGCAGATCAATCTGCCTCTGCGCGTGGGAATCCTCATCGATACCAGCAGCTCCATCAGCTCCCGCTTCCATTTCGAGCAGCAATCCGCCACCGCGTTTCTGCTGGACGTACTCAAGGCGCACAGCGATCGCGCCTTTGTGATGGGCTTCGATTCGACGCCGACCGTGACCGCGGACTGGACCAATGACCAGGATGCTCTCGAAACCGGCGTCAACAAGCTGAGCCCCGGCGGCGGCACCGCTCTCTTCGATGCGGTCTACAGCGCCTGCCGCAATAAGCTTCTCAGCGAGCGCGGCCCCGAGCCGTTTCGCAAGGCCATCATCCTCATCTCCGACGGCGACGACGACCAGAGCCGCGTCTACCTGCCAGAAGCCATCAAGGAATGCGAACGCGCCGAAACCATCATCGCCGCCATCAGCACCCACTGGACGCCCAGCCGCGGTCCCGGAGACAAGGTCATGCAGGAACTCGCCGAGGAAACCGGGGGCGAAGTTTTCTTCCCTCCATCTGTCGAAGAAATGGCGACCAGCTTCAAGTACATCGGGGAAGAACTGCGCAGCCAGTACGCGCTCGTCTACACGCCCGCCGACTTCAAGGCCGACGGCTCGTTCCGCTCCATTTACCTTTATTGCTACAATCGCCGCTACACGGTCCGCGCGCGCACGGGCTATTTTGCGCCACGCGAATAACCAGGGTGCAGGCGGCGCCATTCGGCGTCATGGTTCCCGGGACTCTGCCTTGAAAGGGCGCGGTTTTCGCCGCGCCCTTTCTCTTGATTGCGCCGATTCCTCTTTCCTTCTATGCGCCGTGTCCCAAATGAGGACGATTCCTCGCTTATTTGTCCGGAATTGAATCGGATCCCGATTTGTTTCCGGACAGCCTCATCCATTCCACCCGCCGCACGATGAAATAGATGGGAGAGATTCGAGGCATCTCAATGAGATTTGCCGCGGAGTGAGGGATTCCCGGTGATCCGGCAGGCAATATCGTGTGACATTTGCGCATCGGAAAAGCGCCAGACCAACCACTGGTTTGTCGCCTACGAACAAGCGGGGGAGCTTCGCGTCAGCGGCTGGAGCTCGCGCCATCGCCTGCGCCCAGGCTCCAAGCATCTCTGCGGGCAAACCTGCCTGCACAAGCTGGTGGACGAATTCATGGCCAAATCCATCGCCGTGCGCACACAGCGCCCGGTGGATGAGGCTGAACCGGAAGTGCGGCCGGGCGTCGATGCCAGCCTCACCTCCGCCGCGGCTCACGCAGAGCCGGAATCGTCCGCGCGATTGATCGGGCCCCCTGTGCCGGCGCCGCCCAAGCCTGGGTATCGTCCTCAGCCTGAATTGGTGACCATGCCGCCGCGGCCGCATCCGGAGGATCCCGCTCCTGTCCCCGCAGAGACGCCGCGCTACGCTTCGCGCAGTTGGCGCGCCGAAGCCTGGGAACGGGAACGCGAACGCGAACTGCGCGCCGTCGAGAATCGTCCTGACATCGCCGCGCGCCGCCGCTCCAGCGCGTAACACGAACTGCAATTTGGGAGGCTCTTATGTGGATCGATCTGACCTTGGCGCTTCTGGCTCTGCTTCCATTCCTTTCCAGGAAACCGCATCTCGCGGGCAATTCCGCTCGTATCCGCGGTTGAGCCAAACGCCGGCCGTCTTGAGTGGCGGCGTCTATTCCGCTAGCAGCGCCAGCAAGCCATCCTCGTCAAGAACAGGGACACCGAGTTCGCGCGCCTTGTCCAGCTTCGAACCCGCCTCCTCGCCCGCCACCACGTAGCTGGTCTTCTTGCTCACCGACCCCGCGGTCTTGCCCCCGGCGGCCTCAATTCTTTCCTTCGCTTCGTCGCGCGTCATCGTGGGCAGTGTCCCGGTCAGCACGAAGGTCAGGCCTGCAAGCTGCGCCGAGCGCTGTTTCTTCTCCGCCGTCATGTCCACCCCTGCTTGCCTCAGGCTGTCGACAAGCGCCCGGTTCGCCGGCTGCGCAAAAAACTCCAGGATGGCCTCGGAAATGCGCGGGCCGACCTCTTCCACACGCTCCAGATCTTCGGCCGACGCGGCCATCAGCGCCTCCATCGAACCGAACTCCTCGGCCAGCAGTTCTGCGGTGCGCTCGCCGACAAATCGGATACCCAGCCCCATCAGCACCCGCGCCAGGCCGGCGCGCTTCGAATCCTCAATCTCCTTGAGGAGCGTCTTCGAGGCTTTCGGGCCGAGCAGCCCCTCTGTCTTGGTTTCGTCAAGTCCGGTAGCCTTATTCTTGCGCGTGACCTTTTTTTCAAGCGAGAGTAGCTCTTGCTCGTCAAGCTGGTAGAGATCGGCAACGCTCTTGACCAGCCGCTTTTCCGCCAACTGCTCCACCACCGCGTCGCCCAGCCCTTCGATGTTCATCACCTCGCGGCGGCCAAAGTGCAGCAGGCTCTCGCGCAGCTTGGCCGGGCAATCGGCATTCACGCAGCGCCAGTCCACTTCGCCTTCCGCGCGCACCACCCGGCTCCCGCACTCCGGGCATTCAGCCGGAAAGACAAATTCCTGCTTTCCGCGCGGGCGTTCGGCGTCCTCGATCACCTCCACAACCTTCGGGATCACGTCGCCCCCCCGCTCCACCTTCACCCAGTCTCCGAGCTTCAACCCCAGCCGCTCGATAAAATCCGCGTTGTGCAGCGTGGCGCGGCTCACGGTGGTGCCGCCGATGAAAACCGGCGTCAGCTCCGCCACCGGCGTCAGCTTGCCGGTGCGGCCCACCTGCACCGCAATGTGGTTGACCTGCGTCACGCCCGCTTTGGCCGTGAACTTAAACGCAATCGCCCAGCGCGGCGCGCGGCCCGTATAGCCCAGCCGCTGCTGCGTGGCGTGCGCATCCACCTTCAGCACCACGCCGTCGATCTCGTAGCCCAGCGTTGCGCGCTGGCTCTCGGCATCGTCGATAAATTTGAGCATCTCCTCGAGGGAGCCGACGCGGGCGCGATTCGTGTTCACGCGAAAACCAAGGGTAGCGAGGGCGT
>JBEKXX010000171.1:0-5240 GCA_049511595.1 Occallatibacter sp. | reverse complement strand
CTCAATAGTCCCGACGAACGCGGTGGAAGCCTGCTCACGCTGCGTTCTCTGGCCGAAGCCTACGGCGGCCTCGGCGCCGTCGCCGCCAAAGCCGGCATCAGCCGCGAGTCGCTCTACCGCTCGCTCTCGCCCAAAGGCAATCCCACGCTCAAGACGCTGGTCGCCGTACTGAATACCATGGGCCTGCGCCTCTCGGTTGTGCCTCAGCCAAAGAAGGTGCAGCGCAAGCGGGCAGCGAGAAACCCGGCGAAAGCGGTCCGTGTCCGCGCCGCCTGAGCGCAAGAATCGCAAACGGGTTTCAAGTCCGGCCAGTGGGCGAAGGGCCTTGACGGCGCCACTATCTTATTTGTAAGCTCGTGGATTATCCAGATAAATCGCGACCCGTTCTTTGCTCTATACGTGCTATAGGGCAGAACAGATCGAGTAAAACCTCGGTCCGCTTGGAGATCAGGGGCCGGGCAGTTCGTCACGGTAGAGGAAAGCGTATGAGGATCGAAGGACTGGCGCTGGCTCGTTTGTCGATGTTTGGAATTCTGATTTGTCCGTTCGTGACCGGGTGCGGGTCGGGGTCTTCGACTACGCCGCCGCCGGTTACGACAACACTGCCTTCTCCCACGTTCGATCCAGCGGCAGGCACCTACAGCAGCTCGCAGTCCGTTACCATCAGCGATGCCACAGCGGGGACGACCATCTACTACACAACCGACGGATCGGCCCCTACCACTTCGTCGTCTGTCTACAGCGGAGCGATCGCCGTTGGCGCCACCAAGACATTGAAAGCCATTGCGGCAGAATCGGGCTATAACAACAGTTCGGTAGCCACTGCCGTTTACACCATTCAACCCGCTGCCCTTCCTGCTCCCACGTTCGATCCAGTGGCAGGCGCCTACAGCAGCTCGCAGTCCGTTACCATCAGCGATGCCACAGCGGGGACGACCATCTACTACACAACCGACGGATCGACCCCCACCACCTCGTCGTCTGTCTACAGCGGAGCGATCACCGTTAGCGCCACCGAGACATTGTCAGCCCTTGCGACAGAATCGGGCGATAACGACAGTTCAGTAGCCACTGCCGTTTACATATTGACTGAGGAATGCACGAGCCCTGTCTGGTCGAGCAGCACGGCTACGGGTAATGGCAGTGAATACAGTTTTGATGTTTCCGGTATCTGGTGGGTCAGCAACAACGCCTGGAACTCGAGTGCCAACCCGCAGACAATCTACGCTTGCGCTCAGGGGAGTTGGTATGCGGAAACGGCCCAGACGGGGACCGCAGTCGAGACCTATCCGAACACCGAGTACGACATCGGCGGGCGGAACAGCCTGTCGACCAAGCCTATTTCACAGTACAACTCGATTACGGCGACGTTCGCGGAGGAATTCGTCACTACAAGTGGGAATAACTGGGACGCGGCTTACGACCTGTGGCTGAACAACTGGGGCAAGGAGATCATGATCTGGAACGAATGGGCCGGAGGCCAAGCGTACTGGCCAGGGCAAAGCATTCAGGCGCTCACACTCGACGGAGTGCCATACCACTTCTACAAGAATGGCTCCGAGTTGATGTTCTTCCGCGACACGCAGGTCAAATCCGGGTCGGTGGACATACTGGCCGCGATGAACTGGCTCGTAGGACAGGGTCTGCTGAACTCGACCGATGTGCCGACACAGTTGCAGTACGGCGTTGAGATTTGCGCGACCCCCGGCGACAGCTCCGAGAATTTCCCGGTGACCGATGTGACGTTCAGCGTGCAGTGAGCCGGCACGGCCGGGCGGTCGATCCCGTTCGCGCTCGCGAGCGCCGTGATTTGGTGAGCCGGTAATCGAAGCAATACTCAAGCCGCCCGGTTTGCTCCTCCCGGTTCTGCTTCCGCCAAAGCCGTAGCGCAGGCGCGCATCGAGAAAACCGGCGAAAGCTGTACATGCCCGCGCCGCCTGAACGCGCAGGCCGCGACGCCGGCTTCAAGCCCGTGCAGCGGGACTCGCTTTACCGGACGATGTTCTCGAACTGAATGCAGGCAAACAGGCTATCCGCATCAAAATATGGCTTGGAAAGGCAGGCCGCTCTCAGGCCTGCTGCGCGCGCGGCGGGTGCACGATGAGCGGCAACAGAACCGATGCCGCCAGAATGACGGCAATCACGCGCAGACCCTCCATGTAGCTACCGCCTATCTCCCGCATGTGTGCGATAAGAAGCGGACCGAATGCGCTCGCACAGCCCCAGGCGGTCAACATCAGCCCGTAAATCGGGCCAACGTTCGTTGGGCCGAAGCAGTCTGCAACAAAGGCCGGCATCGTCCCCGCGGCGCCCCCGTAACACATGAGGATGACGAACGAGACGAGCGTGAGCGCCGCTGCCGATGTGGTTCCGGGCATGATCCAGAAAAGGCCAACCTGAAGGAGGAACATCAGGGCAAATGTCCGCCGGCGGGTAATGACGTCGGATGCCGTAGCCCACGCGATGCGGCCAACCGCGTTTCCAATGCTGGCGATGCCTACCATGTACCCCGCGTCAATCGCGCTCGTCTTCGCAATCTCGCGAAACATTGGCGCCTCGTGCGAAATGACGGAGATGCCGGCCGAGAGGCTGAGGAAGAGCACAAGCCATAGGGTCCACCATTGCCACGTCGCCAGCGCCTCGCTCACGGTGTAATCCACCGCGCTGCGCTGTGCGGCCTGCGCGGCGCTCGGCGTCCAGCCATGCAGGTGCCATCCGGCAGGAGGATTGTGCATGAAACAGCCGGTCACAATGGTAACGATGAAATACGCAATGCCCAAATAAGCAAAAGTCGACAGCACTCCCGCGCTTTGAATCAGGCGCGTGGCCAGCGGCGCTGTCACCAGAGCTCCAGCCCCAAATCCGCTCACCGCGATGCCCGTAATCAGGCCCCGGCGGTCAGGGAACCATTTCACCAGCACCGCGACCGGAACAATGTAGCCGAGCCCGAGCCCCAGGCCCCCTATCAGCCCGTACGAAAGATAGAGCCACCACAGCTTGCCCGAGCAAAAACTCGCCAGGAAGACACCGAGGCCATAGAGGCACCCTCCGGTCAACGCCACCACGCGCGGCCCCGCCTTGTTCATCCACAGCCCCCCGGCGAACGTCGCCATTCCCACCACGGAAATGCAGATGGTAAACGTCAGAGTCACCTGTGCGATGGACCAATGAAAGCGCTCCATCAGAGGGGTGCGGAACACGCTCCATGCATAGACGCCTCCTAGCGCCATCTGCATCAGGAACCCGGCTCCGGCAATCCCCCATCGGCTCTTGTTGGACATCGCGGCTCTCCCAGGTAGTCGGTGTTTCTGCAGTGCTGAGCTAGTGTTTCATACCTGCGATCGCCGGGCGGGATGCAGCTCTGCCGGCAGACTCATTACCGGGGTGGAATTGGAGCAGGCGCGGCGGCAACGAAAAGGGAGTGCTGCCCTTAGGGGGGAAGGCCTGATGATCAGGCTGCGCTGCCGCCGCTCTGGGGGATTACACGGTTGACGATACGATTTTGTCGCAATGAAAACTGTGCAATTTTGACCAGTTTACTGCTTTTTTTCGAATCGCCCGGCCCGCGCATATCATTTATGTTTTAGAGATGACACATCCTGCCTCGCTCTCCCTGCGCGCTCTCGGCAACTCCGATCTTCAAATCACCCCCATCGGCTTTGGCGCATGGGCCGTCGGCGGAGGCGACTGGGAATTCTCCTGGGGCCCCCAGGACGACAACGACTCCGTCGCCGCCATCCATCGCGCGCTCGATCTGGGCATCAACTGGATCGATACCGCGGCCGTCTACGGGCTTGGCCACTCGGAAGAGATCGTTGGGCGCGCGGTCAAGTCTTCCTCTCACAAGCCCTACATCTTCACCAAGTGCTCCATGCGCTGGCACGCCGATCGCTTCATCTACAACTCGCTGAAGGCCGCGTCGCTGGCCGAAGAGGTCGAGGCCTCGCTGCGGCGGCTGGGCGTGGAGACCATCGACCTCTATCAGATTCACTGGCCCATCCCGGACGATGAGATCGAAGAGGGTTGGGAGGCGCTCGCACGGCTGCGCGAGCAGGGCAAGCTGCGCTGGATCGGCGTCTCCAACTTCTCCGTCGACCAGATGAAACGCGCCCTGAAGATTGCGCCCATCACCAGCCTGCAGCCGCCTTACTCCATGCTGCGCCGCGCCGTCGAGGCGGAGATTCTGCCCTTCGCGCAGGCCAACGGCATCGGCGTCATCAACTACTCGCCCATGCTTTCCGGTCTGCTCACGGGAAAGATGACCGCCAAGCGCGCGGCGTCACTGCCGCCGGACGATTGGCGCCGCAAGAACGCGGAATTCAGCGAGCCGCGCTTGAGCCGCAATCTGCGCCTGGTGGAATTGCTGCGCGAGATCGGCGGCGGGCATGGCGTGAGCCCCGGCGTGGCGGCCGTGGCGTGGACGCTGCATCATCCCGCCATTACCGCTGCCATCGTGGGCGGGCGCAGCGCAAAACAGGTTGAGGAGACGGCTTCCGCGCTCCGCTTCCGGTTGCGCGAGGAAGAGTACGAAAGGATCGGCGGATTTCTCGCTTCGATGCAGGCTTGAAACAGCCCGATCGCGCAAGCAATAAAACAAGAACCCCGGCCGCAGCCGGGGTTCTTGTTTCAGCAGGAGGAGGGATCTGGTTTATTACATCGCAGCCACAAAGTCCGGGACGGTGGCGGCTGCGTATTCCTGCAGCAACTGCGTCGTGCGGGCGGCCATGCCGATATACATCGAAGCGGCGCGGTAGGCATTCACGCGAACTCCTTCGCTGGCGTGCTTGAATGCGTATTGCGCCAGGGCCGTCAGGACGCAGACGCGAATTTGCATCGCGTCGCTGTGCAAAGTCTCCACCAGCAAGCGGTCCACGCCTTCGCAATTCTTCGCGGCGAAGTCCGCCATCTCCAACATGACTCCCGCATTCTGAAAGATGACCCAGAGGCCCTTCATGCCCTCCATGCGCTGCCAGGTATCTTCAGGCGTGGTGCTCAAACCTTCCTGCCAAAGGAAATGGTCGCTCAACTCGCGCGCGCTCCACTCGGGGCGAAGCCGTGCCAGCAGAGTTTCCCATGTTTGCGCACTACGCCTTCGTGCATTCTTGCGCCAACGCACAAGATACAGCGCAATTGCAACCACGGCAACGAATTGGAGTACAGGCAACACCATCGGTGACCTTCAGATCGGGCTTTTTGGTCTACTTCTCGGCCTGCGACCGAACCCGTAATACTCCTGTAAC
>JBEKXX010000170.1:0-5345 GCA_049511595.1 Occallatibacter sp. | reverse complement strand
CCCTCTAGCTCCTGCGCCCCGTCAAAAAATTTCCCCAAGTTTGCAGATTAATTCTTCCGAATCGCTAGCCTTGAACATGAAGGAGCTACTTCATGGCAAACTCTGCCGTTTCCACCGATACCGCCCCAGGCGCACCTGAAGGCACGAGCGTACTCGCCGGCACGACCGCACCCAAAGACGACCCTGGATACAAGGCCATCGTCCGCTGCATGCGCGCCTGGAACTACGCCTACAAAAAGAAGGCTGCCGACGAGGACACGACCGACTACCAGGCCAAACAAGCCGCCAACCAAGCCTATCTCCGCGCCACGCCTCCCCTCGCCGGCTACAAAAACATCTGCGACTTCATTGCCTGCATCAACTTCGCGTGTATGATCGACCTGATCAGTCCAATCAAAGCGCAGCAATACCTGGCCAACGCCAAAATCGCTATCTCTGCTGTCTGCCATCAGCCAAAGTCCTCGACCGGCGAGCCCAGGCCCCTCGGCCGCCCGCCCAAATCCTCCGCGGCGGAGGAAAAATAATTAAAGAAAAAAAATTGCCCCCTCGGAGGCACAAAAATCTACATAACTCCTCTGGAATCAGCAGATACTCCTCGAAACCGTCGTCAAATTTTGTCGATTTTGTTTGCGCGCAGGCCCCATAACGGGCCTCCTCTAGGCGTAGACCAGAGCACAACCGCTAACTGGCTTTTTCATCGAGAAAAAGCCGCCATGAATTCTGTCCGAAATGGCTCATAGTTGCCGCTACAGTTTCGCCCCGGCCCATGCTTCAATACGCTTGAGCGCTTCCATCAGGTTGTCCATCGAATTGGCCACGCTGAAGCGGAGGTAGCCTTCCCCGTAATCGCCAAACGCCGTTCCGGCAAGCGCCGCCACGCCGGCCTCTTCCAGCAGCGCGTCGGCAAGCCGCTTTGACGTCCATCCCGTGCCGGCGATGTTGGCGAAGACGTAAAACGCGCCCTTGGGCATGCGGGCGCTGAACCCCTTGATCCGGTTCAGGCCGTCGGCAAACGCCCGGAGGCGCCTCTGGAACTCCTCGCGCATCGCGTCCACGGCGCTCTGATCGCCGTTGAGCGCTGCCAGTGCCGCGCGCTGCGTAAAGCTTGCCGTGCAGGAGTTCGAGTTGGTCATCAAGCGGGAAATCTGCGCTGCCAGGTCCGCCCGCATCACGCCGTAGCCGATGCGCCAGCCGGTCATGGCGTAGGTCTTCGAGAAGCCATCGAGCAGAATCGTCCGCTCCTGCATTCCGGGCACGCTCATGATCGAAAACGGCTCGCCTTCAAATTGCAGGCGGCTGTATATCTCATCGCTGAGCACCATGATGTTGCGATTGCCGATGGCTTCGGCTACGCGCTCGATATCGGCCCGGCTGAGCACGCCGCCCGTCGGGTTATGCGGCGAGTTCAGAACGATCAACTTGGTGCTGGGCGTGATCAGCTTCGCCATCTCGTCCACATCCATCGCAAAATCCAGCTCTTCGCGCAGCGGAATCGGCGCCGCCATTCCCCCTGCATAGCGAATCATCGACTCGTAGATGGGAAAGCCGGGATTGGGGTAGATGACCTCGTCGCCTTCGTCGACGAGCGCGAGCATAACGTAAAAAATAATGGGCTTGCCACCCGGAACCACGACCACTTCTTCAGGCCGCACTCCAACGCCGCGCGTGCGGCTTACATAGCCCGCGATGGCCTCGCGCAACTCCTGCAACCCCGCTGAAGGCCCGTAGTGCGTCCATCCCTCGTGCAGAGCGTCTACGGCTGCTTCGACGATGTGTTTCGGCGTATTGAATTCGGGCTCTCCGATTTCAAGATGAATAATTTGCTTCCCCTGGCGCTCCAGCGCCGTCGCTCTGCTGAGAACCTCAAAAGCTGTCTCCGTGCCCAACCGTGCCATTCGCCGCGCCAGAACCAGCTCGTGTTCTGACTGTTGCGTTGTCATCGTCAACACTCCATTCCCCTGTCGTAGCCGGCGCGAGATGAGGGTCCACATGCGCAATGAACGGTCTCGGTCAGGATCGCATTATACCGCCGGGTCAAATTGGCAAAAAGTGATGGCCGTCGCTTCCACCTTGGCTGGGATTGTTATTTACACAGCCGCACCGCCCCTCGCCGGCCTGTAGAATATCGAAAGCGTACCGCCCGCTCCCGTATGACTTACTACGATCAGGTCGCAGAGGCTGTCGCATTCCTTAAAGCTAGGCTAAGTTCGCGGCAGCCGCTCGTGGGCATCGTGCTGGGCTCCGGATTGGGCGCTGTCGCCAATGCGGTCCGGGATCCGGTCGTCGTTCCGTACAGAGAAATTCCCAACTTCCCGCAATCCACGGTCGAGGGCCATTCCGGGCGCATCGTGGCGGGGCTCCTCGGCGGCGCGCCGGTCATTATCATGCAGGGGCGCGTCCACTTCTACGAGGGCTACTCGCCGCTTCAGGTCACTTTTCCCATGCGCGTGCTGGGCGCTCTGGGCATCCGCGCTGTGGTGTTGACCAATGCGGCTGGAGCAATTCAGGCCAGTCTCCACGCAGGCCAACTCGTTGTGTTGACCGACCACATCAACCTGATGGGCTGGAACCCGCTCAACGGCCCCAATGACCCACGCTTCGGATTCCGCCCCGGTGCGGGGCTGCGCTTCTTTGACATGACGGAGGCGTACAGCAAGACGCTGCGTGCACTGGCAAAAGAGGCCGCGACCGAAGAAGGATTCGCGTTGGAAGAAGGCATTTATCTGGCCACGCCGGGGCCGAGCTTTGAAACGCCCGCGGAGATTCACGCATTCCGCGCCTTGGGCGCAGCGCTGGTGGGCATGTCCACCGTACCCGAGACCATCGTAGCGCGGCATATGGGGCTTGAGGTTTTGGGCATCTCATGCGTCACCAATTTAGCGGCGGGGCTGAGTTCCACGCCGTTGAGCCACGAAGAGGTAAACGAAACCGGCCACTGGGTGGAGAGCCGCCTCACCGGGTTGCTCCAGCGGCTGGCGCCAAGAATCGCAGCAAGCGTGGAAATGGAGCCTTGAGCCGGGTTGCCCGCTCCAGGGTTGCAGGCGAGGTTGGAAGGTGGAGCGGGTGACGACGGAGATGCGCAAGCGCCGGCTGCTGTCAAGGGTAGCGTAGAAAGCAGGTGGGCCGCTATTGTCGTTGCGGACTCGATATGGTATAACTGTTATACAAATGCGGTTTGACTTCGATCCACGCAAGAGCCAGAGATTGAGGGAGAATCCGCGGCGGGGCATTGGTTTTGAAGAGGCCCAGGATATCTTCACCCGCCCCTACTATCTTGATCGACGATCCGATGTGCCCGAACAACACATCGCAATTGGCTGGGTGGGCCAGCGCCTGTATTCGCTCGTATTTGAGATGCGCGAGGACGAAGAAGGCGAGATTTACCACCTGGTCACACTTTGGAAATCGACCCGTGAAGAAGAGGAACTCTATGTCGAAAACACTTGAATCCCCCAAGCCGCCGACCGCCGATGAGATCGCGGAAATGGCCGATAGAGGCGAGAATGTCTTGCGCTTTTTCACCGGAAAAGGCAAGATGATGCCGCCCATTCAGCGCGTGAATGTGGACTTTACAGCTCCGATGCTGAACGAGCTGGACGACGAGGCGCGTGCGTTGAACATCAGCCGCCAGGCAGTCATCAAATCGCTGCTGCGCCAGGCGCTGGATCGGCAGCGTCTGGCGCGCCGGGCACGGTGATTCGATCGACCGGACCAAGGATCTTGTCGCCGTTTTGAAGAAGAAGGGACTAAGACCGGCTACTTCCCCGCCGTCAGCGCCGCCACGGGTACCAGCATGTCTTCCTTGCGCATCACCAGGTTGGTGGCGTTCAGCGTGGCCAGCTCGAAGCCGTGGCCGTGCGTGATGGCGTCAGTGGGACAGGCCTCGACGCAATAGCCGCAGAAGATGCAGCGGTTGTAGTCGATGTTATAGACCTTGGCGTACCGTTCCGACGAGGAGATGCGATTCTCTTCCGTATTCTCGGCGGCCTCGATATAGATGCAGTTGGCTGGGCAGGCGGCCGCGCACAGAAAGCACGCCACGCACTTCTCCAGCCCGTTTTCGTCGCGCTCGAGCACGTGCGCGCCGCGGTAGCGCGGCTCCAGAACCGCTCCGCGCAGCGGGCCCTTGCCGTCAGGGTAATTCTCGACCTCCGTGGGCGCAAACGTCTCGCGCAGGGTGATGCTCATGCCCTTGGCGATGCCGGCGACGTTGCGCACGATCGACATGCGTCCAGTATACGATGGGGTCTGGGAGGACTTCATGAAGCGTTCGCGAGTGCTTTTCGCTATCTCTCTCTGTTTGCTGTGGGTTGCGGCTCTGCCGGCCCAGACGCAGAATCAGCAGCCCTCCGGCGGCTCGATGGACGGGGTGGATATGAGCAAACCGGCCGGCACGGCCCCGGCGGCGAGCTCGGCAAACCCGATGGACATGAGCCACTGCATGATGGACATGGGTTCGAGCGGCGGCAAGCAGATGGACATGGGCAGCGGCTCCGACTCGAAGTCCATGAACATGGGCGACTGTATGGGGATGATGCACGGCGCGATGAAACCCGGTAACGCAGCTTCGATTCCTCCCGGCGTGCTGCGTACCACGTTCGGTGAGAAGTCGATGGACTGGACGCCCGCCACGCTGGCCAGCCTGCCGCACGTCACAGTGACCGTCCACAACCAGCACACCAAAGCCGATGACACGTACTCAGGCGTTTCGCTCATGGACCTGCTCACGCCGCTCGGCGTTCCGGCAGCTCCGCATGGCGCGGGTGTGCGGCTTTATCTTGTGGCCGAGGGTTCCGACGGCTACAAAGCGGTTTATTCTTTGGGCGAGGTGAACCCCGCTATTCATGACGCCGTTGTGATTGTGGCCGACAGCGAGAACAGAAAACCGCTGACAGGCGATGGACCAATGAAGTTGATTGCGACGCGCGAAAAGCATCCGTCGCGCTGGGTACGAAATCTGGTGGCGATCAAGGTGATGAAAGCGGAGTAACTACCCCCCAGGCAAAGCCCGGATGGGTGCCCGCGAGGAAGAGATGGCCGCGCGCTGCTACGATACTGCGCGCGGCCTTGTTTCTCCAGAATACCGCGGCCAAGAGCTAGCGATGGTGCCCGCTGTTGCCTCCGCCGCTGTTGCCGTGCCCCTGATTCGACGTCGTGGACCTCACGCTGCGGTCTGCCGGAAGCGGCCGGCTGACGGCCGGCGTGGCAGGCCTGCCGTGATTCTGCACCGCATATTGCCCGCGGACCGCGCCGTAGCTCTGTGCGTGTTGCGCCTGCGTGTTCATGCGCGGCGTAGTTGGCTCCCGTGCCGCCTCCCTCTCCGCTGGCTGAGGCCGGTATTGCAC
>JBEKXX010000169.1:0-5502 GCA_049511595.1 Occallatibacter sp. | reverse complement strand
CATCATGGGCCCGGCCAACGCGCCCGGCATCGGCGGCAACCCCTCGGGCGAGCTCGCCAAACAGATTTCCGCCGACTTCGGCGATTTCGACGCCTTCAAGAAGGCCTTCAACGAAACCACCGCCAAGCAGTTCGGCTCCGGCTGGGGCTGGCTGGTCTTCACGGGCGGCAAGCTCAAGGTCATCACCACCGCCAATCAGGACTCGCCGCTCTCGCAAGGGCTCTATCCCATCCTCGGCAACGACGTGTGGGAGCACGCCTACTACCTCAAGTACCAGAACCGCCGCCCCGAATACCTCGCGGCCTGGTGGAACGTCGTCAATTGGGCCGAAGTCAACAAGCGCTTCGCCAAAGCCAAAGGGTAATGGCAGGGAACAGAGATCAGGGATCAGTTGCAGCCGGATTGCAGCGTGTTCCGATCGTCGTTCCTGATCGCTGACCACTGTTCACTGTCCACCAGGAGCGAGCAATGGCCACTATGCAGATGAGTGTTCGCCCCGAGGATCTCTCCCAGCTCCGGCAAGGAGCCGAGCGCATCCCCGATCCGGGCGTCCTCGTCATCTTCGGCGCCTCCGGCGATCTCACCAAGCGCAAGCTGCTGCCCGCCTACTTTCACCTCTTTCAGGCGAACCTCCTGCCCCGGCAGTTCGCCATCGTCGGCGTCGCGCGCCGTCCGCTGGGCGACGCGTTTGCCGCCGACATGCGCGCCGGCATCGTCGAATTTGGCGGCGTTGATGCCGCCGACCCCAGGCTCGACAGCTTTGTCAGCCACATCGGCTACTTTCCCCTCAACTTCGACGATCCCTCGCACTACGCCGCTTTGAAAACCGAGCTCGATCGCGTCGCCAAAGAGAAGGGAATCGGAGACGACCGCCTCTTCTATCTCGCCACGGCTCCCGAGTTCTTCGCCGGCATCATTGAGAACCTGGGCGCGCAGGGCATGGCCCAGTCTGAAAAAGGCCGCGTCGCCGTGGTCATCGAAAAGCCCTTCGGTCACGACCTCGACTCCGCCCGCGAACTCAACCATAAGGTCAACGCCGTCTTCCAGGAAAGCCAGGTCTTCCGCATCGATCACTACCTCGGCAAAGAGACCGTGCAGAACCTGCTCGTCTTCCGCTTCGCCAACGGCATCTTCGAGCCCATCTGGAAACGCAACTACATCGACCACGTGCAGATCACCGTGGCCGAAACTCTCGGCGTCGAAGGACGCGGACCGTTCTACGAAAAGGCCGGAGCCCTCCGCGACATGGTGCAGAATCACATGATGGAGCTACTCGCGCTCGTTGCCCTTGAGCCGCCCTCCAACTTCGAAGCCGAAAGCGTGCGCCGCGAGAAGCTCAAGGTCTGGCAGGCCATCCCGCCCATTCCCATCCTCAACACGGTCCGCGGCCAGTACGGCCCCGGCATCGTGGCCGGCGAGCATGTTGTCGGTTATCGCGACGAAAATCGCGTCAATCCCGAGTCCGGCACCGAAACCTACGCCGCCCTCCGTCTCGCCATCGACAACTGGCGCTGGGCCGGTGTTCCCTTCTATCTCCGCGCCGGCAAGCGCATGAAGAAGCACGCCACCGAGATCGGCATCCAGTTCAAGCAGCCCCCGCTGCTCATCTTCAACCGCATGGAGCTCTCCGGCCCATGCAGCGAGATTCAGCCCAACCTGCTCACCATCCGCATCCAGCCCGACGAAGGCATCTCCCTGCGCTTCGGCGCCAAGCTGCCCACCACGCCCGAGATGACCGTCTGCCCCGTTTATATGGACTTCGACTACGAAGCGGCCTTTGGCAAATCCAGCGCCAACGGCTATGAACGCCTGCTCCTCGACGCCATGCTCGGCGACCAGACCCTCTTCGCGCACCGCGACGGCGTCGAAACCACCTGGGCTCTCTACACGCCGATCCTCCAGGCATGGGCCGCGAAAAATCCCGAAGTTTTCCCCAATTACTTCGCCGGCTCATGGGGTCCCGAGTGCGCCGACCATCTCCTCGAAAAAGACGGCTACGCCTGGCGCAACGATCTCGGCCGCAAAGCATGAGGGGCAGGGAACGGGAGGTGGGAAATAGGGGATAGCTTGCCCGCCCTGTCTGCGGCTGACATCCCGAGCGACTGAAGTCCGTGCGGCGGACAAAGGAAGTTGTAAAACCCGCAGTTGTTTTTTGCGCCCGAGGAGAAGTGGCGGCTTTAAGCCTTTGCGCGATGCGCCTTCCCCGTGATCCGCTCAATCTGAATCCGGATCACAGCCGTGTCCCGGCCAGCCCTGTTTTTCCGCATGTGCTCCTCGAACTGCTTGTCCGTCTCCTCGCCCGTTCCGCAGAAACGCTCCATCAGCAGCTTCAACGCCCGGCGCTTTTCATCGCCATCGGTCACCAGCGCCGCGCGTCCAAATACGATCGCGCTCTCGTACAGGGTCGAGAGCATAGACGGCACAACCGTCGCGCCGGCCACCGCGCAGTAGGAGACTCTCTCTTCGTGCGCAATGTTTTCCAGCTTGTGCCCCTCGAATGCGCAATGAACGTAGAGCGCATCCCCAACCAGCACGTGGTTGAGCGGCACGGCATAAGGCCATCCGTCTTCTCCGGCGGTCGCCAGCACGCCATGCTCCGCGCGCGCCAGAATCTCGCGAGCCTCCGCCTCCGCAAGCGCCCTATCGTGCCTTCGCATCTCCCGAAACGCCATCTCTCCGCCCCCGCCGCTCAGCTCCGCTAACCCCGCGAACTCCGCTGCCCTTTATCCATCGCTTCATTCGCCAGCCGGTCCGCTTCCTTGTTCCCGCCCCTCAGCGTGTGCCGCATCTCGAACCCCTCCAGCTTGAGCGCCCGCCGCTGCGCCTCCTCCCACAGGGGCCGCAGAGCCGCGCTCTTCACCTTGTACCGGCCCTTCATCTGCCGCACCATCAACTCGCTGTCCGAGACCACCCGCAGCCGCTTCGCCCCATTTGCGAGCGCCCATTCCAGCACCGCCAGCAATCCCGAGTATTCGGCGTAGTTGTTCGTCTGCTTGCCCAGGTACTCGCTCAGCCGCGCAATGACTTTGCCTTCCGGGTCTTCAATCACCGCTCCGTATCCCGCCGGTCCCGGATTGCCGCGCGACCCGCCGTCGCAGTGCGCCCTGAACCACCCGCCGCCCGCCTTCCCATGTGCGTTCTCTATGCCGTCAAACAGATTCCCGTTCATCGTCTTCTCAGTGTAACGGCATCCGTCTTCGCCCGCGCCGCCAGTTGATTCTCCAGCTCCGCGAACTCCGCTAACCCAGCTAACCCAGCTAACCCAGCTAACCCCGCCCTTTCTACTCCCAATCCCTTGTATTGTTGACCAAACCAGCCATGAAGCGTCCATCCGGTGTATTGAACTTGCACCTTCCCTGCGTGGAGAGGCGATGGCGACTGACACGAGTGGTGTTTCCATGACCTCATCGATGAGTCTCGTCCAGGCGGCTGGTATTTTGGCCTGGCCAGCCGGACGAAGGGTACAATCCTCTCCAGGTATGACTGCGACGAGGGCAATGGGCGGTGCGAGCCGGGAGGATATGAGCCAAGGTCAGGAGCGCGCGCAGAGCCGCGCTCATGAAATGGACCTCATTCGCGAGGCCCAGGCCGGTTCCCGGGCCGCTTTCGATGTCCTGGTCCGCCGGTATGAACACCAGGTCCTGCGTTTAGCCCTTCACCTTACCGGCTCGGAGCCGGACGCCGAGGATATTTACCAGGATGCTTTCTTGAAAGCCTTTCGGTACATCGGTAACTTCCGCTTCGAATGCTCGTTTTACACCTGGGTCTACCGCATCGTTACCAACCTCTGCCTGGATCAGTTGCGCCGGCGCAAGACCCGCCGCGAGGACCACGCCGTGGTGCTGGACCGCGGCGGCGACGAGATTGACGTCCTGGCGTCTGTCTCCGACAATCGGTCCTTTTCCAACCCTGCCCGGGAACTCGACCGCAAGCTGCTGGGCGAGAAGATTCAGGCGGCGCTGACCAAGCTGACGCCGCGCGAACGGATGGTCTTCGAGTTGAAGCATTACCAGGGGCTTCGCCTGCGCACCATCGGCGAGATTTTGAACACCACGGAGGAGACCGCCAAGAACACTCTCTTCCGCGCAACCAAGAAATTGCGGGCGCAACTGGCGGAGTTGAGATAGCTGCGAGCTACGAACCGAGGACTGTTTTTTTTGAGGCTTAGAGGACGTAACTATGAATTGCGAACTTGCACACGAACGAATCGTTACGGCGGCATATGGGGAGCTGCCCGACGAGTTGGCGCACGAGTTGGAGCGCCACGTGGCTGCTTGTCCAGACTGCCAAAAGGAGCGCGAGAAGGTTCTGGCGCTTAGGGTGGTCGCCGATGCGCATCCTGTCGCCGAGCCGTCTCCGAATCTGATCGCCCGCGCGCGCCTGCGTCTCGACGAAATGCTCGATACGCTGCCGCCCAAGCGCTGGTACGAGCGCCTGAGCGAGCGCATTCTGAACAGCTTTGCCAGTCTCCAGGCCGCTCCCATGGCGGCGCTGCTCCTGGCGTTGGCGGGCGCCGGCGCCGGCCTTCTCGGCGGGTACGAATTCGCGCTGAACCGCGCCGCTCACGCCGCAACCACGGCCCGGTCAGCCGTGCCCGTCGGCGCTCAGATTCAGTCCGCTCCGGCTCTGCCCGAGTTGGCCAACGTCGCCGGAATCTCCAGCATTGTGCGCCAGCCCAACAGCGAAATCGTCGCGGTCAGCTACAACCAGCTTGTCCCGCGGCACGCCGAAGGCCCGGTCGATGACCCGGCCATCCGCCAATTGCTCATGCTGGCCACTGAAGACGCTGCCTCGCCGCGCGTGCGGAACGACTCCGTAGCCCTGCTTGCCGCAGAGTGCCGCACCGGCCACGGTTGCCAACCTTCGGGCATCCGTGAGGCGCTCATGGTCGCGCTGCGCTACGACCGCAGCCCCAGGGTGCGCCAGAAAGCCCTGGAGGGCCTCGAACCCTACGTCGCCGACGATGTGCGCGTCCGCGACGCCGTCCTTGAAGCCGTGTTGAGCGACAGCGACCCGGCGATCCGGACCGCTGCGATCGGCTTGTTGGATCCCGTGGACGCCGATACCAGCGTCCGGCAAGTGCTCTATTCGGTATCCAATTCTGACCAGAATTCTCAGATCCGGAATGTTTCCCGGCAGGTTTTAAGCCGGGTGCCGGAAATTCAGTAATTTCGCCTATCCTTCCGGCCACTGCGCCGTCTTTAAGAGCGCGGACCGGACGATGAACTACCGGGGGAGTAAACGCAATGAATCACCTTTTGAGGCCGTGCCGAACATCTCATCTGAACTTTGCTCTTGGTTTGTTGACCGCCGCTGCAGCCTGCCTGCTCGCCGCACCGCCCGCGGCCCGCGCCCAGGCGCAGGAGATGGCGCACTTCTTTGAGGACACCAGCCCGCTGCTGGCACACTCCGGCGCGCCCGGCTACCTCGGTGTCGACGTGGCCGACGTGGATTCCGACAAGGCGCAAGCGCTCAAGCTCAAGGAAGTCCGCGGCGCCGTCA
>JBEKXX010000168.1:0-5547 GCA_049511595.1 Occallatibacter sp. | reverse complement strand
ACGGAAACGAAGGCATCCTCCAGCCGGCCCTCCTGATAGAGCGTGAGGAAGCGCGGGATGTTCATGTGCAGCGGGCAACTGTTCTCACAGGGAGAGAACGTGAGCTCCTGGCAAACGCCGGCGCGGCAGCGGTGCGCAACGATGTGGTCTTCGTATTCGTCGCGGAAGTGCCGCAACGTGGTGAGCACGGGGTTAGGCGCGGACTGGCCGAGGCCGCACAGCGAGCACTCGCGGACCATGCGGCATAGCTCATCGAGGCGCTCCAGCAGTTCGTGCGATCCGTCGCCCTTGGTCATGGCCTTGAGGATGCGCAGCGACTTGTCGAGGCCGACGCGGCAGGGAACGCATTTGCCGCAGGATTCGGAATGAGTGAATTCGACAAAGTAGCGCGCCACGTCGACCATGCAGTTGTCGTCGTCCATTACCACCATGCCGCCGGAGCCCATGATGGCGCCGAGCTGGGCCAGGCTTTCATAGTCCACAGGCGTATCGAGCATGGTGGCGGGGATGCACCCGCCGGAGGGCCCGCCGGTCTGCACGGCTTTCACGTGGCGCCCCATCGCAGGTCCTTCCCCGACATCGTAGATAAAACTCTTGAGCGGCGTTCCCAGCGGCATTTCGACGAGGCCCGTATTATGAATCTTGCCCACCAGCGAAAAAACTTTGGTTCCGGGGCTCTTCGCGCTGCCGGTTTCAGCAAACCAGGCGGGACCGCGCATGACAATGGGCGCGATGTTGTACCAGGTTTCGACATTGTTGATATTGGTGGGCTTGCCGAGGAGCCCCTTCTGCGCGGGATAGGGCGGTCGGGGGCGCGGCCGGCCGGCATGGCCTTCGAGGGAGGCAATCAAGGCTGTCTCTTCGCCGCACACAAAGGCGCCAGCGCCCTTCACGATCTCAATATCGAAGTGAAAACCGCGGCCGAGGATGTTGGAACCGAGCACGCCGTATTCCCTTGCCTGCTCAATGGCGCGCTTGAGGCGGCTGACCGCCAGCGGGTATTCCGCTCGCACATAGATGATGCCTTCCGTAGCGCCGGTGGCGTACGCCCCGATGAGCATGCCCTCGATAAGCGAGTGCGGATCGCCTTCGATCTCGTTGCGATTCATAAAAGCGCCGGGGTCGCCCTCGTCGGCATTGCAGATGATGTACTTGGTGTCGGACTTGGCCTTGGAGAGATAGTCCCACTTGTTGGCGGTGAGGAAGCCGGCGCCGCCGCGGCCCCGCAGGCGCGCGGCCTTCACCTGCTCAATCACTGTCTCGGGGCGTCCGTCGATGAGCACCTTGTAAAGCGCCTGGTAGCCGCCAACGCCGATGTACTCCTCTATATCGGAGGGGCTGATAAGACCGCAATTGCGCAGTACGATCTTCTTCTGGCCCTTGAAAAACGGAATCGTATTCCAGAGCGGAATCTCAGGGTAGCCCTGGCCGTAACGCACATGTCCGGTGATGTGATCCCACTCCTCGATCTTGCAGAAGACGAGATCGGCGGGCATCACGCCGGAGGAAACACCCTCGAGGATGCGCGTTGCGTCGTTGGATTGCACGCGGGAGAGCACAACGATCGGGTATCCCGGCAGGCGCACGCTTACCAACGGCTCCTGAAAGCAACAACCGAAGCAGCCCACGCCGGCCAGCATCACGTCAAGGCCGCTGTGGTCGATAGCCGCATAGAGGGCGTGATACACCTCTTCGGCATCATTGCCCTGGCCGCAGGTTCCCATGCTCACGGTAATGCGGGGAACGGCAGGCGTAAGCTTGGCAAGCCCGGCCTCGCGGACCGCGTTAAAGACGCCGATGTCCTGAATGCGCGGCATCACTTCCTCCCCTGTGTCAAGGCCTTCACTTCGCGCTGCAAGGTGCGTTCGTTCACGTGGCTCAGGATGTGGTGGTTCACTTCGACCACCGGGGCCAGCGCGCACTGGCCGAAGCAAGCGACGGTGCGAATCGTGAATCTGTTGTCGTTGGTGGTGAGCGCCAGCTTCTCGGTCTCTTTGGTATCACCCGATTCGTGCTCGCTCAGGCCCAGGTCGAAGCAGAGTTTTTCGAGCAGCGTGCGCGATCCGCGGGTGTGGCAGGCCGTCCCCCGGCAGACACAGATCACGTTGTCGCCCTGCGGATCGAGGTTGAAGAGCGAATAAAACGTGGTAGCGCTGTAGACCGTGGACGGAGGGACGCCGGTTCTCTCGGAGATGTAACGTAACGTCTCCATGGAGAGATACTTGTGCGCGTTGGCGGCCTGAACGTCTTCCAGGACTCCCAACAGCGCCCCGGGCCGGTTTCCGTGCTTGGCGATCGCCTGGTCGATCAGCAGGCGCTCGTGAGCTTCAAGGCTTTCAAGTGTGACGTCGTGGGCCGCTGTTGCCATGTTCCCCCCTGTCCGGCGCGGCGCGGATTGCTCGCGCTACATCCTCAAGCATGTCAACGGACCCTCCGGGAGAAGGAACAAAAATGAAGAAAAAGCCGAATTGTAAAAGCGCCGGAGGCCTGTCAAAAAATCGTTTCCGCCCCCAAGGCACACAACAACGCTCGAGGCTTCTCCCTACAGAAGGTCCGGGTGGAACTTTGAACCTTTCCATCCTCTTTGCGATGTGCCTGAGGTCACAATGGGCTGTGACAGTCGAGCCTACATGTAAATCCAAAGCTCTCAGCCGCGGCTCCGAACCCTGCTGGCTGTCCGGAAAAAGCCGTAGATGAGTCCTTTGAACCTGCCGTTTCGCAGTTTCAGCTTTCCTGCCCGCTCACAGGCTGCCTTGCCTGCTCGGTATCCGCATCCGGCGCAGGGGATTCACCGCTGTCTCTGGCGGACGCTGAGCCGAGCAGTGCATCGATGCGGTAGCCGGCGGCCTTTGCGGAATTGAGAGCCGCAGTGACGGTCCTGCTCAGTTCTTCCACGGCGGCTCGGCGCGGCGCGGTCTCGCCGGCAAGACGCAGCAGCGAAGGCATAAGCAGCCACCAGAGCATTTCCTCATAGAGTTCGCTGATCAGGTAGACATGGCCCTCCGTCTCATGGACGCCGCAGAGCCAGCGCACATCGGGATCGAGCCAAAGAACGGGCACCAGCGCTACCTTTTCGACTTCGATTTGCGGCATTGCCGGTTCCGGCTCCTCTTCCCGGGCCGCACCCCCTGCCGAGGAGACGCCCACCGCTTGCTGGTCCGGCGCTTCGGCAACGGCCACTTCAACTTCAGCCGGAGGTACAGGCTCCTGCTCTTTGCCCACGCCTGCGCCCGTGAGCAGCAGAACCTTGATCCGCGCCGCGACGCGCCAAGCTTCCTCGCCCTCGAACCCGTGAGCGATGAAAGCATGGGCAAACGGTTCGCGCAGCCGTAGACGATCGAAGAGATCGAGCGCGGTGCGTTCAGGCTGCGCGGGATCGATGGACTCGGCGAGCAACTGGAGCGCGCACCAGGCCAAAACCGGCCCCCACATTTCCGTGGCTGTGAACTGCGGGCTGGAACCGGGCAACACGCGGCGCGCAGCCGCAGTCCAGGGAGATGGAAAGAGCGCTTCGACGGCCGGCATGAGCATGGCCGTGCGAAGCAACTGCGTGAATCTCTGCGACTGGGACACCGGTTCAGCCGTAATTTCGCCGCGCACGGGCTGGTTTTCTTTCCTCAGGCGCTCGGCGTAGGCCGCTTGCGCCAGGCGTAGAAATACCTCGGCTTGTGCCCACGCCTGTTTCAGGAATTCGCTCCGCTGGCGCTCGATTTTCTTGTTTCTTTCAGCGCCCACAGCGCGTGGATGCTCGGCGACATCGGCGAAGTGCCGCACCACGCCCGGATCCAAAAGCTGCCTAAGCGCATCATGTACAGGCTTGAGCTCCAGATTGACCAACTCGTCGGCAAGATCGGGTAC
This sequence comes from Occallatibacter sp., assembly GCA_049511595.1. GTDB lineage: Bacteria > Acidobacteriota > Terriglobia > Terriglobales > Acidobacteriaceae > Telmatobacter. The sequence goes on along the minus strand of JBEKXX010000168.1, from coordinate 1,689 downwards.
GCCGCGCCCGTCGAGCCAGTCCGCAAGCCGGTCCCAGGGCTGCAGCGCCGTGGGATTGAGTTCTCGCCAATCGAGGAATACGTGGCACTGATAGGCGTGAAGATCGAGGGTGAGTCCGCAATCGAGTAATTCATGCGTGCGGCGCAGGTATTCCAGGCTCGTAAGCGAGTCGCGCCAGGCCATCACGGCGCCGCGGTTTCCGCTCAGGCCCAGCCCATCGGCAAGCCTCCGCTGGCGAAGCTGGGCTGACCCCTTGTCGGCGTAGGCGGCGGAGAAATCGATGGTTCCGTGCGCGTTGGCATAGCGGTTGTGATAAACCACCAGGGCACATTCTCCACCGGAGCGGTTCGAGTAGGCGAAAACGTCCTCATTCACTTTGCCATTGGCGTTAAAGAAGTCATAGAGCAGGAAGTTCGTGCTCTCGGCGAACAGCCGGCGGCGTTTAAGCAACGGTGCAATCTCGCGCTCGTGGCGCTCCACAAGCCAGTGGTCGGGCGACTCCTCGTAGCGCGGCCAGCGGTACTCCATGCCGTACTTCTCAGTGAATCCCTCGATCTGGCCGTGGCCGAACATAGGCAGGCCCGGCAGCGTGGACATCATCGCCGCCACTCCAAAACACTTGTCGCCCTTGCCGAACTGATCGATGGCCGTACGCTCGTCGGGATTCGACATGAAGTTGACGTACCGCTTCATAATGTCGGGATCGAATTCCAGCGTGTTCTTGATGACCGAGCGGTATTTGGCGTTGTCCTCGTCGCGCAGCATGATCATGAAGGCGCTGTTGTACACGCGATGCATGCCCAGCGTGCGGACGAAATAACCCTCCATGAGCCAGAACGCCTCGGCCAGCAGCAGCGTGCCGGGAACTTCCGCGGCCACGCGATCCACCACCTCGCGCCAGAACTCATGCGGCATAGCCCGGTCGAACTCGGCCTGATTCATACCGTATTCGGCGCGAGAGGGAATGGCGCCGCTCGATCCGGGGCCGGGAAACCACAGCCGGTGAAAGTGGCGCTTGGCCAGCGTCATGGCGGCATCGAAGCGAATGACAGGGAACAGCCGCGCCACATGCAGAATGGTTTGAATGACCTGCTCGCGCACCGCCGCATTCAGGTAGTCGAGCTGCGCCGTATCGTTCCACGGAAAGCTGGTGCCGTCGTTGCCGTGGTAGATATAGCGGGTTTCTCCGGTGGCTTTGTCGCGGCGCCGGAAAACCACGGCGGCGTCGGACTGCTCGTAGTAATGGTCTTCGATCTTGATCTCCACGCGGCCGTCGTGGGAGAGATCGGGCCCCTCGAAGCTGTAGGCTGGATAGGGTGGATCGGGGCGCGAAATGAACCACTCGGGGTGTTCGATCACCCAGAGCGAGTCGATGCCCATGTGGTTGGGAACCATGTCGCTGGCCAGGCGCACGCCGTGCCGGAAAGCGCGGTCGCGCAGGTTGATGTAGGCCGGCTCGCCGCCAAGATCGTCAGCGATGCGATAGTCGAACAGCGAATAGGCCGAGGCTACGGCTTCACGGTTGCCGCAAAGCTGTTTGATCGTCTTCGACGCGCGGCTGCGCTCCCACACGCCGATCAGCCACAGCGAGTTGATGCCGCGGTCCGCCAGCGTGGCCAGCTCCGCGTCGGGGATTTCGTCGAGCCGCCCGATGTGCCGGCCGTATTGCCGGCTCAATTGCGCCAGCCA
>JBEKXX010000167.1:0-5707 GCA_049511595.1 Occallatibacter sp. | reverse complement strand
GTAGAACATGTACATGGCGATCGTGTCCACGCAGCGCATGTCGATCGCCTGTTTACGCAACTTGGTCACGGCCATGTAAAGCAGCATGACTGCGGCAATGCCCGACACCATGGCGGAGAAGATGAACACCACCGGCGTCAGCGGCGACGACCACCAGGGGTTGGCCTTGAGCGAGCCGAAGATGAATCCCACATAGCCATGCAGCAGAAACGCTGAGGGAATGCCGATCATCGTGACCACCCAGCCGACCTTCTCGTCGATTTCGAGCGATCGCGCGCTGATATTGCTCGAGCCTAGCGTCATCAACTTGTAGATCCAGCGCAACAAGCCCTTGGACTGCTGCGACAGCAGCACGATTTCACGCCGGTAATCGAGCCAGATTTCGAACACCAGCACGGCCATCAAATACCACATGTACACGTATCCGAACATCGCCATGGCCGAGGTGCTGTGCGGGGTAAAGTACATCTCCGGCGAGCGAAACGGATGGCCCAGGTGCAAAATCAGCGGCAACGGCGCCACCAGCAGAAAAGCCAGCGCCGTCAGCAGCGCCAGCCTGTACGTCGGCTTCACTGCTTCCACGCGAAACACGCGTTCCAGCGACGCCAGAATGAATGCGCCCGCCACCAGCCCCGTGATGTACGGGTAGAGAACGATCAGCACGCTCCAGTAAAGCGTCACTTCGTTCGGATACATGTAGCCTTCAACACCGCTCATAAAAACAGCTCCTAGCTGCTAGCTCCTAGCTCCTAGCCTCTAGCCTTTCGTGCTGGTTCCAGCCGCTTCGGCTTCCCGCCGATACGTGCGGCTAGAAGCTGGCAGCTAGAGGCTAGAAGCTGTCTTCCTCACCGCACCGAACCATCCAGCCCGTTATAAAAAGCCTTCGCTCCGGTGGCCATCTGCGGCTTCAAAACCTGCACCGTGTGGGTTTTCAGAAACTCGTGAATCGGATCGTTGGGATTCTTCAAATCGGCCAGTTGCCGCGCTCCCGTCGGGCACGCCTCGCAGCAAGCCGTCGTCAGTCCCTTCGTAATCCGGTGGTAGCAGAGGGTGCATTTATCCGCGACCTTCTTTTCGGGATGAATGTAGCGGCAGCCGTACGGGCAGGCCTGCACGCAATAAGCGCATCCCAGACAGTATTTCGGGTCTATGAGCACCACTCCGTCGGGCGTGATGAAGGTGGCTCCGACCGGGCACACCTGCGTGCAGGGCGAATCCGTACAGTGGTTGCACATCTTGGGAACGAAGAAGTAATCTCCCTCCGCGCCTTCCCGCACTACCGGGAATCCCTCTTTGCCGCCGTCTGGCGAGATCACCTCGGGGCTCTCCAGGTGATAGCCCGTCCGGTGGTACTGCTCTACCCAGGTGCGGAAGAATCCATCGGGCACATCGTTCTCCGTCTGGCAGGCGCGCACGCAGTTGCCGCACCCGATGCACTTTGGAATATCGATCAGCATTCCCCACCAGTGCTCGCTCATCTGGTAGTTGGGCGAGTCCTCAGGGGTTCCGGCCAGCACGTGCTTCCACGCCACGGCCGCCGCCGGCAAAAGGATCATCAGATGACGCCGGCTGATGTTCATTTCGCGCCTCCTTTCGCCGCACTCGCGCCGGAGTCGGAGCCAATGATCGGGCTGTGGGGATTGTGGCAGGTCTCGCACGGAGCTCCGCCCGAGTGATCTGCCGGATCCACCTGCGGAAAATTCTTAGGCTTGGCAGCGCTCGCCGTGTGGCAGCGTGCGCACAGCACCGCAGTATCCAGCTTCGCCGGCGTTACCGACATGGGATCGTCAGCGTGCGCCGCCAGCGCTCCGTGGCACGCCTCGCAGTTCACGTGCGCGTGCGCGCCTTTCGCCTTGATATCGGCAATATCCGTGTGGCACGTCTCGCACGTCTGGCGCCCGGCAAACTTCACCGGGCGCGCGGCAATCTCGCCGATCGCTGCCCCGCGATAATGCCCATACTGCCCAAAGGTCTTTGGAACCACGTACCCGCGAACCACCAGAAACACCACGAACGCGACGACAAAAAGCCCCGCAAACCGGAAAAGATGTCCTGTATCCTTCAGACCGCTCATGAAGCGCTGTCTCCGCTAACCCGGAAGCGTCCATTGTGATTAATCGCGTGATTTGGCACACTTCCAACCCCGTTAACGTTAGAGCGGTAGTGCGGGGTTGTATGTGAGTTAGCTCACAATCCGATGTGACGCCTGCACGCTCAAGCATCTTCGAATTACGCGCCCGCACACTCGGCGCCCATCGCAGGAACTCCCGCCGGTAAAGAGCCAGTGAGCCGGTCCAGAAGCGATACCATGAACTTTGGAGTAAAGAATGCCGAAGATTCTGGATGGCGCAGCCATCGCCGCCGCCATCAAGCAGGAAGTGGCCAAAGAAGTTTGCACACTCGCCGCGTGCGGCGTGCGGCCGGGCCTCGCCGCGGTGCTCGTGGGCAACGTGGCCGCGTCCGAGATCTACGTCCGCAACAAGGTGCAGGCCTGCGCCGAGCTTGGCCTTCATAGCGACCTCATCGCGCCGCCTGACACCGTCACGACCGCCGAAATGCTCTCGCTCGTCGCCGCCCTTAACGCCCGCGACGACATCGACGGCATCCTCATCCAATTGCCGCTGCCCGCGCATGTCGACTCCAAAGCGCTGCTCGACGCCATCGATCCCGCGAAGGACGTTGACGGCTTTCATCCCGTGAACGCGGGCCGTCTGCTCGCCGGCCGTCCGGCGCTCGTGCCCTGCACGCCCGCCGGCGTCATCGAGATCCTCCAGCGCAGCCAGATTCCCATCGCCGGCCAGCACGCGGTCGTCGTCGGCCGCAGCGACATTGTGGGCAAGCCCGTCGCGCTGCTCCTGCTCCACCAGAACGCAACGGTGACGATTTGCCATTCAAAGACGCACGATCTGCCAGCGATCACGCGCCAAGCCGACATCCTTGTCGCCGCCATCGGCCGCCCTGGCTTCATCACACCCGGCATGGTCAAACCCGGCGCAACGCTCATCGACGTCGGCATCAACCGCCTGACCACGCGCGTGGAGTTCGATCGTTTCTTCAAGGGCGACGCCAAACGCGAAGCTACATTCGCCAAACGTGGCTCGACCATCGTGGGCGACATCGATCCCAAAGCCTTTGAACTCGCAGGCGCCTACACGCCCGTTCCCGGCGGCGTGGGTTTGCTGACGATCGCCATGCTCATGGCCAACACCGTTCGCGCCGCCAAACTGCGGCGGGGATTGTAGCTCGTGCTGCGCGTCGGCCTCACCGGCGGCCTGGGTAGCGGCAAATCCACCGTCGCCGCCATGCTGCGCGAACTTGGTGCGCATGTCATCGAGGCCGACGCGCTAGGCCGCGAATTCATGGAGCCGGGTCACGAAGTCTACGATCGGATCGTCGCGCACTTCGGTCCCGGCGTAATCTTGCCCGACGGCCATCTCGACCGCGCCCGTCTCGCCGATCTCGCCTTTCGCCACGGCCGCTTGCAGGAGCTGAACGCCATCGTCCATCCGCCCGTGATTGCAGCCCAGCAGCGTTGGATGGAAGAGGTCTTCGCGCACTCGCCTTCCGCCGTCGCCGTCGTCGAGTCGGCGCTTATCTTTGAAGTCGTTCGCGACGCGCGCGCCCGCGGTGAAAGTGACAGTGTGCTCGCCGGGACCCCCGGCGACAGGTCTTCGTCGCTTGGGATCATCGCTGGCTGGCGCCGCCGCATCGACCGCATCATCGTCGTCACCGCGCCCGATGAAATCAAAATCGCCCGTTACGCCGCCCGCATCCAATCCTCAGTCGCGGGCGGCGGGTCCTCCCGGCCCGGCAGCCCTCCGGCGGTCTCCACCCTTGAAGCCATCCAGGCCGAGGCCCGTACGCGCCTCGCGCACCAGGTTCCCGATGCTGAAAAAGCCGCCCAAGCCGATTATGTGCTTGATAACTCGGGCGATATCGCCGCTTTGCGCGCCCAGGTCCAGGCCCTGTGGCCGCGCCTTCTTCAAGCGAGCATTGCCCAGAGCAACAAACCCGGGCAGAACTTGTCTCTACAATAAGAAAGGCGGCCGCGCTCTACGAGGTGGAACCTTGCCCCGCTGCCGCCGTATCTACTTCAGGAAGGTTCTTCAGGTTTGTTCGCCATGAAACTGAGCCGGATTCTCATCATCCTATTGCTTTTGCTGGGCGGATTCTGGTTCATCACCACGCATCTTCAGCCCGGCTTTACCATGGGCCGTCCCACTCTGTTCGGTTCCGGCGGCTCCGGCGCACCGCTCGAACTCACTGAGGCGCACGCCGCGCCCAGCTACGACGCCGAAGAGCAGAACAACATCGCCATTTATAAAAAGGTCCTTCCCTCGGTGGTCAACATCACCTCCACCACCCTGGTCTTCGACTTTTTTTATGGAACGGTGCCGCAGCAGGGGCAGGGCTCGGGCTTCATCCTCGATAAAGCCGGCCACATTCTCACCAACTATCACGTGGTCGAGGGCGCCAACCGCGGCATTGAGGTCATGCTCTCGAACAAGCGCCGTTTCCCGGCCCACGTGGTGGGCGTCGACAAGGTCCACGACCTGGCGCTGCTGCAGATCGACGCGCCCAACCTGCAGCCGGTCACGCTGGCTGACTCCTCGCAGCTGAACGTGGGCCAGAAGGTCTACGCCATCGGCAATCCCTTCGGCCTCAGCGGCACCATGACGCGCGGCATCATCAGCTCCATCCGGTCGATTCGGAGCGCGGATGGAGCCCCCATTGAAGACGCCATCCAGACCGATGCGGCCATCAATCCCGGCAACTCCGGCGGCCCGCTGCTCAACTCATCGGGCGAAGTCATCGGCATCAACACCATGATCGCGTCAAATGGAGCGGACCAAAGCTCCGGCATCGGCTTCGCAATCCCCATCAACACGGCCAAGGCCGTGCTCGCCGACCTCATCCGTTACGGGCGCGTCAAGCGGCCTTCGCTGGGCATCGTTTCCTACGCAATCGGTCCTGACCTCGCCTCGCAGATGGGCCTCGCCGCCGATTCCGGCGTCCTCATCCAGCGTGTCGTTCCCGGCGGAGCAGCAGAGCGCGCCGGCCTGCGCGGCGGCAGTGAGCAGGCCTACGTGGGCAACACGCCCATTGTGCTCGGCGGCGATCTCATCGTCGCAATCGACGGCCACGAGATCACCGATCCGCAAGACATCAGCGCCATTATGGACAAGCATCAGGCCGGGGACACCGTGAGCGTCACCATCGTGCGCGGCAAGAAACAGATGACCCTTAAATTGATTCTGGGAGAAGCGCGGGACACGAACACCTGAAAAAAAGGACGGCAGTAGCGAAGCTCGAGTGCCCTAATATTTTGTTACTGCAGGCTAATTTCGCCTTCGTGCAGCAAGGACATTTGCCTTGTCTACACGTTCTTTTCTCTGCTGGTATCTGCCATACACAAAGACGCTGGCGAGTGCCGTCAGACTAGAAATAATCGCGACCAAACCATCTACATTTTTGCCTGTGAAGAGAAGTGCAAAGCCACCGAGAAGCGCGATGAGGCAAATTATGAAGGCGAAGATCGAGCCTCTTGCCTGACTCGCTACATTTCCAGTTACAACTTGGGCTTCCAAAGACTCACGATGAGCGCTCTGCCGCTCCGCCATCGCTACGATTCGCTCTGCTCCATTCGGAATTACTTCGTTATATTTGGCAAGAAGCCCAGGAGGAGGGAGCGGACCAGAAAACGAAA
>JBEKXX010000166.1:0-5768 GCA_049511595.1 Occallatibacter sp. | reverse complement strand
TTCGGCTATCACATTGTGCAGGTGGAAGAGCGGCAAGCGGCGCACACGCAGCCGCTCAGCGATGTGCAGTCCAGCATTGTTGCGGCGCTGACGCGCCAGGCCGAGACCGTAGCGCAGCAGAATTATGCGCAGCAACTGACCAGCGAGGCGGTCAAGAACGGCCTCGAGAAGACGGCGGCGGCGCACCACCTGGAGCTGGTGACTACACAGCCTTTGGCGCACGATGGCGTGATTACCGCGCTGCCCGACAGCTCGCAGGTACTGGCCAAGGCCTTTGACGCCAAACAGGGCGACCCGCCGCAATCGGCGTCCACGGGCGAGGGATATGCGATCTTCCAGGTAACGGGCATCGTTCCGGCGCACGCGCCCGCGTTTGCCGACTGGAAGTCCCACGTGCTCGACGATTACCGCGACGAGCAGCTTCCTGCTCTGCTGAGCCAGAAGACAAAGGAAATGGCGGATAAGGCAAAGACGATGAACGATCTGGCCAAGGCGGCAAAGGCCGTGGGCGCTACGGTGAAGACCAGCGACCTGGTGGGCGAAAGCGGCCAGGTGCCCGATTTCGGCGAAGTGGGCCAGGTTGCGCCGCAGCTCTTCGACATGAATGTGGGCGCGATCAGCGGGCCGATCGATACGGGGCGCACCGGCGTGGTGGCCAAGGTTCTCTTGAAGCAGGAGCCGACCGCGGACGAGATTGCCAAGAACTTCGACAAGACGCGGGATGAGCTTCTGGAACAGGGGCGGAACGAGGCCTTCAGCGTCTTCGCAAGCGGCGTGTGGAACGACTACAAGAAGCACAATCTGGTTCGCATGAACGCCAAGCCAAAAGGGGAAACGCCCGGACTGTAAGCATTAGGCGGTTTTCCGGGGAACTGAAAAGGCCCGCAGCCATCCAGGTTGCGGGCCTCTTTGCGCGAGCTGCATTTCGCGGCGCAACTGCTGCCGCAACCGGCAGCCCCGCCGCAGGCCGGCGATCTGGCGGGCATCGAGGTTGGGCGCTAAGGTCACGCCCGGAACGACGCCGGCTCGGCCGTTACATTTCATCCATCGACCGCAAGCAACGCGTCCTCGCCGCGGAAGCCGTTTCGACGGCTTCGATGCCCTTTTCACTCAGTTATCGGCCGGTGGGGATAGGCGATCCGGTAGTATTTGCATCATGGAATTCCAGCGTTCTTCCGGAGTTCTGCTGCATGTGAGCTCCTTGCCCTCCTACGGAGGCATCGGCGATCTGGGTCCCGCCGCGCACGAATTTGTGGGTTTTCTCGGCCGCGCCAAACAGCATGTCTGGCAGGTTCTGCCGCTGTGCCCTACCGGTTACGGCAACTCACCCTATGCGGGCTCGTCGGCGTTCGCCGGAAATCCTGCGCTCATCAGCCTGGAGTTTCTCGCCGGCTGGGGCTGGATCGGCGCAGAGCGCATCAAGGGTGCCGCCGACCGCTCTGGAGCAGTCGATTTTGTGGAGGTTGAGGCGCGGAAGCTGCCACTGCTCCACGAGGCGGCGGGGAATTTCCTCGATCGCGGGCTGGACGACGACGCACTGGCCGATCAATGGGCCGATTTCGAGGGGTTTTGCCGCGATGAAGCAACGTGGCTCAACGACTACGCACTTTACGCCGTCCTGTGCCGCGAGTTTCAAACCGGCGCGTGGACCGAGTGGCCCGAGCTGCTGCGCCGCCGCGATCCACAGGCCCTGGCACAGGCCGAAGCGGAGCACGGCCGCGCGGTAGCCATGGAGCGGGCGCTGCAATTCGCTTTCGCAAAACAGTGGAATCAACTGCGCGAGGCTGCCGCGGAGGATGGAATCCGCGTCATGGGCGACGTGCCCATCTTCGTCAACATGGACTCGGTCGACGTGTGGGTTCATCCCGGCATCTTCGAGCTCGATCGCGGCCTGAAGCCCGAGCGCGTCGCCGGCGTGCCGCCCGACTACTTTTCGGCCACGGGCCAGCGCTGGGGCAATCCGCTTTACCGCTGGGACGTGCTTGAGGCGCGCGGCTTCGACTGGTGGATTGACCGCATCCGCCGCGCCGTCGAGGTCTATGACATCGTGCGCCTCGATCACTTCCGCGGCTTCGAGGCCTATTGGGCCATTCCCGCCGGGGAAGAGACTGCCGTGAACGGCGAGTGGATCAAGGCGCCGGGCCTGGAACTGTTCCGCGCAATTCAGGCCGCATTAGGCCCGCTTCCGTTCGTGGCCGAGGACCTTGGCCTGATCACGCCCGAAGTCGACGCGCTGCGCCGTGAACTGGGAATGCCGGGTATGAAGGTGCTGCAGTTCGGGTTCAGCGACAAGGGCGCTCATACTCACCTGCCGCACCGGTTCACGCCTGCCACCGTGGCCTACACCGGCACGCACGATAACGACACGACGCAAGGCTGGTGGAACTCCGCCGGCAAGAAGGAACAGGAAGCTGTCGAAGCGCTCGTCGGCGCGGCCGGCAATCGCCCCGCCTGGCCGCTGATCCGCGCCGCGCAGGCCAGCGTGGCCGAATTGGCCATCGTTCCCGCGCAGGACCTGCTTGAACTGGGTTCCGAGGCGCGCATGAACACGCCCGCCGTCCCTGCCGGCAACTGGAGTTGGCGCGCGCCCGAGGGTTGCTGGACCGAAGAACTTGCCGAACACCTCTCCGCCCTTGCCGAGGTCACGGACCGGGACAACGATCCGCTGGCAACAGCAGAGGAGGGAGCGGAAAACAGGGAATAGCGATTCCCTGTTTCCTGCCTTCAGAACGGAATATCGTCGTCGGAGATCTCGGCCGACTGCGCGTAATCGTCCGTGCCGGCGGGCGGGCGCTGGTCCTCATTTACCGCTGCATTCGATGCGCTTGACGAACGGCTGTATCCGCCCGACGAATCGTCGCGCGCCGAGAGCAGCGAGAGATCGTTGACAATGATCTCGGTGCGATATCGCCTGGCCTTGGTGTCTTTGTCTTCCCAACTGCGGGTCTGAATCTTGCCTTCGATAAACAGCTTGGAGCCTTTCTTCACGTAGTCGCGGACGATCTCGGCGGTGCGCTTGAACGCGACCAGGTTGTGCCACTCGGTGTGCTCCTGCCAGTTGCCCTGCGCATCCTTCTGGTTTTCGCTGGTAGCAAGTCCAAAGGTCGCCACCATGTTGCCGCTGGCGCTGGATCGAATCTCCGGATCCTTGCCGACGTTGCCTAAAAGAAAGACTCTATTCACGCTCTTGGCCATCTTCTTGCTCTCCTGTCCCATTGCCGGCCCGGCGAGACGATCGCCAAACCAGGCTGTCCTTCAAAATTCGCCTCGGCCACCGCAAATGGAAGCGCGGCCGCCGCTGATGCACTGGCAAAATCTTAATATATCCCCGCGTCGCCCATTTTGCCTGGGCTCGGATTCCGCCACCGTCCGCAGTCCATTTCCAGCGCTCGCCCTAGCCCATCCGCCCCAGTTCGCGGAGCTGGTGCGCCACGGCTTCGAGAAACGTCTCGGCGCTCGTTTCCTGCGGAATGGCAAGGCCCGACTTCGAGCAGAGTGCCGAAGCGATGCGCGAAGCGAGCGCGCCGCGCGTGGCCAGATCCATGTCGAGACGGCGCGCAAAAAATCCTTCCATCACTTCGAGGTCGGCGGCAGAGAGCTTGGCCAGCGCCGGTGCGGGCAACACGACGCGCAAGTGCGGCGGACCACCCCACGGGCCAGGACCTGTCTGTGGTTGCCCCGGCGCAGGGATGGGCGGCTGCGCGGCAAAGGCAGCTGCCGTAAAGGTGCGCGTCGCGGTCCCGCTCCCCTCCCATTGCGGCGCGTCCACTTCGCGGTCGCGGACCACGAGCGTTCCGGCAACCAGGTCGCCCAGCCTTTGATGCCGCCGGCTCAGGAAGATGGCTACGACACCCACGGCATAGAAGCCGGGAAGATAGTCGACGAAACGGACCAGGTTGCGCGCCAGCGACTCGACAAAGGAGATGCCACGTCCGGACTGATGGATTACGCGAATCCTGGCCACGCGCTTGCCCGGCGTGCGTCCGTTCCCGAACGCCTCAAACAGCGCGAAGTAGCCCCATTGCATCAGGAAAAGAATAAGGAAAATGATGCCCACGGCCCAGTTGGCCGAAACCCCGCCGAAGAAGTGCAGCGCGGGAAGAAGAACCGCGGCCACCAGGCCCAGAACCAGAAAGGCCGCGCCCCAAATAATGTAGTCGATGAGAATGGCGATGAAGCGGCTTCCGATCCCGGCCAGCGGCATCTCGATGGCCACAAGCTCCGGGGTCTCGATGTTAAGCTGGTCTCCAATCGGCTCCATGGCGATCATCCTATCCAATCAGTGGCTCGCGAAGCGCCGCCCCTACTGGGACCGCCTTGCCGCGCTGCTGGCCCAGGCCCAGGCAGCCGGCGTCAAGCAGCTCTCTCGCGCCGAGCTGCGCGAAACCGCTTTGCTCTACCGGCAGGCGGCGGGCGACCTTTCCACACTGCGTCAGGACTCGACCGCGCGAGCTTACGCCGACCACGTCAACCATTTATTGGCTCGCGCCCACCATATCATTTATTCCAGCCGGCGCAAAGGCTTCCTCAAAATCTTCTATTTTCTGCACGACGAGTACCCGGCCATCGTGCAGCGGCAGATTCGTTACGTACTGCTGGCTCTGGTCATGACACTGGCCGGTGCATCGCTCGGGTCGGTACTAACGCTGGCGCGTCCGCAGTTCATGCGCCACATGCTCGGGCCCGCGATGGTCGAAACCATCGAGCGTCACGAGATGTGGACGCATTCGATTGTCGGCATCGAGCCGGTGGCCTCGAGCGCAATCATGACCAACAATCTGAGCGTCTGTTTTATCGCCTTCGCCGGCGGCATCGTTTTCGGCCTGGGGCCGGTCTACTCCATGTTCTTCAATGGACTCTTGCTCGGGGTCATCGGCGTGGCCTGCGCGCAACATGGCATGTCCGTCGACCTGTGGAGCTTCGTCGCGCCGCACGGCTCGCTGGAGCTGCCATCGATCGTCCTTGCCGGCGGCGCAGGGCTGCGCCTCGCTCATGGCGTACTGTTTCCGGGGCTATATCGCCGGCGCGACTCGATTGCGCTGGCCGGTGTCGAAGCAACGCGCCTCGTCTCCGGAGTCATTCCGCTGCTCGTCATCGCGGGCTCGCTCGAAGGATTCTTCTCGCCCTCGAACGCGCCTGTCCCGCTCAAATTCACTGTGGGCGGCTTGTTGTTTACGCTGCTGCTGGTGTGGCTGTTCCGGCCGTTAAGGGCGGTGCCTGAAAGCCCGCGCTAGCAGCAGGTTTTCCGCTACACCATCGCCCGCTCCTTCACCTTCAAATACTGGTTCAGCACCGCCGACGTGAGCCGCGCAGGATCGAGGTCGAGCGTGAGGGCGCCCTGGTCGCGTAGCCGTGCGAGGAGCAACTCGCGGCGAGTGGTCAACTCCTGCGCAGCGGAAGCACGGAACATTTCTTCTACGTTTTTAGGCCGCGCGTTGGCGATGGCTGCGACATCGGGCTGGGCCATGGCAACAAACAGCAGCACATGGCGTCGCAGCAACTGCAAGGCGCCGTCGATCACTTCCGGCCGCATGGCCGTTTCGGCCAGGTCGGTGATCCACAGGATGAGCGCCCGCCGCGGCTGCCAGCGATTCAGCGTGGCCGTGGCGCGGAGGTGGTCGGCCTCGCTCGATTCTGCGCGCGCCTGTGCGAGAGCTTCGACGATCTGCCGCAGATGCGCATGGCCGCGGTTGGGAAGTACGCGCTGCTGCACATGCTGTCCGTAGACGAGCAGGCCCACGCGATCGCCGGAAAACAGCGCCAATTGG
>JBEKXX010000165.1:0-5794 GCA_049511595.1 Occallatibacter sp. | reverse complement strand
CCACGAAGAACGGTGGGTGAAGGTGGCGGCTGGCGCTGGCAAGTAAAGCGGCTTCGCGGTTGCCGTTGGGAGCTGCTTTAACTCCTGGCGGCAGGGTCTCTACTATTTGCTGGTTGTCTGGGCCCGGCAGCGTGGAGCCGCCTGTCCGGCGGTCTTTGGGCAGGACTTCGGGAACTATCCGCCGCGCGATTGCGTAACTTATTCTCAACATGGAGGAGGCAACATGTATTGCAGCGGATGTGGCCGTGTGTTGGAACAGGGACAGGCCGTTTGCCCGCAGTGCAACCGGCCGGTGACGCCGGCAGCGCCGATCCCGCCCGTTCCCAACCTCCAATTCGAATTGGAGCGCTACGCCGGCAAAGTGAGGGTGTTGGGCGTTTTGTGGCTGATCTATGCCGGCCTGTCTCTGCTGTTGGGCTTCGCCGGGCTGGCTTTTGTGCGCGGAATTTTTCAGGGAGGCTTCGGCCCCTGGGGGATGCACGGCCCGATGTTTCCGGGGTGGTTCGGGCCTGCCTGGATTCATCTGGCTTGGCTGGTTCTATCGATTCGCGCCGTGTTGTGCGCCGTGGCCGGATGGGGCCTGCTGGAACGCGCGCAATGGGGACGCATCGTGGCCATTGTGGCCGCCATCGTATGCCTGATCAAAATACCCTTCGGCACCGCCCTGGGCGTCGCCACGCTGGTCATTCTGCTCGGCTACCGGAATTCGGCGCTCTACGATCAACCAGGCCCCTGACCGCGTGAATTCGCACCTTTGCGGCTGGTTTCCCAGACCCCAAAATCGGGACCTGGAAAACCCCATGATGGTTCAAAACCATGCGGTGAGCGACCTAGCGTAAGCCGGTTACCGCACCAGTGGCATCCACTCAAATGGGAACAACTTTCCTGCCGCCACGGGGTCCAGCTTGATACCGGCAAGTTCCGCAGCCCTGGCCAGAACTGGATCGCGGCCCGCGGCCAGATCGGCAGCCGTGGGAAGAATGAGTTCATCCGGTGTGACGCCGACATTCTCCAGGCTTTTTCCGTCGCTCATGATCAAGTCGGAACTGGTCACGCTCAATCCGTAAGGAATGACCGAGTCGGTTCCGGCGGACTCGGAATAATCTTGCGCCTCCATCACTGCGCCGGCGGTCGTGTCGCCGATGACCGTACCGCGGTGTTCGAGCTGAACCACGCGGGCGAATAGTTCCGAGGCCGACGCGGAACCGCCGTCGACCAGCACAATCAGCTTTCCGTCGAACCTCTTGCCATGGGGCTTGGCAATCATCGGTTTCGTGTTCTTCCTGCCGACCTGGTCGCCGATTTTTACCTCGTGGTCGAACACTTCTCCGACCATCCACTTGAGCGTATTACCGTAACCGCCGGGATTTCCGCGCAGATCGAGAATCAGCGCCTTGTGCTTGCTGGCGACGCCAATGGCCTTCTCCACCTCATTCATGTCGAGGTTGAACTCAGGCATCTTTATAATCGTGGCATCCTCCCGTTCGACCCAGCGGGTGCTCATCACGCGATCTTCATTTTCGATTTGTCGCACCAGATCATAGATCTCATTGTCTGGCTGCGAGAAGTCAAGCAGCGCGCGCTCAGGAATGACGATGGAATCCACGGCGGCCATGCGTTCGCTGCCATCCGGCGACCGCAGGCCGAGCTCGAGGGATCGCTGTGGCACCAGTACCTCGATCATGTAAATCAGATCTTGAAAATCCTTACGCTCGGTTGTGTATCCGTTCACGCTCAAGATCTGGTCGCCGATGTGCAGCTTTTTTTCGGCATCGGTCTTCGGGCGTATCTGCGTGACAAAGCACGAGTCGCCAACAAGCGAAATCTGGTATCCCAGATCGATGCGATTGACCCGCGACGGCGGATCAAAGTAGGTGTGTGAATCCTTGAGGCCGGCGAGGTAGGCGGCTACAACCCTTAGCCCCTCACCGGGATCCTGGATATTCGCGAGCGCCGCGGCATACTTTTTGTAGCGTGCGTCCCAGTCCAGGCCATGGAAGTTTGGATCGTAGTAGTGCTTCTGGACCTCATCGTGCGCGGTGCGCAGCATATCCGAGATCCGGCCCCTGGTGACGTTGTCCATCGCTTTTTGCTGCTGCGCGCGAGAAACGGCGCTTACGAAAAGAGAACAACCGAGTAAGGTGGCGAAAGCCATTCCGACATGATGGCGCATCATTGGGCGCAATCCTCCTGTCTATCCCGCAAATTCCTCTTCTCAGGGAGTAATGGGAGCCAGATTACTCCTAAACATTTCCCGCCGTCAATCGTGCTCCGTCCTGCTACTCACAACAGGGCGGATTGGAAGTACAATCGAACCATGAGCTTCCCAGCTATGCGGATGCGGCGGATGCGGCGCACGGAACCATTGCGCGCGCTGGTCCGCGAGACCGCGCTGACGCCCGGCGACCTGATCTACCCTTTGTTCCTTTGCCCCGGGAAGGGTGTGCGGAACCCGGTCGGCTCCATGCCCGGCGTCTTCAATCTCTCGGTGGACGAGGCGGTGCGCGAGGCCGAGGAAGCCGCAGGGCTGGGCCTGGGCGGATTGCTGCTCTTTGGACTGCCCGAGTCGAAGGACGAGCAGGGCACCGGCGCCTGGGAAGAAAACGGCATCGTGCAGCGGGGGCTACATGCGCTGAGGAAGTCCGAGGCCGGCAAGAAGCTGGTTCTCATCGCCGACGTTTGCCTGTGCGAATACACCAGCCATGGCCACTGCGGCGTGGTGGTGAAAACCGGCGACGGCTTCGAAGTAGACAACGACGCCACGCTCGATCTGCTGGCCCGCACGGCCGTGAGCCAGGCCAAAGCCGGGGCCGACGTGGTGGCCCCCAGCGACATGATGGATGGCCGCGTAGCCGCCATTCGCCGTGCTCTCGACAGCGCAGGTTTCACGCAGACGCCCATCCTCAGCTACGCCTCAAAGTTCGCTTCCGCTTTTTACGGGCCCTTCCGCGAGGCTGCCGACTCTGCGCCGCAGTTCGGCGACCGCAGGAGCTACCAGATGGATGGGGCAAATCTCAGGGAGGCGATGCGCGAGATCGAGTTCGACATCGAGGAGGGCGCGGACATGATCCTGATGAAACCCGCCATGCCCTACCTCGACGTGGTGCGCGCGGCCCGCGAGCGGGTGGGCGTGCCCATCGGCGCCTACCAGGTCTCCGGCGAGTATTCCATGCTTCAGGCTGCCTTCCAGAAGGGCTGGCTCGATCCCAAGCGGGCCATGCTTGAATCACTGGTCAGTATCCGCCGCGCCGGAGCGGATTTCATTGTCACGTACTTCGCCAAGGAGGCGGCCAGGCTGATGGCGTAGTCACTCCACGGCCGTGCGAGGCACTGCTGGAGAAGTTTGGCGAACCGCGGAAATAAAGCCGGAATAAAAAACCTTTGGATTCCCAGCGCGGTGTGTTTTTCTAGCTAGAACCCGCCTATGCGCAAGCAACTGGAAGCCTATTTTGAATTTGCCCGCCTGGGAACCAACTGGCGCACGGAGATTCTGGCCGGCGTCACGACGTTCCTGACCATGGCCTACATCGTGCTGGTGAACCCGGCCGTGCTGGCCGATGCGGGATTGCCGCAGCCCGCGGTCACTGTGGCTACATGCCTCTCGGCGGCCTTCGGTTCCATCCTGATGGGCGTCATTGCGCGGTATCCCCTTGCGCTTGCGCCGGGCATGGGCCTGAACGCCTACTTCACCTACACCGTCTGCCTGAAAATGCACGTGCCCTGGCAGACGGCGCTGGGCGCGGTATTTCTTTCCGGCGTCATTTTTCTGGCCATCACCCTGGCCGGCCTCCAGCGGGTGATCCTGCGCGCGATTCCTCATCAGCTTTACGCCGCTGTCGCCGGCGGCATCGGTCTCTTCATCGCGTTCATCGGCTTACAGCACGCGGGACTCGTGGTGCGCGATCCGAATACATTGGTCGGCATGGGCAATATCCGCAGCCCTGCTGCGTATCTCACTCTTCTGGGCCTGATTCTGATGGTCGCCCTCGAAACCAGAAAGGTGAAGGGCTCCATTCTCATCGGCGTGCTCGCCGTCACCGGAATTGCCTGGGCGCTCGGGATGACCCACTGGACGCCAACCGCGGGCGGCATGGGCGCGCTGACCCAGACGGCGTTCAAGCTGAACATCGCGGGGGCATTGAACAAGGGCCTGCTCGAGATCATCTTCGTCTTCTTCTTTGTCGATCTCTTCGACAACCTGGGCACGCTGGTGGCCGTGACCAAGCGCGCCGGGCTGATCGGCGCGGACCACTCGATCCCCCGGCTGAACCGGATTCTGATGGCCGACGCCACTGCAAGCATCTTTGGCTCGCTGACCGGAACCTCCACTGTGACCAGTTATGTGGAGTCGACGGCTGGCGTGGCCGCGGGCGGGCGATCAGGCGTGACGGCGGTCGTGACAGGGCTGCTGTTTCTGGGAGCCATCGTCGCCGCGCCATTCGCCGGCATTGTGCCCCAGGCGGCGACTGCGCCCGCGCTCATCCTGGTGGGCTCGCTCATGCTGGCCACCATCACCGAGATTCACTGGCACGATCCGCTGGTCGCCGTTCCCGCGTTCCTGACGCTGGTTCTGATTCCGCTCACCTATTCCATCGCCAACGGGTTGGGCTTCGGAGTGATCTCCTGGGCAGTGCTGCACCTGTTCGCGGGAAAGGTCCGGCGGCAGGACTGGCTGCTCTACATCCTCGCCGCGCTTTTTCTTGCCCGCTTCATCTACCTCGGCGCGAGCTAAAATCTGCTACCATGTTGCTCGCTCGACGATAAGGAGCAGCAATGCACTGGTACGACTATATCGCCTACTTTTTCGGCGGAGCCTTTCTGGCCAATTCCCTGCCCCACCTCATCAACGGAATCTCGGGGCGCGCATTCCAGAGTCCTTTCGCCAAGCCGCCGGGGAAAGGCTTGTCGTCATCGACGGTGAATGTTCTGTGGGGCTTCTTCAATCTCGCCGTTGCCTACGTGCTCGTCGATTGCGTGGGCAGCTTCAGCCTGCACAACACCTGGCAAGCGGTCGCTCTTGGCGCAGGCATATTGGTCATGTCGCTCAATCTTGCCCGCGTCTTCGGGGGATTTCACGGCGGGCGGTAGGAATCGCGCCAGCCAGATCCAGAGGCGGGGAGGCGCGCATGGTTCCGACCATCGGCAACCGGTTGACGAGCAACCCGCCGGTCCAGGCGACGATGGCCGACGACGCCGGACCGGCGGACTAGCCGGTCTGTCCCGTTCCACCACATCGGATATCAATTTGGAATTGCTGACGGGGCGCCCCTCCGACATCACATTCCAGCCGACCACCGTGCGCGTATACTTTCGGCGGGGTACGTTGAGCACACCATGGACGTTATGGATCCGTCATCCTTCCTGAGCACGAGCGCGCTGCAGAACGCGGCCGTGCTCACCATCGTGCTGGCCTTCGCCGGCTACCTAGTCACCTTCATGAGCAACCGCATGATGGCGGGCCGCTCCGACAGGCTGCGGCAGGTGAACCAGCGCCTCAACGAGTTCTACGGCCCGCTTTATGTAGCCACGGTGGCGGGCAACATCGCCTATAAATCGCTGCTGAGCAAGCAGGGCAAGACGCAGTGCCATCCCATCCGCGACGAGGATCTGAAGGAGTGGGTGCTGTGGATGACCACCATCTTCATGCCCCTTAACGACATTCGCGAGAAAATCATCATCGAGAACGCCCACCTGATCGTCGAGGAGCAGATGCCGCAATGCCTGCTCGACTTTGTCACTCACGTGGTGGGCTACAAAGCGATGCTCTCCAAGTGGGCGGAGGGCGACTACTCGG
>JBEKXX010000164.1:0-6017 GCA_049511595.1 Occallatibacter sp. | reverse complement strand
TGTCTCTTCTCGATTGGTGGCAACTTTAGCTCTCCGCGATGAGCTGCCAGCAAAGCGCCGCGTCCCAATCGGACGCGGCCTAAATCTTGCAAAGGATCTCGGCAAACACGTCGCGGTGAGCCAGAATGAAACGATCGGCATTACGCAGCAGCAGCGCGTCTGCGGCGATGGCGGCGCTGGCGAGAAGGCCAAAGACCCACGCAGTCAGCCACGGCTCGTGGAAGGAATGACTCAAGTACATGACAGGAACCTGCAAAATCATGCTTCCGAACAAGACCAAAAATATGAGAAGGCCGCTGGTGCGATTGGTCGGCGTACTTCGCTGCCGCACCTGGCTGGGGACAAACCGGTGCGGCGCTTGAATCGATCGCAACGTCCCCAGAGCGAGGTTCACCGCAATTACAAAGATCGTCCATAAAGCGGTGGAGATTTCCAGCGAGAGCGGAATCGGCGTTCGCGTAAGCATCGCCACCGCGGCCCAGGCCAGCCCCGCTTCGACGGCGATCAGCCCGAGACTCATAAGATTCTTGGCCAGAATAACGTCCCGCATGCGAATAGGCGCCAGCAGATAAAGCTGCACGCCAAGCCCATCCGCGCCAAAAATGTTGTAAAGCCCCGCCAGAAGGCCAAAGAGAACGTAGGCAATCGCTCCTGGAAGCAGGTATGTCGAATGCTGGCCGAAACCGCCGCCGCTGAAAACGACGACGAAGATCAGAGGAGTGAACATTTTGATGACCTGCGCCCCGTTGCCACGCAGCATGAGCCACTCCTTGCGCAAACACGCGCCTACCACCGGCGGGAACGCTGCGCGGGAGGGCTGAAGCCGCGCCTGTGTTGCCAGAGCGTCCGGTTGCCGCGAGAGCGCCCGCCCTCGCGTAACTGTGTTTGCGCGAGTGCGCCGGCTCACGCCTTCACTCAGGTGCTCGCCGAGAAATTGTCTGTGAAGCCGAATCGCAAAAACAGCCGCGAACAACGCGGTGCTCGCCAGCAGGCCCGTGAATTGCGCCAGCGCTACGGCAGGACGTTGTGGGGCGAGAAGAATGGCATTGGCGGCGAAGCCCGGCGGCAGCCAATGCAAATACGGGCCAGAGCCGTGAAGGAACCGCAAAAACCAGTTGTCGGGTGTGCCGGGAATTCGCATGGAAGCCCGCTGAAAACTCAGAAACTGGATTCCCACGGCAAAGAGCGCCATCAACAGGCCGAAGATTTCGCGAAAGCGGCGGTTTGCAAGCCAGCGCTCCATCCATGCGCCGATCATGCGCGTGAGAAAAATGTTCATCAGCGCGTAAACCGCCAGAACGATTACCGCGGGCAGCGCCAGCGCGGGCTTCGCTAAGCTGATTCCCACCGTGGCAGCCAGCAAGGCGAGGCAGCCCACGATGGTGCTGGACGTCAGCAAACCGAGCAGCGTCCGCAAAACCAGATAACGTCCGAATCGCAGAGGAAAGCGCGTGAGCGAGGCGGGATCGAAGCTGGAGACGGCGGCAGCAATGTTCAGGCCGTTGATGCTCACGAACTGCCACAAAATCGCGATGCCTGCCAGCAACGGTGCGATTGTCTGCGGGTGGCCTTCGGCGATCGCGATCCATGCCAGGAATCCGCTGCCGGCGACTGGGCCAACCACCATGAGAGCAAGAAAGGGCCAGACGATAAGGCGCAGGAGAATGGCAAACGCAAGTCCAACGGCCTGGTGCGTGCCTGTTGGACGCCGGCGAAAGATGTTGTTGACAAACATTCGCCAGCGCAGCCATGCAACCGCGGTGAGTTGCGTTCCGGCAGGAATGCCGCGCGTGGAAACAGAAAGCGTGTCCCTGGCCGCTATCTCAGCCATGAAAGCTCCTGCTCAGGCGCCGTTGCTGCTGGGTTTCCTTCGCGATCGGCGCCGACAATTTCGAGAAAGATCTCTTCCAGGCTGCGATCCTCCCTTCCGCTTGGCGCGGTCCCTTCTCCTGTATGCGTCTGGCCGCTGCCGGCGCCGGCGCGCAGTTCTTCCAGCGATCCCTGGGCCACCAGTTCTCCGCGATGAATAATCGCGACGTGTGTGCACAGTCGTTCCACGATTTCCAGCACGTGCGAGGTGAGGAAGACGGTTGCGCCGCGCGCGATCATTCGTTGCAACATCGCCTTGAGCGTGCCTGCGGCGACTGCATCCACGCCTTCGAACGGCTCATCGAGAAAAAGAACCCTTGGACCGTGAATGACCGCCGCTGCCAGGGCAAGTTTTTTTTGCATCCCATGCGAAAAGTCTGTGATGAGCTTCTTCCGCTCGTCGGCCAACTGCATGAATTCCAGCAGCTCCCGGGTGCGCTGCAGCGTGGTGGCGCGATCCAGGCCATACATGCGGCCGACAAATCGAAGATATTCGTCCGCGGTCAGGCGGCCGAAGAGCGCCATGCCCTCCGGAACAACGCCAATCTGCCTTTTCACTTCCGCCGGATGTTCATTCAGATCTTCACCAAGGATGCGAATATTTCCCGAGGTCGGCGCCAGCAGTCCCGTCAGCATCTTGATTGTGGTGGACTTGCCCGCTCCATTGGGCCCAAGAAAGCCGAAGAACTGTCCCGCGGCAACGCGCAGGTTTACATCCTTGACAGCCGTGAATTCGCCGAAGCGGCGGGTGAGCGCAGTGGTATCGATGGCGAGGGATGTCATGAGTTTTCTAACTTGAAGCCACGATGCACGATTGCAGTGCGCTTTCTGTGAAAAACCTCCACGTCAACAACTCGTTTCGTGGCGGTGCGATGAATCTCGGCCTGCGCGCCTGCATCGTTGTCCTTCCATGGTGCAAGTTTACATTGAAGGTTCTTGGATGGCCCTTCGCCCGCCAGGGAGCATCGTTTTTCGGTATTCTTTAGCTGATCGCTTGTGCAACGAGCGCACCTGCGCAGGAGGAACTGCACATGGCAAAGTCAGCCAAGAAGCCAGGCGCTAAGCCGAAGGCCGCCGCGAAACCACGCAAGCCGGCGGCGAAAAAAACTGTCGTCAACGCGCATAGCAATGGGAGCTCGATCCACCACGAAGAAATCGCGCAGTTGGCGCATCGGTTCTGGACCGAGCGCGGCCGCCGGCACGGACACCATGAAGAGGATTGGTTGCGCGCCGAGCGGGAGCTTAGCGCCAAGGCCTCCTGACCGGCACGGTCCACGGTCTCATTGGCAACGTGACGCCCCTTTGCGGGCGAAGTGCTTTCTGCTGGAAATCCAACTGCAAGTTCGCACTATTGTAAATTCACCATTAAACTTTCCAGCGCCGACTTCGGCGGGCGCGTGAGCGGCTCGGGCAGCGTGGCCAGCGGCTCGTCCACCAGATTCAACTGATCGATGAACGTTTCCTTCTGCGCTTCGATGTAGAAGACGCCGGTAAGGATCTCATCCTTTTCATGCGCTTCCATCAGCGTGCGCACCGCGTTCGCCTTGTCGGTCGGATCGTAGTCCTCGAGCAGTTTGCGCAGCCTGAGTTGCGACCCATCGTGCATCTCCACGTTATAGACTTCGCCGGAATCGTAATCCACCTCGATATCGTCGAAGCTTGCGACAAACCCGATCTCGTTGATCGGCTCGTCGTTCTCCTGCAGAAACTTGTAGCTCTTCGTCGATCCTTCGTGATCGTTGAACGTCACGCAGGGACTGATCACGTCCAGCATCACCGTCCCCTGGTGCGCAATAGCCGCCTTCAGCATCGAGAGCAGTTGCTTCTTATCGCCGGAGAACGAGCGCCCAACGAACGTCGCTCCCAACTGAATCGCCATGGCGCAGGTATCGATGGGCGGCAGATCGTTGATCACGCCGGTCTTCAGTTTCGACCCGATGTCGGCCGTGGCCGAGAACTGTCCCTTGGTCAGGCCGTACACGCCGTTGTCCTCGATGATGTAAATCATGGGCAGGTTGCGCCGCATCAGGTGAACAAACTGGCCGATGCCGATCGAAGCTGTGTCGCCGTCGCCGGAGACGCCCAGCGCGGTCATGGTGTGATTGGCCAGCATGGCGCCCGTGGTGAGACTCGGCATGCGCCCGTGCACGCCGTTGAAGCTGAAGGAGCGATTCATAAAGTACGCGGGGCTCTTTGACGAGCAGCCGATGCCGCTCATCTTCATTACCCGCTCCGGCTCCACGCCCATCTCCCACATAGCTTCGATAATGCGCTCGCTGATTGCGTTGTGGCCGCACCCCGCGCACAGCGTTGACTTGCCGCCGCGGTACTCCAGCACCGGCAGACCGATGTGGTTCAGTTTTGGGCCCGTGGCCCCATTTGCTGTCGAGGTAGCCATCTTAGAGGCCCTCCTTGGTTGCAAACTCATCCGTGATGGTGCGCGCGTCCGGCGGCAATCCGTTGTACTCGAGAATGCTGCGCAGTTTCACCACCTGCTCGGCAGGAAGGTCAAGCTTCAGCAGGCTCGCCATTTGCGCGTCGCGGTTCTGCTCCACCACGTACACGCGCTCATGGCTGGCCACAAAGTCGTGAATCTCGTGCGCGAACGGATAAGCCCGAATGCGCATATAGTCCACGCTCAATCCGTGCTCCTTCTCGATCTGGTCCAGGCTCTCGCGCAGCGCGAAATCGGTGGAACCATACGCCAGGAACCCGATCTTCGAAGTTCCATTCTTCGTCGCCACTGGCGCCGGAACCAGTTTGCGTGCCGTCTCGAACTTGCGCGCCAACCGGTCCATCACTTCCTGATACTCGTCCGGCCGCTCGGTGTATCCGGCCTCATCGTTGTGTCCCGAGCCGCGCGTAAAATACGCCGCCTTCGGATGCGCTGTTCCCGGCAGCGTGCGCCAGCCGATGGCGTCGCCGTCCACGTCGCGGTAGCGCGCGAACTCGCCCAGCCGTTCCAGATCCTGCGCCGTCAGCACTTTGCCGCGGTCGAGTGGTTTGTCGGGATACGCAAACGGCTCCGACATCCAGTTGTTCATGCCTAAATCCAGATCCGACAGCACAAATACCGGCGTCTGCAGCCGCTCCGCCAGATCGAACGCCGCATAGCTCAGCTCGAAGCACTCCTTCACCGAGCCCGGCAGCAGAACCACGTGCTTGGTGTCGCCATGGGAAAGAAACGCCGTCGAAAGCAGGTCCGCCTGCTGCGTGCGCGTCGGCATGCCCGTCGAAGGCCCGCTGCGCTGCACGTCGAAGATTACTCCCGGAATCTCGGCATAGTAGCCCAGCCCCGCAAACTCGCTCATCAGCGAGATGCCCGGCCCTGAAGTCGACGTCATCGCCCGCGCTCCGGCCCAGCCCGCGCCCAGAACCATGCCGATCGCCGCCAGCTCATCCTCGGCTTGCACCACGGCAAACGTCGCCTTGCCCTCCGGCGTCACGCGGAATTTCTTCAGCAAATCCGTCGTCGCCTCGATCAGCGAAGTCGACGGCGTAATCGGATACCACGCCACCACCGTCACGCCCGCGAACACCGCGCCCATGCCGCAAGCTGCGTTCCCGTCCACAATGATCTTGCCCTTGGTCTGATTCATGGGCTCGATCCAGTACGGATCCTGCTTGGTCAGCGTCGTCTTCACGTAGTCCAAGCCCGCCTGCACCGCGCTGAAGTTCAGATCGAACACCTTCTGCTTCTTGGCAAACTGCTTGCGCAGCCCCGCCTCCACCACCCCCAGGTCGATCCCAAGCAACTGCGCCACCGCGCCCACGTACACCATGTTCTTCACTAGCTTGCGCAGCTTGGCTTCGGGACAAATGTCGAGCGTGATCTTGTCGAACGGCACCGGATAGCAGATCACGTCGTCGCGATACTGCTTCAGGTTCAGGTGCTCTTCGTAAATCGCCGCACCTCCGGCCTGCACCTGCATCATGTCGTCCCGCGCCGTCTCGGGATTCAGCGCCACCAGCACGTCGATCTCCCGCTTGCGCGCTACGTAGCCGTCCTTGCTGGCGCGAATCGTATACCACGTCGGCAGCCCGGCAATGTTCGAGGGGAACAGGTTCTTCCCGCTCACGGGAACTCCCATTCCAAAAATGCTCTTCAGCAGCACGCTGTTCGCGGACTGCGATCCCGATCCGTTGAC
>JBEKXX010000163.1:0-6081 GCA_049511595.1 Occallatibacter sp. | reverse complement strand
GGCCCATGTCTATTGAGCCGGTGGCAGATTACTCCGTCGCGCACGGCAGGGCCAAAGCCTTCTACGAGCGCTTCGACCGCAAGGAAGACTTGCAGCACCAGACACACTTCTGCCCCGGCTGCGGCCACGGCACGATCCATAAAATGCTAGCCAAAGCGATCGACGATCTGGGTGTGCAGGACCGCACCATCATGATCGGGCCCGTCGGCTGCGGAGCCTTCACCTATTACTACTTCGACGTGGGGAACGTGCAATCCGCGCATGGACGTGCGCCGGCCGTGGCTACGGCGATGAAGCGCAGCCGTCCCGCGAGCATTGTGATCAGTTATCAGGGGGATGGCGATCTTTCCGCCATTGGATCGGCGGAAATTCTGCACGCCGCCAATCGCGGTGAAAACATCACCGTGATCTTCGTCAACAACGCCGTCTACAGCATGACCGGCGGCCAATACGCTCCCACCACGCTGCTGGGCCAGAAGACCACGACCACTCCGCAAGGGCGCAATGCGGCCACCGAGGGTTACCCGCTGCATGTGAGCGAGCTGCTGAGCACGCTCGAGGCGCCTGCCTACATTGAACGCGTGGGCCTGGGCGATAACAAGCAGATCGCGCAGGCGGCGCGGGCCATTAAGCGTGGATTGGAAAATCAGGTGCGCGGGCTGGGCTTCTCGTTGATTGAGGTGCTCTCGCCCTGCCCGACCATCTGGAAGATGACCCCTGTAGAAGCGCAGCACTGGGTGCGCGATGTGATGGAGAAGACCTTTCCGCTGGGCGTGTTTTGCGACCGGACGAAAGAGCGGCTCGCCGAAGGCGCTCCGCAGCCCGCAACGCCGCCGCAGCTGGATGAATTGCCGCGGATTCTCGGCGTTGCCGAGGAGGATCTACCCGAGGGGAACGCCACGGCGCTTGCGCGGGGAAAAGAGATCGATCTTCAGGTACGCATCGCGGGCTTTGGCGGGCAGGGAGTGTTGTTGCTCGGCGAGGTGCTGGCCGAGGCCGGTCTCGATGCGGGCCTCGAGGTCTCGTGGCTGCCGTCGTACGGGCCTGAGATGCGCTCCGGCACGTCCAATTGCCATGTGCGGTTGTCACGCGAGATCATCGACTCGCCGCTGGTGACGGCGCCCAACGTGCTGGTGGCGATGAATGAGCCTTCGCTGCGCAAATTCTACAAGACCGTGCGCGCCGGTGGATGGGTGATCTACGACGGCGACGAGTTTCCGGCCGACTGCGTACGCGATGGCGTGCAGGTGTTCGCTGCTCCGTTCACGCGCCTGGCCGACGAGATGGGCAATAAACGCGCGGCGAACATGGTGATGCTGGGCGCGCTCGTGGAGATTGCGGAGGTGTTGCCGCGGGCCAGCATCGGCGACGCGCTGCGCCGCCTGGTCAAAAATCCGCGCTGGGTGGAAGTGGACGAGCGCGCCTTGGAGCGGGGAAGGGAACTGTACTCAAAGTCGCTCGGCTAGTCCGGCCATCGCGTGTCCCGGCTCGCGGACTTTTGCCGGTTGCCTTCACGCACAACCCTGTTGTCGCTGCTTCGCCGCCCGGCGCCTTTTCGGTTTACATTAGGTTCATCGAAGGCTCGTTAGATAGCTTTAGATAGTTAAGGTGCCTCTCCTAATGGATTTCAGAATTCATGGAGCAATTGCCGTCGTCGCCGTTTGCATCGGCTCGATCTACCTTCCCGCCCAAACCGTCGATCTGCCGTCGGGCAAACATCTCATCGGCGAGATTCCCGGCCATCCGCAACGGATCAACAGCTTGCCCATCTCGATGGCCGTCTCGCCGGATGGCCGCTACGTGGTCACGGTGAATGCCGGCTATGGAACGTACGAGTCGCAATATGAACAATCGTTCGCGGTGCTGGATACGCGGACCGGCGCGCTTGCCGATTTCCCCGATGCGCGCACCGCGCCGCGCGCGCGCCAGACGCTCTTCTCCGGCCTCGCGTTCAGCCGCGATGGCAGCCGTCTCTACGCCAGCATGGCCTCACTGACCGGCGCAAAAGGGGACGGTGTAGCCGATGTGGGCAGCGGCATCGCGGTCTACAGCTTTACTGACGGAAAGGTGGCGCCCGAGCGCCTGATTCCTCTGCCGGAGAACCAGCTCCCCGCCGGACGAAAGACTCGCTTGCCGGAAGGTACGGATAGCGATGAGGGCATCCCCTACCCGGCCGCGATTGCAGTCGTCGTCGAGAACGGCCGCGAGAATTTACTGGTCGCCGAAAATCTTTCCGACGATGTTGTCCTGCTCGATCCGGCGGCCGGCGCGATCGAAAAGCGCTTCGATCTTTTTGAGAGCCAAACCGTCCCCTCGACATACCCGATCGCTCTCGCCGTCACCAGGGACGGCAAGCGCGCGTTTGTTGCGCTGTGGAACGCGTCGGAGGTCGCGGAACTCGATCTCAATCGCGGCACGGTGGCGCGCAAGCTGGCGCTGCTCAAGCCGCTCAGCCCGGTTGCGCCTGGCACGCATCCCTGCGCCTTCGCTTTCTCGCCGGATGAAAAGACGCTCTATGTCGCGCTGGCCAACCGCGACGCCGTTGCGGCCGTGAACGTGAGCGCCGGGCAGTTTCAAGTGAAGGGCTACTTCGATACGCGCCTGCCGGGTCAGAGCTATTTCGGCGCTGAGCCCGACGCGCTCGCCGTTAGCGCCGACGGCAACCTGTTGTATGTGGCCAACATGGCCACAGACTCGGTCGCGGTGATCGACACGCGCAAATTGACGCCGAGGGCCGCGAAAACCGGAATGGTCGAGCCGGACGGCTTCATTCCTACGGAGTGGATGCCCATCTCGATGGCGTTCGCCGGCTCGCCCAGCGGCGGCAGGCTTTATGTTGCGACCGACAAGGGGAAGGGAACCGGGCCGAACAACTTCCCCCGGCGAGTCATTGAATCGCTGGCGAATGGCGGGCATGGCAGAAGCACGTACATCGCAACGCTGCTCTATGGCTCGCTTGCGGCGCTGGACGAGCGGGAGATTGCGAGTAACCTGCCGGAATGGACCTCGAATGTGCTGGCCTCGAATCGCATGAAGGCCGCGCAGGAACAGATCGCCTTCGCCGGCGGAGAGAAGAACCGCATACGCCACGTCATCTACATCATCAAGGAAAACCGCACCTACGATCAGATCCTCGGTGATTTGAAGCAGGATGGAATGCCGGTTGGCAATGGCGACCCCAGGTTGGCAATGTACGGCGAAGCGATCACGCCCAACGAGCACAAATTAGCGCTGCAATTTGGCGTGCTCGACAACTTTTTTGACTCCGGCGAGGTCTCCGGCGACGGCCACGTCTGGTCCACAGCGGCTATCGGCACCGATTATCTGGAGAAAACCTGGCAGCAGAACTACCGCGGGGAACAGCGGCCTTACGACTACGAAGGTGTGGTAGCCGACGGCTATCCGCTGCTGCAGAAGATTCCCGATGTGAACGAGCCGGCCAGCGGTTATCTTTGGGGCGATCTTGCCCGCCACGGCAAGACTTACTACCATTTCGGCGAGTTCATTTCGTCGACGTTTTGCGGCCAGGAGGCGGTCGCCGATCCCACCCTTGGCCCGGTGCTCGCCGGGCCAAAGTGCTCTCGCAAGGCGATTGCGCCAGGCGAGCAAGTGCCTGCGGAGTGGGGTGGCGGCGTGAACCAATGGCCCTGGCCTATTCCGCTCCTCGCCACGAACATTGCCACTAAGCCTGAACTGGTGGGCCACTTCGCTCCCGAGGCGCCGGACTTCAATCTCATGATTCCCGATCAGATCAGGGTCGAGATCTTCCTGCGCCACTTGAAGCAGTGGGTCGCCGATCGTCAAAGTGGCCACGACACCATGCCCGACTTTGTGATGCTGCGGCTGCCCAACGATCACACCGCGGGAACGCGCCCCGGCGGGCCCACGCCCAGGTCTTCCGTCGCCGACAACGATCTTGCGGTGGGCCGAGCCGTGGAGGCGGTCTCGCACTCGCCGTACTGGGACGACACGGCCTTCTTCATCCTAGAAGACGACGCGCAGAACGGAGCCGACCACGTGGATGCGCACCGCAGCATCGCGCTGGTCGTCAGCAAGTACTCGCCGCGCGGCCCCAACGGCGTGCCGTTTGTCGACAACCGCTTCTACTCGACGGTCTCCGTCGTCCGCACCATAGAGGCGCTCCTCGGCCTGCCCCCGATGAACAACAACGACGCCTTCTGCTCCATGATCTCTTCTCTGTTCACAGGGCCGGGCGATCAGCCGGCGTATACAGCCGACGACTCGAATCGCGACAACGGCCTCATCTATCAGGCCAATCCCAAGAATGCGGCCGGAGCGCGGGCCAGCATGAAGATGGACTTCAGCCATGCCGACCGGGCGCCCACGGAGAAGCTCAACGTGATTCTGTGGAAAGACGCGATGGGCAACGCGCCGGTGCCGGCCATGCTGAAGACACGGGAGAAGAAGGCGGCGGCCGATGAGGATGGCGACTAGCCGAAAGTGCGGGCGTGGACGTCCGCACGACAGCCGGTCAGCCACCCCGCGGACGAAGACCTGTCCGTGGGAACCCCGGTCAGGAGGCCGGCGCTACATAGGCGCTGCGGGGCTGAGCCGGCGCCGGGTCGGCGAACGGTTCACAGGATGGGATAAATGGGGTTAAAGCTGCCTGGACTACAGAAAGCGTCGCTAACCCCTTCGCCAAAACCCGCCCCAAACTGTTAGCTTGAATGAGTAGGAAACTCTTTCCCGCGATGGCTTCCAGTCCCTACTTTTCATTGGCCGTTCTGTTCGTGGCGGCGCTCGCCTTTGGCCTTGCCCCGTTGGGGTTGGCCTGGCTTTGGGCCAGGGTGTTTTCGCCGCCCAAGCCCAACCCGGTCAAGAATGCCATTTATGAGTGCGGGCTGGTGTCGAAGGGCGACGCGTGGATGCAGTTCCGCTCCGCCTACTACCTTTACGGCATTATTTTTCTCATCTTCGACGTGGAGGCTGTATTTCTGCTTCCGTTTGCAGTCGCATTTACAGGTTTGGGCGCGGCGGCGTGCATCGCCATGCTGGTTTTCGTACTCCTATTAATTGAGGGGCTGGCCTGGGCCTGGGCTAAGGGAGTGCTGACGTGGTCGTAAATGCAGAGAACAGAGAACAGAGGACAGAGGACAGAGGACAGAGATCAGAGGTCAGTTTCCCGAGAGGCAACCGAAGCTGAAAAGAATCGGAGCGAAGGTTTGGTAGACCGGGAGGCCGGAGAGAGTTTCCGAGAAAAGTGCGGTGAGGACAGATTGATCCCTGATCTCTGTTCTCTGATCTCTCGAAAATGGAGCAACTCATGGCAGTTGATCGAAACCTGAAGATCGAACTGGGCAAGCAGGGCGTCTTCGTCACGACTATCGAGGAGCTCTACAACTGGGGCCGGCGCAGCTCGGTGTGGCCCATGCAATTCGGCCTTGCCTGTTGCGCCATCGAGATGATCGCCACCACGATGGCGCGCTACGATATGGCTCGCTTCGGCGCCGAGGTCTTCCGGCCTTCGCCGCGGCAGGCCGACCTGATGATCGTCTCCGGCACCGTGACCAAGAAGATGGCGCCCCAGGTGGTGCGCCTCTACAACCAGATGGCCGAGCCGCGCTACGTCATCGCCATGGGCGCATGCGCCATCTCCGGAGGCCCGTTCAAGCAGGGCTACAACGTGCTCAAGGGCATTGACCGCTACATCCCCGTCGATGTGCACATTCCCGGCTGCCCGCCGCGGCCCGAGGCGCTCATCCAGGCCTTCATCACGCTGCAGAAGAAGATCGACGGCCAGCATCTGACCGGCGCGGATCGCCCACGCTACCTCGACGCCGAGGCGCAGGGCGAGTTTCCCGTGCCCGACTTCGGCGAGCACGACCTGGAGCCAACCTCGAATCAGGGCGTCTGGCCGGTGCAAATCCAGGGAACAGGGAAGAGGGATTAGGGATCAGAAAAACAGGGAACAGGGACTAGCGACCAGGGGCGAGCGACCAGAACCGGTTGCGCAAATGAAATGGGGCCGTGAAAGGGCACGACTTCAGTCGTGCCGCAAGAGCCGCACAAGACCTGGGCTTTAGCCTCTGAGGGATTTTGGCAGCTAGAAACTGGGAGTCG
>JBEKXX010000162.1:0-6099 GCA_049511595.1 Occallatibacter sp. | reverse complement strand
CGCCGGGATGATGTTCGCGTCGGTGAATCTCTGGCCATAGCTGACGTCATTCACCTTCGCGCCCGCGGTCAACAGGAGCTTAATGACGCCGGTCGCGCCGTCCGCCGCCGCGTACATCAGCGGTGTGATGCCGTTCTTATCCTGAGCCTCCACGTTGGCCTTATGCCGGAGCAGCGCCTGGACCGTGTTTGCCTGCCCCATGCTGGCCGCCCAAATGAGCGGAGTGGCCGCGAATTCGCCCGTATCCGGGCCCTCGATCGCCGTTCCCTTTTGGAGCAGCAGTTCCACCATCGCGACCTGGCCGGTGTTAGCGGCCCAGATCAGCGGCGTCCAGCCCAGCACGTCGTGGACTTCGAGGTTTGCGGCCTTCTCAAGCAGCAGTCCGGCAGGCTCGATCTGGCCGTAGGCAGCGGCGCGCAGAAGCGCCGTCTGGTTGAAGTTGCCCGCCGTTTCCAACTTGGCGCCCTGACTCAACAGCAGATTCACGGATGCTACGTTCCCCGCTCCGGCAGCGCGGATCAGCGCTGTGTCGTTGTCCTTGTCCTGGACTTCGATGTTGGCGCCGCGCTGAATCAGCAGCGCGAGCGTGGCGGCGGCGTTGTTCTGCACAGTGCGCACGGTCTGGGTGATACCGTAGCCGCCCAACCCGGGACTTTCCTGCGCGAGGTACGGCTGGATGACATGCTCAGCGGCCTTCAGCATCAGCGCGGTGGCGCCGTGATTGTCCGTGGCGTCGATTTTGGCGTGTTGATCGAGCAGATAGGAAACGACCTGCACGCGGCCGGCCACCGCCGCTATCATCAGCGGCGTCTCGCCGGTATTGTCGGTGGCCTCGATCTGCGCACCTTTAACCAGCAGCAGCGCCGCCATCGCCGCGTTGCCGCTCTGGCCGGCCAGCATGAGCGCGGTGCGGCCGGCGTTGTCTTTGGCCTCGATGCCGGCGCCATTGGCGAGCAGCAAATCGGCCATCGCTTTGCCATTGCCAAGCGCCTGATGCATCAGCGCGGTTTGACCTTTCAAGTCCTTGGCGTCGATCTTTGCGCCCTTGGCGAGCAGCAGCGTGACCGCGGCGGTTTCCTCGCGATCCGCCGCCCAGATGAGCGGCGTCCAGCCCTGGCTGTCGGTTTCTTCGAGGTTCGCGCCGCTGTTCACGAGCAGCTCGACCACGTCCTCGTCCGCGCTCTGAATCGCGTACTCGAGAACGGTGACGCCGCTCTGATCGCGGGCATTGATGTTGGCGCCCTGAGCGAGTAGCTGCTGCACCTGCCCGAGATCGCCGCCGTAGGCAGCCTTCATGAGTTGATCATTGAGATTGGTCGCGTCGGTCTGTCCTGCGCACTTGACGGCAGCGAGCATGGCCAGAGTGGAAAAAGCGATTACCGGCAGAGCGTTCTTCATCGCCAACTCCTTGCGCGCACGGTGGGGAGACAATACGGCCGTCTCCCAAGCCGGCACCCGAAAACAACCACCGCGTGACAACGGAGCGCCGGAATACGCTCGCGACTCGAGCTACCAGCGGAGCCGGGGCTGAAGTCTTGAGTTTCAGAGCATTCTACTCCCGATTCCGGAGGATGCGCGATCCGATGCAAGCGCCGGAAAACGGGCCAGCGCTCTCGCGTACTCTAACTTGGAAGGAAAGTCCCGGCGGGAGCGTGGTATGAAGGCAAGCGCGATCGAGTTTCGTCTGCGGATGTTGATTCAGATCGTCATCGTCGGCGTCGGTTTTTGGGCGCCGTGGATCAGGCCGTGGGATATGGCCGGGCGGATCTCGACGCTGGAGTGGATTCCGTTCGAGATCGGAAGGATGGGCGTTGCGAGCTTCACTGCGGCCGCGCCGATCGTCATCTTTCTGGGCGCGCTGGCGGCGCTCGCGGGCGCAGTGCTGCGCGTGTGGGGCGCGGCCTACCTCGGATATGCAACGGTCCACCACGGCGAGATGCAGGCCGGCGCGGTGATGGCCGACGGGCCTTACCGCTACATGCGCAATCCCCTCTACCTGGGCGGCTGGTGCATGATGATTGCCGTCTCGCTGCTCATGCCGCCCTCGGGCGCGCTGTTTACCGTGGTCCTGATTGGGATTTTTTATCTGCGCCTCATTCTGGGGGAAGAGGCATTCCTCGCCGCGCAGCTCGGTGAGCCGTACCGCGATTATCTGCGCGCCGTGCCGCGGCTGATTCCGCGCCTGCGCGGCGGCTTACCGCCCGCGGGGAACAAGCCGCACTGGGTTACCGCGCTCTTCACCGAGGTGTTTCCCATCGGCGCGTTCTTCACGCTGGCCGTTCTCTCCTGGCGCTACGACCAGCAACTCATGCTGGAGGGAATGCTGGGGAGCTTTCTGGCTTCGCTCGTGGCGCGCGGCCTGATGAAACAGCCGATCGCCACGCTGGTGGGCGCGGCGGCTTTCGCCGGCGCGTGGGGCGCCTTCCATCTGCGCTGGCCCCGGGCCATCCTCATCGGCTTTGGCGTGTGGCTGATCGTACGCGCGCTCGTGCCGCGCAAAGAACCCAAAGCCGACGCTGCATGATCAGGCTCGCTGTTTTCCTACGCGCCCTAAGTGTGTGAATCCGAATCCATCGGCGTACTTAAGCCCGAAGCCGAGCAGCCGGTCCACGCCGATGTGGTTGGCCCAGACGAGCGCGACCGGAAGCGAACAAACGCGAAAGGGAGAGCACGAGGCTCTCCCTTTGCCTTTGCTGCGCTTTCCGAGGGAGGGACTACTTCTTCGGCGGCGCGATGACGTCCTTGGCGGCCTTGGCCACGCGGAACTTCACCACGGTCTTGGCCTTGATCTTGATGGCCTGGCCGGTCTGGGGGTTGCGGCCCATGCGGGCCTTGCGCTCGGCCTTCACCAAACGGCCGATGCCGGGGATTACGAAGACGCCGTTCTTCTTGGTCTCCTTGATGGCGGTCTCCGCCAGCAGATCCAGGAAGGCCGCGGATTGCTTGTTGGTCAGTTCGAGCTTCTCGGCCATGTGCCGAATCAGTGCCGTCTTGGTCATTCCAGTTGCCATGGATTTTTTCTCCTTGTGGGCGAACCCTTGCGGGCTGCCGATATGGTCGGGCTTCCGCTGCTGTCTGCTTACCGCATGGAGGGAGATCGACCGGAACTTGAAGTGCGCGGAACCCCTGTATTCATGCGGCTACGAAGAACCCTGCCGATGGTTACCATGCGGCCTGAGCGTGAGCAAAGTCAATGGGAAAATGCGTGATTTCCACAGTTTTCTTGGGTAGTTAGGCCGAAAATGCCTATTTTTGCGGGTTTTTGCCCTGTTTTCTCCATCTCGATCTCATTCAAGCCGCTCAAATCGCCTACTTGAAGACAAGACTATTCGCAAAGGTTTCCCATACCGCATCGCCGTCGCGGTCCGGCGGTGCAGTCATGCGAACGAAAGCCATCGTCCGGTCGCTGAGGATGATGAACCGGTCACGTTGCACCATCTTCGAACCATTCTGTTGAGTCATCAGTGCTTTGGTGTATGAGAACGGATGACCCTGATAGCGATCCTGCGAACTGTCCTCGAGGGTTCCTGTCGCAGCGATCTGCTGGGCATAGAAGTCCGATGACGAAAAGTCCGCCGTGGTATAAGCTGGGCTGTCCATGGTGCGAATTGCAACGATCTGCTCAACGCCGTTGACCTCGGAGGAATAGAACAGGTCGACGCTGTCGTTGGTCGTTGAAGTGCGAGCTGGCGGTTGCGCCGTGACCGGTCCATTGAAAGTCGCGGAGAACTGCGGCGTCGAATAAGGGGTAGGAGTTTGTGCTCCGGAAACTGCCGGAACCAGAAGGATGGCTCCGGCCAAGAGCAGACACTTGAACCTGGCTTTCATGGACACTCCTTGCAAGCGAATCGGAATGCCCCAAACAATAGGCTTGCCGGCGTCACGTGTCAATTGCTTGTGTCAGAGTGACCGGAAGCGATCGCCTCAAATATCTCCAGCCTCCGCCGGTTCTACACGGTGAAACACGCCGGGAAAAACTCAACCGCTGCGGCCACTCAATGCAGCCCGAAAAGCACCGTTCTCTTCGGCACGAAAGCTGCGGCAATCGGTGTGTTGAGCGCGTCAACGACCGGCGCGGCGACCTTGAAGTAGCGGATCACCACGTCGGCGATGTCCTTTTTGAGAGCGGCTTTCGCGGGTAGCTCTGCGGCCAGTCCCCACTGGCGGCAGCGGATCAGATCCATTCCCGGATGGTCACATGGAAAGCCTTTCGGCGGGCGCGTGAGCGCATTGCCTTCGAACTCATCGAAGTGCTTCCGCACTTTTGGGTTTCGAAGCAGTTTTCTGAACTCCTGATGGTGATCGAGCAGCCAGTGGCGGATTGCGGCCAGTTGATCCTTGTCGGGCATATAGGAGCCGGCGGCGATGATCACTTCCTTCGCGCTCACGTGGAAGTAGTAGCCCGCGCCGGAGGTCTTCGCCAGTCCCTGATGCGACCACCACGCGGCCACGTGTGTTTTGTAGGGGCGCTTGTCGGAGGAGAAGCGCGTGTCGCGATAAATCCTGAACAGAGATTTCTCCGCGGGGCGCACGTGGTTGGGCGCGAAGTCGAGCATCGCGTCGGTAATTTTGCGCACGATGGCCAGCATCGGCTCCTTCAGCTCCGCTTCAAACTGCGCCTTGCGCGGCTGAAACCACACGCGGTCGTTGTGCCTAGCGAGGTTGCGCAGGAAGGTGAGGGCTTCGGGGCGGAAGTAGGGAAGGGCGGCGGGGGAAGCGGGTTTTGCTGGACGGTTCATCACCGAACCAGTCTACCGAATCACCTTGAGCGCGGCGCGGAACAATCCGTCGAAATCCGCGGCCAGCGCTTTGTCTTTGGCGATGGCCTGTTCGATGGCCTTCTCAGAGGCGGCGCGCTGATAGCCCAGGTTGGTCAGCGCGGAGAGAACGTCGTCGACGGCGGGGCCTTGCAGGGACGGCTGCGCGGGCGCCACGGCAAAGTCGTCGAGCTTGTCTTTGAGCTCGACGACCAGGCGCTCGGCGAGCTTCTTGCCCACGCCGGGAATGCGCGTGAGTTGCGCGTGGTCTTGGCCGCGAATAGCCTGGACGGTGCGCTCCACCGAGAGGCCGCTGAGGATTTTGATGGCCAGCTTGGGGCCGACGGCGCTCACGGTGATGAGGCGCTCGAAAAGACGTTTTTCTTCGCGGTCGAGAAAGCCGAAGAGCGCGATCTGGTCGTCCGAGACCTGGGTGTGAATGTGCAGAGCGGCCTCGGCGCCCACCGAGGGCAGCGCCGTAAACGTGGGCACAGAGATCGAGACGTCGTAGCCGACACCTCCGGCCTCGACGATGGCCTGGCCGGGTTGTTTGAAGATGAGCTTGCCGCGAAGGTGAGCGATCATTAGCGCCTATTGTAGAATCCCCAACCGCCTTGCCACGCGCTCCATCGTTTCCAGGGCGCGGTCGAGCTGCGGGCGTGAAGCAACCTCTGCCATCGCGAGAACCCTACGCAAAAAGCATAGCGCGGCGGGCAGCGGCGTCCGATCTAGTCGTGAATCACAAAGAGCTGTGTGCCGTTGGCTGTTTGCACCAGAGCGTAGAGCCGATTACGTTTGGAATCGGCGGCCATTCGGATGACGTTGTTGCCCGCGCCCAGGGCGATGCTCTTGAGCGAGGCGCCAGTCTTTTCGTTCAGCACTTCAATGCTGTTGCGTTGGCTATTCGCCGCGTATAGATGGCCGAGAACGGGATTGACGGCGAGGGCGCCGGCGTTGACTGTGAACGGAAGATTGACCGTGCGTACCACAGGCACCGGACCGGGCCCGTCGGTAACGATTTGCAACTGGGTGCTGCCGGCGGAGGGAACGGCAAAAAGCAGGTTGTGTACCTCGTCTACCGCGCCCACGCTGCCAAAGGATTGGACAGTTTGCGCAAAGTTGTTTGCGGGGTCGATGCTTAGCGACATGGGCGGGCCATTGCTGGTGGCGCTGGAGGCTCCGAAGTATGCCTTTCCCGTCGCCGGGTTGGCGATCGGGTTGCCCCAGTACACGCCGCCGCTGCCGATGGGTTTGGCTTCCACCTGGTAGGTGCTTCCGTCCACAGCAAAGGTGGGATCGTTGCCGTTGCCGCACTGCGCGCCAACCCATGCACGCCCGTGCT
>JBEKXX010000161.1:0-9999 GCA_049511595.1 Occallatibacter sp. | reverse complement strand
AGGATCGAGAGTAACCTTAAGGACGTTGGTTTGTTTGGCAGTGATGTCGACCTTTTGGGTCGCCGGTTTGTAACCGTAGTTGTAGATGTCAATGGTGTGACTGCCGGGGCTGAGATTGAAAGTGCCTCGGCTTGACTCGTGCATGGCCTGCCCGTCAACGAACACATAAGCCTGAGGAGGTACGGCTTGAACCTTGAGCTTACCGTCCTGTGCTCGAACTGGAGAAACCACGCACACTACCGATAAAGCCGCAAAAGCGGCAGCGAACACAAAACCTGCTCGAACTTGCATAACCTGTTGTCCTTTCATAAATCAATGCACTTGGAATGCCCCTTTGGGATTGGAAGATTCCCAAGTTTCACGACCGATGCGTCTTTCCGCATGTTGGAGGAACCGGACAACTACCTTGACCACCGGCTCTCAGGGAACACATGACGCTCTGTGAAAAACGAATTGAATCAGCGCCCTTCCTACGGCTGTTATTGGGTCCTTGTCTGCGAACTGGGGGATAAGACCTGTGCCGGTTTCAGCATTGGCATCGCGCTGCCGAAAGGCAGGAAGGATGCCGCCCCATTCGAGGCAGCGCTCCCATGATCATCAACAAGGCACCCAGGCTGCTGCCCTTTTGGTAGAACGCATCCGCGACAACTCCGGAAGGCGCCTCATCGCCGGAGAACGCACCGCTCATGGCGATCACCGGGATCGCAGGAAATCGGCGACGAACCACCGAGAGGAACTCAAATCCAGACATGCCCGGCATGTTGAGATCGGAGAGGATAATATCCGGAATCTCCTTCCGAATTTCGATCAATGCGGAAAACCCGTCTTCGGCCGCTCGAACGGAGTAGCCAATCTCAGTAAGCACGAACGTCAACGATTCTCGAATTGAAGGCTCATCGTCTACGATCAGCAGTCTCTCTTTTGTGCAGGGCATCGTCCACCTCACCAAAAGGATGAAGGAGGGTAATGAGGCGAGTATCCCCTGCGAGCAATCGCAAAGCTGGTCAATTCTGCACAGGTATGCTAGAAATTGTGGCTGGCTTGGGAGTTATTCAGCGGGGATGCCGGAAATGGCGGGCTTCTCGGCGTTGTCGTCGGGCAGTTGATCGTGCAGAACGACGTTCAGCAGCGACTTATGGACACGGATACGGCCGTCGTATCCAACAAAGCCAAGCTTGCGAAAACGGTTCATGAAGAAGCTGACCCTGGAGCGGGTGGTACCGATCATCTCCGCCAGGGTCTCCTGCGAGATCTTGGGAATCAACGGCTCCGGCTCGCCCGGCTGGCCAAACTCAGCCATCAATAGCAGAATGCGCGCCAGGCGCTTTTCGCTGGAGTTGAAAAGCTGATCCACAAGATCGGCCTGGATGCGCATACTCCGGTTCAGCAGAAACTTCAGGAACAAGTCGGAGAAGTCATGCTCCTCGTGCATTACGCGGATCATCTCTTCCCGCGTAATCTTGAGCGCGGTGCAGGCGGTAATGGCGGTGGCCGTGGACAATCGCAGCCCAGGCACCGCCGCCAGCGCCCCCTCTCCCACAAAGTCACCTGCGGAGAGGAGCGCGATGGTTGCTTCCTTACCGGCCTGCGAGACGACCGTGATCTTTGCCCGGCCCTTTTGAATATAGAAGATGGAATCGGCTGGGTCTCCCTGCGAAAAAAAAGCCTGTTTGGGCTCCAGTTGGACGATTCTTCGCCCCAGCCCGGCGCTCATCAGAAAGGCCGCGGCATCAAATGGGGGTTTATCGAGCTCAACCATCCGGCAAGCCTCCTTTCTATGGGACTTTGCGTGAAGAACACGGCCCCAGCGCGCTTCGATTTGCATTCCTTTGCGCAGCTAGCCTGACATAAGCAGCAGGAAGATGGGGCTCCTGATGCCGCAAGCTTCTCATTCAAATGAGCATCCACTGCGCACGTTTGACTGCACAGCCCCAGCGGAACTCTAGCACGAGGCTGAACCCTCGGGAATGGCCAAATCTGTTCAATTTTGCTCACTTTTCTCGAAAATTTTCAAGACCCGCTGCGGCTTCCGGCACGGGAAAGACTCGCCATGGCTGCGCCAAAGGGAACCGCAGAGGGATCGTCTAATGGCAGCGGCACGTACTTGCGAAATTGTACAGTCCTCCCCAAAGACGTCTCCCGCGGCATCGATTGATCGGCCGCCATCCATCGAGAGAGTCCTATTGCTCAGACTTTGGCAGTAAACAACCCTAAAGTGAGGTTACCTTGTGCGCCTCAGTGCGCAATATGAAAGTGACGCTGCGCACGGGTAGAAAAGGTGAGATGCATGAGGAAATTCATTACGTTAGTGGCATTGGCCGGTCTGGGCATGGTAACCACTGCCTGGGCGGAAACTCCCGAAGATGTGCAGAACCGGCTCGACAATGCAACATTGGTACTGCACCAGATCATGGCCGCGCCGGATAAAGGTATTCCGGAAGAAGTGCTGGAGCACGCAAAGTGCATTGCCGTAGTGCCGCACATGATCAAGGGCGGCTTGGTGTTTGGCGCGGAGAACGGCAGGGGCGTCGCCACCTGCCGGACCGCGGACGGGTGGAGCGCGCCGGCGTTCTTTGCGATCACCGGCGGGAACTGGGGATTGCAGATCGGCGTCGAAGGCGTGGATCTGGTTATGGTTTTTCAGGGCGACAAAGGGATGCAGCGGATGATCTCCAGCAACTTCCAGCTTGGAGCGGACGCCTCCGCGGCAGCCGGACCGGTGGGGCGCCATGCTTCAGCCAATACCGACTGGAAGCTGGATACCGAGGTCCTCACCTACTCGCGGGCCAAAGGCCTGTTTGCCGGGCTCACTCTGACCGGGGCAAATCTTCGCCGCGACGACGATTCCATGGATGCCTTCTACGGGCGTGACGTCTCCACACGCCGCGTTCTGCGCGGCGAAGTGGCCACGCCTGCATCGGCAAACCCATTTATCGATGCAGTCAGAGACGCAAAGGCGCAGGCGATTGCGTCGAAGTAACCGCAGTTTGTAAACGCGTTGTGTGCGCCTGAGCCGGGTTTCCCGTCTCAGGCGTCCGCAATCGAGTGAGGTGTTGTATATGCTTTGGGCAATCTTCGTCGTCGTTCTGGTCTTGTGGCTTCTGGGCTTCAGCTTTCACATCGCCGGTAGCCTGATTCACCTTCTACTGGTGGTCGCGTTGATTATCCTGGTCTTCAACCTGGTCTCCGGACGCCGCAGCGTTTTGTGAAGCGGCCTGAGCACTGGCAGTGCTGGTCGACAACAGCGCTTAAGAGGGTCCCCAGCCTGAAGATTCGATCTTTCCCTGGGAAGTGATCCCTTTTGTACAGTTTTCCACCGGCCAGATGAGAGAATCTGTCCCCGAAGGAGTGCGCCGGAGCGCAGCCGCGTTGGTTCGCGATGCGCTGGAACCAACTGCAGCCCCTTCTGCGGATACGTGTGCGCGGCGCACTTCTTCCTGGAGAAGCGTCCGATGAACGCCCTGCTGATCTACCCTAAGTTCCCCGATACCTATTGGAGTTTCAAACATGCGCTCAAATTCGTGGGTAAGCGTGCCGCGCAGCCTCCGTTGGGTCTGATGACGGTGGCGGCGCTGCTGCCGGGCGCGTGGAAGAAGCGGCTGGTGGACATAAATGTGGAGCGGCTGCGGGACCGCGACCTGGCCTGGGCCGACGTGGTTCTACTCAGCGGAATGCACATCCAGCGCCCTTCGCTTCTCGAAATTATCGAGCGTTGCCGCGCGCGCGGGGTACGCACCGTTGTGGGCGGGCCCATTGCCAGCAGCGTGCCGGCGGCAGAACTGAAAGCGGACCACGTGGTGATCGGCGAGGCCGAGAGCCTAATCGCCGGCTTGGCAAGGGATCTGGAACAGGGGACGGCCCAGCCGGTCTATCAAGCTAATGAGCGGCCGCCAATGGAGACCAGCCCACTGCCAGACCTGAGCCTCATCAAGATGAACCGCTACTCGACCATGGCTGTGCAATACTCGCGCGGCTGCCCCTTCAACTGTGAGTTCTGCGACATCATCGAGATCTACGGTCGCCGGCCGCGCACAAAGGCCGTAGCCCAGGTGCTGGCCGAGTTGGACCAGTTGCGCGCAGCGGGGTGGCGCGAGGCCGTGTTTATTGTCGACGACAACTTCATTGGCAACAAGGCACGCGCCAAGGAACTATGCGTGGCGCTGGCCGAATGGCGGAGCCGGTACAAGACCAGCTTCGACTTCAATACCGAAGCCTCACTCAACATGGCCGACGATCCGGAGTTGATGCAGTTGATGAAAGACGCCGGCTTCATCTCGGTCTTCCTTGGCATAGAAACTCCCGATGAATCGGGGCTGATCGCCAGCAACAAGCTCCAGAACACGCGGCGCAGCCTGCTCGAGAGCGTGGCTACCATCCAAAGCTATGGGATGCAGGTCATGGGCGGCTTCATCCTTGGCTTTGACACGGATCGCGAAGACATCTTCGACCGTATGGTCGACTTCATCCAGAAGAGCGGCATTCCCATTGCCATGGTCGGCCTGCTGCAAGCCATGCCCGGGACCCAACTCTTCCGGCGTCTGTGGCGGGAGGGCCGGATTCTGGACGCGGGCAGCGGCGACAACACGTTTTGCGGCCGGCTGAACTTTTTGCCCCGCATGGATGCGGCAAAGTTAGTACAAGGCTACCGCGAGGTGCTGAAAAGGATTTACAACTGCGAGGCTTACTACGACCGGGTGAAGCTCTACCTGAGTCGTACCCATGCGCGGGCTGGAAAGGGAAACACCAGGCAGCGATGGCTGACCAGGAGCAATGCGCGCGCCCTTGTTACGTCGATCGTCCGCCAGGGGGTCTTCGGCCGGCAGCGCTGGAGTTACTGGAGGTTTGTATTGACCGTGGCCACCCGCTATCGCCATTGCATCGGCGCGGCCATGACCCTGGCGGTAATGGGTTATCACTTCCAGGTGATGACGCAAAGGCTGTCGAAGGCCATTGATTCAGCGACGCAGTCTGCCGAATCTGGCGAAATCCTGTTCCGTGAAACAGGCAGACAGGCCCTCTAGCATTTGCTCATTTTGTACATGCCGCGAATCAACCCGCCTCCACTGCGTCCATCCGAGCACGATGCGACCGGAGATGCCTCAGCAAAGGCAAAGCGGCGGAGCCGGTATGCGCCGCCGCTTATTGTGCAAACTGCTGTCCTATTCAGCAGCTACAGGTTAGTGCCGCCCGCCGCCACCACCGCCGCCTTCATGTCCACCGCCGCCACCGCCCTCATGTCCACCGCCGCCACCGCGAGACCCACCGCCGCCACTTGAAGCTGCGTGCGAAGCCGGGGCGCGGGAAGTTGTGGCGCGGGATGGGCTCGGTGCGCTGGTACGGGTCACTGTGGCATGATCTGCGCTAGGCCGCGCCCCGCCGGAATGGGAAACCACTGCCCTGTTTTGGGCCGCGCCGCCGCGTGCAAAATTGCTGCGATTGGCCGCGTCGCCGCCGCCGCCGCGATAGCTTCCGCCGCCACCGTTACTGAACCGATGGCCGCCCCAGCCGTGGCCATAGCCCCAGCCGGCCCATGGACCCATGCCCAGGAAGATACCGTTGTAGAAGTACCCCGGCCCGTAAAAGCCATAGGGAGCGCAGGCGTACGGCGAATAGTCGTAGTAGCCGTACGCACAGCTTGGTTGAACGCCGATGTCAATCACGAGCTGCGCTTGAGCCGCTGGCGCCAGAGCCAGGCCCGCGAGCAATGCTGTCGTACCGAGTAGAGTTTTGAGTCCGCGCATGTGTGACCCCCTTTAAGGTGTCTGCGGTTCCCTGGTCAGGGTGGGATGCTCTGATGCCGTTAAGAACAACCCGGCAACAGCAGCCTACATAAGGGGTTGAGTCAGTACAGGAATTCCCGTTACTTGATTTGGGCCATCATCCAATTACCCTTACAATCTTCACTCTAGTCACGGGTACCACGCCTGTCTGAGCAATAGGAACCACTCGTTGTGACCGATTGCCGCAGCGTCATTGTTGATGGCGGCACAGTCGCCGCCGCTGGTTGTGTATAAGATTGCACAGCTTTTTCAAGTCCAGCGTAGAAAACTCCAGAAGAATGAATCACAGGATCCCGTCAAAAAACAGGAGAGGATAATGACAGAGAACATGGACTCGCATATAGCGGACCTCCACACCAAGGCGGCCTACGCACATGCCGCCGCTGCCCACGTGCATAGCACCGGCGATCATGCATCCGCCCAAGAGCTGGCCAGGAAGGCTCTGGGATACTCCGTGGATGCCTTTAAGCATACGGAAGAGATCGCGAAGAGCGCGCCGCAATCCATGCAGGTTTAAGCCGCACGCTCATCGGTGAATCGTCGAGCGGGAGACACTCGACGCAATCCAACGAGAGTCACAACCCGGGGATGCCCGGAGCGAAGGGGGTGCGAGATGCTGATCATTCTCATTATTGTTCTGGTGCTGGTTTTTGCCGGAGGCGGAGGGTACTACGGCTACAACAGGTGGGGCGCAGGCGGAGGCGCAGGCATAGGGCTTGGCACAGTACTTGTGATCTTGCTGGTGTGCTACCTGTTGGGAGTGTTCCGGTAGAGCGATCCGCGTCATCGCCGGCTCGCTGCCGGGAGATTGGCAACGGGGAGGAATCAGTGTTCAAGTGCGTGAGTCGGGCGATGAAGCCACTGCGCGGAGAGATGAGATGTGTATCGCAATGAGCAGTGCGCTGGCGCTGATGTATTGGCACGATTTTCGGTTTTTGCAGGATTTCAGCGGCCGTGACTTAGCCTGGTTGCTGATTGGGGCGTCGCTGGCCCTCCTAGTGTTCTGGGTGATCTCACGGCGCAGGCGGCGCTGGTTTTAGAAGGCCCACATCGGCTCCAGTCTCGTGCCAGCCGGCCCGTAGA
Source organism: Occallatibacter sp. (assembly GCA_049511595.1). GTDB lineage: Bacteria > Acidobacteriota > Terriglobia > Terriglobales > Acidobacteriaceae > Telmatobacter. The sequence goes on along the minus strand of JBEKXX010000161.1, from coordinate 3,136 downwards.
CGTCTCCGAATCGAACGGTCACAGTGTCGCCAAGCCAAGCGAACCTGGATGGCTCGGATACTCGCAAATAAAGCAGGTCTGTGCGGCAAGAACCACACCTTACCAAGGGACTGGGATTCATTCGGCAATGTGCGAGTCAACGTCCGCGCACAAGCCCGCAGCCGCGCCTGCACCAAAAGTTTCGCCTACGCACTAAACAACACCAATCGGAACACGAAGGGCGCCGTTAAGTAACGGCGCCCCTCCTATTCTCATTCACAGAAGCGATTCGACATTATTCGCAATTTCCTGGCGGGATTTTCTCTTTCCCGTCCGCGGTGGCACAGCGCTTAGGCACTCAAAAACGGGCTCGCAGCGATCTTCTCGACAGCCTGGGCGGGAAACCCCAGATGCGCAGGTTGCATGCGGCGTGCCTGAGCCCGTGAGAAGGAGTGCATATAAGATTGCGCTACCCGGTTCCAGACCATCTTGCGTGCATAGAGGTAAGCGCGTTTGCGCATTGCGTGGCGTTCCGCATCGTGATCCAGGAGCTCAATTGCCGCAGCAGCGATAGAATCCGGATCCTCAAAGGGAACCAGCTTGCCGCGCCCATCGTCGAGGAGCTCGGCGGCGTGCCAGTAGGGAGTGGAAATGATGGCCTTCCCGGCGCCAAGGGCATAGGCCAGGGTTCCCGATACAGCCTGTGCCTCGTGACAGTACGGCGTAATGTAAATGTCGGCTGACCCGACCAGCGAGGCCATCTCCTGAGGACTGAAGAACCGATTGCAAAATATTACTTCTCGCTCGACTCCCAGTTCTCTGGCCAGTGCCTGCAACTGATCCCGGTATCGATCGCCCTCGCGAGCCCTGACATGCGGGTGGGTAGCGCCTGCGATTACATAGACAACGTCGCTGTGGCCGGCGAGGATGCGCGGCAAGGCGCGAATCACGGTCTCGAATCCCTTGTTGGGAGATAGCAAGCCGAAGGTGAGCAATACAAGCTTTCCCGCGACGGCGAGCGCATCCTTGTAAACCTTCGGCTGCATAAAGGGCAAGTCGGGGATGCCATGAGGAATCAGGTCGATCTTTTCGCCAGGTACTCCAAATACACTCTGCAGAACGCGAAAAGAGTACTCGCTCATCACAATAAGACGATCGGAGTGCGCAGCGATCTCTTGCATGACCCAACGCTGGCTGGCGTCTGGTTCGCGAAGTACGGTATGCAGAGTTGTCACGACCGGCATGTTGAGGTGTTTAAGCAACTGTAGGACATAACTGCCCGCTTCGCCTCCATATATCCCATACTCATGCTGCAAACACACTAAATCGACACCGCTGGCATTGAGGAACCCGGCGGTTGCCCGATACGACGATATGTCGCCTTCGGCGATCTGGAATCGCACCCGTGCAGGGTAAGCGTACGAAGACTGCGAGTCGTTGACGGCCACAACCGACAACCCTACGGCTCCGTACTCGGCGGCGATCGCATCGCTCAGATCGGTTGTGAAGGTTGCAATTCCGCACTGCCGGGGAAGGTGATTTCCGATCATCGCTATCTGGAAGGGAATTGGACGGCTGGGCGCCGGTTGCAGGAAGAATGCCGGTTTTCTTCCGAATACCGGAGCCCGCGCTTCGCGCAGAATCAAGGTACTCGGTTGCGAATCCAGGGAGATGTTCGGTGCGGACATCGCAGGCTCCTGAAAACAATCATGCTAGCGATCAAGAACAGGGTTCCAATACTGCAAGTCGAGATCAGTGGCGAAGCGCCACAACAGCCGCCGCAGCTTCACTCGCGACGAAGGCCAGAAGGAAGACTGCGGCGCCGATACCCGCCAATGGCTTTGTGGATCTGTCATCGGCGCGCACGGATGACCTCGCGTCCGGTCTTTCTTGTCCCATGGCTACCACCCGGAAGCCGCGCATCAATGCGAAGCACCCGGTAGCGGACACTACAATGTCCCCCATAAGTGGTCCAAGCTTACGAATGCGGCGTATATAGCTGCTCATCATGGCTTGAATCTACTCCAACCAGCTTGGGATGAATGTGCACTTTTGCACTGTGAGAAAAGGTCGAACGGAATCAATTCATAAAGCCAGTGAGAGGGACGGCGGCAGCGTGAGAAGGGGTGCTGCCTTCGGGGGGATTTAGCCGTATGATCTGGCATCGCTGCCGCCGCCGATGGGGATGGGCACCTCCCAGTATCGTGCGGTCGCGACGCTTTATAAACTGTTCAATTTTGCTCAGTGGCATTTAAAAATTGAGGGATCCCGGGTTTGGACGTCGCCAACCCGGGGATTGAGGTCAATTGATGAAAATCGAAATCGCGAAAAGTGAGCTATGCGCAGATGACGCATGCGCCTCGAAAGGGGGTCCGGCGTGATCAGCTCACTCCTCCTGTCACCCCTCCCGGATAACCGCTAAACAGGTTATTTTGAAAAGATACTGTGATCCTCGTCGTAACGCTGTTCCGTTTTTGCGGATTTCTCCGCGGCTTTTTCAGCCACGCGTTCGACTCTCTTCTCTGCCGTTTCGTCCGAGAAGGTTTCGCCTTCCAGTTTCGTTGCTTCTTGATTCTCAAATTGTTTCGCCATGGTTGATCTCTCCTGCTGTAACTATCACTCCTGCTTCCAGGAAGTTCTGGTCAGTTTTGCTCCTCGCTCGAATCGGTGAAAATGCAATGGGTGCGGGCTCGGGGTTCCGAGTACGACCGCGATCTCCTCCGGCAAAGCTCCCGGTGCGACGACGACAACCTAGTATGATCGCCAAACTCGCTTTAACGGAATCGCGATCGGGGTTGATCCAGGAGTTAATAGCACTGCAAACACGGACGGCATTCCCCCGGGCTTTTCTTAAGGTCACTTCAATTCCACAGTGTGCAATTCTGGCCAGCATTCACGCGCATGGCCGCCCATGATCGATTGTGCGTAGGTTCCTTCCCCGTAGGGGGCCTCCCCCATTCACCCTTTGCCGTCGCGGAAGTCCCGCATAGGAGAACACAATGTTCAGTCACTTCACGAATACGCAGCTTATCAGTGCCGCAGTAGTGCTGGTCTTCCTCGTTGTCGTCGCAGTTGTAGGGTTCGTTCATCGCCGCGGAACCCGCACTAAGGGCTTCCGCAATCGTTTCGGATCGGAGTACGACCGCGCTGTTCTGGA
>JBEKXX010000160.1:0-6151 GCA_049511595.1 Occallatibacter sp. | reverse complement strand
CAATCGCCGCATCTCGGCGAGCAGCGCTTCACGCCCGCCGATCTCGCCTGGAACCTGCCCGCCGCTTGCGCTATCCGTTTTGCCCGCTGCATCGGCGGCTTTGTCGGTGCCGACATCCTCGCCGGAATCGTCGCCGCGGGCATCGCCAACGGCGCCGCTCTCTGCGCGCTCGTCGATCTCGGCACCAACGGCGAGATCGCCATCGGCAATCGGGACGGCATCGTTTGCGCCTCCACCGCCGCCGGCCCCGCCTTCGAAGCCGGTGCCATCCGCATGGGCATGCGCGCAGTCACCGGCGCTGTCGCTTATGTCGCGCTCGACCACGGCGAGCTCCGCGCCACCGTTATCGGTGATGTCGCCCCGCGCGGCATCTGCGGCAGCGGTGTGGTCGATGCCGTCGCCGCCGGCCTTCGCGCGGGCGCCATTTTCGCCAGCGGTCGCGTCGCCGGCAGCTCCAAACTCTTTCCCGTTGCGCCGCCGGTCGTCCTCTACCAGGCCGACATTCGCGAGCTGCAATTAGCCAAAGGCGCCATCGCCGCGGGCTTCCGTCTGCTGCTCAAGCGCCTCGGCGTCAGCGCTCGCTCGCTCCAGAGCATTCACCTCGCCGGCGCATTCGGCAACTACGTCCAGATCGAAAGCGCCATCGGGATCGGTCTCATCGAAGCTCCTCACGCGCTTGTCCACGCCGCCGGCAACACCGCCCTCCGCGGCGCAAAAATGTTGCTCCTCGCTGCCGAAGAGCCCACGCTCCCGCCCATCGAGCACTTCAGCCTCGCCGCCGACCCCGCCTTTCAGGACGAGTTCGCCAACTGCATGGCCTTCCCCGAGCCGCCAATCCCATGATCCCGATCTGCGCACGTCCCGGCGCCCACGTGCACATGGCCCTCGTTGCCTGCTATCGTGTACCTTTGTTGATCTGAGGAGAACGTAAGCCCCATGCCTCACCCCGTCATCAAGTTCGGCACCGACGGCTGGCGCGGCGTCATCGCCGACGACTTCACCTTCGCCAACGTGCGCATCGCCGCCGAGGCCATCGCCGCCTACGTCCTCGAACATGTAGATCCCGCCAAAGGCCTCTGCATTGGCTACGACACGCGCTTTGGATCGAAGGCCTTTGCGCGGTCATGCGCCGAGGTCGTCTCGGCCGCCGGCATTCCCGTTATGCTTGCCAACGCTGTCACGCCCACCCCCGCGCTCAGCTTTGGCGTGCGCGAGCGCGGCGCTGCGGGCGGCATCGTGATCACCTCCTCGCACAATCCCGCCGAGTGGAACGGCGTCAAGTACAAGGGCTGGTACGGAGGCTCGGGTAAGCCCTCCATGATCGCGGCCATCGAGTCGTATCTTGGCCAGCCCGTCCCGCGCGCGCCTCAGCCCGCGCCCGGCGAGACTCGAATTCAGGAAGTCGATTTCCTGCCCACCTATCTCAAATCCATTGAGGACTTCGCCGACCTCGACCTCATCGCCAAGTCCGGCATGAAATTCTGCATCGACTCCATGTACGGCGCCGGCGGCACCATCCTATCCGATATATTCACTCGCATCGGCGTGGCCCACGTACAGATTCGCTCCAACCCCGATCCGCTCTTTCCCGGCATCCATCCCGAGCCCATCGAGCCGCACATTCGCGCCCTCGGTGAAGCGGTCGTCGCCAACCACTGCCAGGCCGGCCTCTGCACCGACGGCGACGCCGACCGTATCGGCGCTACCGACGAATACGGCAACTTCGTCGACCCGCACAAGATCTACTCCGTGCTGCTCAGTTGGGTTTTGAAGTACAAGGACTGGCCCGGAGCCGTCACCCGCGCCTTCAACACCACCAAGATGCTTGATCGAATCTGCAGGAAGTACGGCCGCGAGCTCATCGAGCACGGCATCGGCTTCAAGTATGTCGTCGACCTCATGCTCGAGCGCGACATCCTCATGGGCGGCGAGGAGTCGGGCGGCATCGGCTTCCAGCGCCACCTGCCCGAGCGCGACGGCCTGCTCAACTCCTTGCTCCTCGCCAACGTCATGGCCCAGGAAGGCAAAACTCTTGGCGAACTTGTCGCCGATCTGCAGGCCGAGTACGGCGAGCACCAGTTCGGCCGCATCGATCTGCACATCCCCGAAGCACAGAGGGACGCCGTCATCGCCCGCGCGCGCGCCCTCAAGCCCGGCGACCCCGTCTTCGCCGGTATGGGCATTTACTGCCAGGAGAATCTCGACGGCGTCAAGTTCTACCTCGACAACCCCGAAGCCACCTCGAAACCCAAGGCCGCCGAAACCTGGCTGCTGCTCCGCGCCAGCGGCACCGAGCCCCTCCTGCGCATCTACACCGAGTCGTGCTCCAAAGAATCCGTGACGAAACTCCTCGACTCCGCGCGCAAGTTTGCGACGAACGAGTAGGATGTTGGCGGAGGATTTGTGAAAGGCCCTCGTATCGCGAAACTCTTGATCGTTTTGATTGCCTTCTTTACGCTGTGCGGCGGATTGCGAGCGCAAAATCCAAATTGCAAAGAGATCGCTGCGATTGGAGAAATGGCGAGAGCCGTTTCGCCCGTAGCTCTGAGGGCTCTTAAGCAGAATTCGGGCGATAGCTACCGTGCCCGGCTCATCTTTGCTGCTCGATCACTCGAGATCGATCCGAAAAATAAGAGCGCGGCTGCAGATCTCCTTGGATTGGTTCCAAACGACGAGTTCAGCCCAGAACAAGCCGTTTGGCTCGACCTCTTACAGATTGATCAGGATCCGAACCGGTGCTTACCCGACTCCGATCTAAAGCCACTTGGACTGCTTCAATACCACCTGCCGCGATTACTCGCAAGGGCCGTTTTACTCGTTCCAGACAAAATGCAGGAGTATGTGTCCTACGCATTGATGTCCACTTGTCCAGATTGCGACTATGCCGTGCAAATGCGAAAGGTCTGCATGGCTCGACATCAGCAATTCGTGGACGCGGTTAACAAGCTTTCAGCCAAAGACAAGAAGTGGTTCGTTTCGGAGTTATTCAACCCTGATGGATGCCGCACACTCGCCTTTCCCGAGCAGTGAATAAGGTCGCAGTGAACCACCGCCGCCTTCGCCCGCTTCCCCAGCCGCACGACGATTCGTGCTGGGAGCGCTCCCACCGAAATTACTACGCCGCTCGCCGGACACCCCAAAGGCCGCCCTGGGTGAAGTCGAAGGACCTCGCTTCTGGGACCTCGGGCCAGCACCCCTCAACCCGCCGGTCTTTCTGTTCCCTGATCCCTGATCCCTGTTCCCTGCCTTTACCGGAACATCCTCGCATCAAACCGAAACGCCTGCGGCTCCTCAACCTGGATCTCTGCAATCGCCGGGTGCAGCGGATTCACCAGCACATTCCACTCCGTGCGCAGGGCCGCCGAAGGAACCGCGATCGCCAGCGAGTCTTTCTCCCGAACCCACTTGTCTCCGATCGCTCGCAGTGGCTCGAAATCGTCCGTCCACCAACCAGGCGGCAAATCGCCTAGCTCCAGCCGCCGCGCCGGTTCTCCCGCGGGCAGAGTGGCCGCAATCGAAACCAGATCGTCCGGCTGCAGATTCGGCTCCAGGTGAACGAACAGCTCAATGGCAGCGAGCGCCAGCGACGAGGACGCGTAAACCATGGGCACGCCCGGTGAGTTCCACCGCCCGCCGAAGCGCAGCGCTCCCAGGCCGGAGAACGCTTCACCCGCAAACTTCGCCCGGCAAATCCGCCAGATTTGCATTAGCTGTAAACGCCGTAGGCGATCCGGCCCAGCACGTCCTCGACCTCGCGCACGCCGGGATCGGTGTCCAACTGGTCCAGCGGACGGCCCCCGCGCAAGGCGCGATTCGGCGTCTTAAGCCACGACGCCGCCTTCTGCCCGTCGCCCAGCGTCTCAACTGCCGTTGAATAGACCTGCGCCAGCCGCACCGCCCGGTCGCTCTCGGCAGCCGTCAGCCGCGAGTGCTGCTGGAGCCGCCGAGTCAGCGTGCGCTTGGGAATGCCAATCTTTTCGGAGATTTCCGCCTGGCGCACATCCAGCCGCTCGGCCAGCAGAAGCAGCGCCTTCACCGGCAGCCCCTCGCGCACCAACTCCGCCAGGGCCCCGCCTTTGTGTACCGGTCTGCCCAGAACATGCTCGCCGCCAAGCACTTCGGGTACGGAATGGGCCGCCATAAAACGCCTCCATCCCCAGTATACGCCATTTGGCCAATTTTTGAACGCCAAATTTACGAAATTACGGCGATTTTCGCCCGTTTGCCCAGCCGCACCGGCAACTTCACCCTCGCCGCGTCTTTGTCCTTGCAGCTAAAGCGTTTCGATGTTGAAGGAAACGGAAATCGGTTTGCGCTCGTGCGACACTGCTCCCGTAGGGAGCGCAGAAGTTAGCCCAGGGTGGAGCGCAGCGGAACCCTGGGAAAGCTGAAAAAACGTGGGCAAGCCCCGTAGGGGCGAAAGAAATCTGGGCTCGCTGATCGGCCTGCACACGCCTACCGCACCACCGCAACCTTCGCCCGCTTGCCCAGCCGCACCACCAGCCGCGCCGGCAGCGTGACTGGAATCAGCAGGCTCTCCACCACGTCACCTTCCAGGCGAACGGCTTTTTCCGCGATCTTGCGGTTGGCCTCGGCGCCGCTCGCAGCCAGCCCCATCGCTACCAGCAGTTTCGGCAACCGAATTTGATTCGGCTCCGATCCCGCCACATCCGCGTACGCAACAGCAACCTCTTCGAGGTCCTCGCTCTCGCCCTTCTGCTGGAACATCCGCGCCCAGTTTCCACCGGCGCTCTCGGCCGCCGCCTCGCCGTGGAACCCGGCGGTAATGATCTGAGCAAGATACTTCTTGGCCTCCATGGGATGCAACTCGCCTGCTTGCACTTGAGCTTCGTAATGGTCGACTTCCGACTGGCGCATGTCAGTGAGGAGGACATAGTATTTCCACATCAACTCGTCACTGATGCTCATCAATTTCCCGTACATCTCGCCCGGCGGCTCGTTGATCCCGATCGCGTTCCCAAGAGACTTGCTCATCTTCTGCACGCCGTCCAGCCCCTCGAGAATCGGCGTCATCAACACGATCTGCGGCTTCTGCCCGTAGTCGCGCTGCAGCTCCCGGCCCATCAGGAGGTTGAATTTCTGGTCTGTGCCCCCCAGCTCGACATCGCTGTTCAAGGCGACGGAATCGTAGCCCTGCGCAAGCGGATACAGTAGCTCATGGAGGCTGATGTCCTGCTCCGCACGGAAGCGAGTGAGAAATTCCTTGCGGTCGAGCATCTGCGAGAGCGTGACCTTTGCGGCGAGGCCGATCAGGCCTGCGTAACCAAGCTGGTCCAGCCACTCCGAGTTGTAGCGCACCTCGGTCGCCTTCTCGTCGAGAATCCGGAACACCTGCTGCTTATAGGTCTCTGCGTTCTTGTCGATCTCGGCGCGCGTGAGCGGCTTGCGCGTCACATTCCGCCCCGTCGGGTCGCCGATAAGCGCAGTCGAGTCGCCGATGAGAAAAATCACCGTGTGCCCCAACTGCTGAAAATGCCTCAGCTTGCGCATCAGCACCGTGTGGCCCAGGTGCAGGTCGGGCGCCGTCGGGTCAAAGCCCGCCTTCACCCGCAGCGGCCGTCCGGTTTTGCGGCTTTCTTCCAGGCGCTCCCTCAGGTCGCTCACGCGGATAATCTCCGCCGCGCCCTTCTGGAGCAGGTCCAATTGCTCATTTACGGGTAGGAATTCTTGCATGTCAGAACAAGTATAAAGTTTGTGGCCCGCCGCCGGCATCGCCAACTCCGCCAGTTCCGCTGTCTTTCCGCTATAATCAAACCCATGCAGCACCCCGCCAGCCATCGCGCCCTCGCCCTCGCCCTCGCGGCCGCGGCTGCGGCGGCTCCCGCCGCCTAGACTCCGCCTCACCTCATCGATCTCAGTTCGCAGTTAACAGTTATGGTGTCAGAGCCACGAACTCGCCGCTCTGACCCCTGACCACAGTTCCGTCGGTTCCGATCCCTAACCCCGCTAGCGCCGCTAACGCCGCGAACGCCGCTCGCTTTACACTGGAGTCATCATGGAAGAGTTCTCCCGCATTCAGCGCCTGCCCGCCTACGTCTTCAACATCACCGGCGAGATGAAGATGGCCGCCCGCCACCGCGGCGAAGACATCATCGACTTCGGCATGGGCAACCCCGACGGCGCCACGCCC
>JBEKXX010000159.1:0-6187 GCA_049511595.1 Occallatibacter sp. | reverse complement strand
GCCTTGGGGCTCACGCAGATCCAATCCAGACCCGCCGGAGCCTCAATGGTTCCGTTGGTCTCCACCGCAATTTCGAAGCCGCAGCCGTGCAGTGCGTCGATCAGCTCCACGTCGAGCTGTAGCAGCGGCTCGCCGCCCGTGCAAACCACGAATCGCCTTCCGGCCTCGGCGCCTTCGGGCCAATTCCGCTCGATGGCCATCGCCAAGGCTGCGGCGGTGGCGAAGTTTCCGCCGCCACGGCCCTTGGTGTCGGCAAAATCGGTGTCGCAGAACTTGCAGATAGCCGATTCGCGGTCCTGTTCGCGGCCTGACCATAAATTGCATCCGGCAAAGCGGCAGAAGACCGCCGGGCGTCCGGTTTGCGCGCCTTCACCCTGCAGGGTGTAGAAAATCTCCTTGACGGCGTAACTCATAAAGGCAGCTTCTAGCTGCTAGCTACTAGCTTCTAGCTATTTCGAGCAGAACGCAACGATCACGGATCTTGCGAGAACAAGCTAGTGGCTAGAGGCTAGCGGCTGGAAGCTGCCTTGAGCAGCGGGTCGTCGATCCCGTTTTCGCGGAAGCCCTTTTGCCTCAGAAGGCAGGAGTCGCATTGGCCGCACGGGACGCCCATGGGGGAGGGATCGTAGCAACTGCTGGTCAAGCCGTAATCGACGCCCAACCCGCACCCCAGGCGAATAATCTCCGCCTTGGTGAGCGCAATGAGCGGCGCATGAATTTTAAGCGCCTGGCGGCCTTCCACTCCGGCCTTGGTCGCCATGTTGGCCATCTTCTCGAAGGCAGCAATATATTCAGGACGGCAATCGGGGTAGCCCGAATAGTCCAGCGCATTCACGCCCAAAAAGATGTCGCTCGCGCCCAGCACCTCAGCCCACGCCAGCGCAAAGGCGAGGAAGATGGTGTTGCGCGCAGGGACGTATGTAATTGGGATGCCATGAGCCATCTCCTGGGTTGCGCGCCCCTTGGGGACGGGGATGTCGTCGGTGAGCGCGGAGCCTCCAAAGGCCCGCAAATCGAATGCGGCAATACGATGCTGCACCACGCCGATGGACGCGGCAACCCGCTTGGCCGCCTTCAGCTCCCATGCGTGGCGCTGGCCGTACGAAAACGAGAGCGCGTACAGTTCGTAGCCCTCGCTCTTGGCCAGAGCCAGCACGGTGGCCGAGTCGAGGCCTCCGCTCAATAGAACGACTGCGCGTTTGGGTTTGTTTTCCATGGCTAGAGACGAGGCTACTTGAGATCCCCGCCGCGGCCAATGTCCATTGACGGCGGAATCGGATTGCGTTCGTCGATGTAGGCGTCGATGCACTGGTCGAGCACGCCTTTGGCTTCCAAAATGAACTCGACCGCGTCACGCGCCGCGCCATAACCGCCCGCGTTTGGCGTCACATAGTGCGCCTCGGCCTTCACCCGCTCGCGCGCATTGGCCACGGCCACCGCCAAGCCCACCTCGCGCATCGCTGGCAGGTCGATCACGTCGTCGCCCACGTAGCAGATTTCGTCCAGCGTCACGCCTTCCTTTTCCATGATCTCGCGGATGGCCTGCATCTTGAAGGCGCAGCCCTGATAGACGAATTCGAGTTTCAGATCCCGCGCTCGCGTGGCCACCGTCTCGCTGATGCGCTTGGTGATGATGCCGCACTTCAGGCCGCCCAGCCGCGCCAGCGAGATCGCCGTGCCGTCGTGAGCGCTATAGCCTTTGGCCTCGACCATCGTCGTCGATCCCACGCCGAAGCCGATGCTTTCCTTGCCGCGAATCTCGTCCAAAAGTTTGCCGTCCGCAGGGCCGCCTGGGACGAGCCAGATGGTGCCGTCGGTCAATACGCCATCTACGTCGAAAAGTACGATCTTGATCTTGCGGGCGCGGTCTTGCACTGAGAGAGCCATGCTTCGATTGTATCTACCGGTGCGGCGGGCGCCACAGTGCCAACTAAGTTCGGCAATTCAGTGATTCCGGTGGCCTGACGTGCCGGAAAGGTGCTATAAATCCACGTCTGCGAGGGGCGGCATTCCGGCCTTCTGAAAATAGAGGCATCCCCCGCCCCCGACACGCAAGACACAGGAACGAAGGAGGGTAAGATGGGGGTTCTTCTTTGGATTCTTGCCGGCCTGATCGCGGGCTGGCTCACGGGAAAGATCATGAAGGGCGCGGGCTACGGGTTCTTCGTGGATATTCTGCTGGGCATTGCCGGAGCCCTGGTGGGCGGGTTTATCGCGCGCCACATCGGATTGGATCTGCACGGCGGATTTATCTACAGCACGCTGATCGCCCTGGGTGGCGCGATTCTTCTGGTTGCAATCCTCCGCCTGCTCAAACGCGCATGAAGGCTGCCCGCAGTTTCCCTGGCCAGATCGCGGAAAGTGCCGGGCACGGGCAATCTTATTCGGAACCGCCGCTGGCCGGCGGTTGACCGGCCGTCGGCGAACTGGCCGGCGCAGCAGCCGGCGCCGTCGCCGCCTCCCGCACCAGCACGGCAAACCGCGGAAACGCGAAGCTGCCCGCGGCGTCGTCGATCACATTCAACTGGCAGATGTAGGAGCCGGGCTTGAGCCCGTCGAGCGGCACGTCCAGTTCGAAGGCCACCGCGCCGCGATCCTCCACGTTGATCGATTTGGCCTGCACAATCGGCGTCTCGTAGACTTTGGCCGCTCCCTGGATCAGCTCCAGGCTGCTGAGCAGATCGATCCCGGGCTTGGTCCCCTTGGGCTGATTCTCCGCCGCTTTTTCGCGTGCCGGATCGTAGACCTCGTAGAGCAGGTAAAGGTGCTGGCTCTGGCGGAAGACGTGGCTGATGTTGGGCACGTACTCTTCGCCGTTCCGCACGAGAGGATCCTGTTTTTTGCTCGGCTCCCGCTGCGACGCCAGCACGATTGAGCTCATCTTGAGCGGCGCTTTTTTCAGATCGGGCAGCGTGACCTCGGCGATGAACGAGCCCATGCGCCCGGTCTGGTTCTCGCGCACCACAAACTTGATCTCGTACTTCCCCGGCGGCAGATTGAAGCTCGTGGTGTACTGGATGTTCTTCTGCCGCGCCTGCAAAGACGGATCGAGGTTGAGCTTGACCGTGTCGCGCACGCGGCCCACCGGTCGTTTCGCCTCGTCGATCACTGAGCCGATGATGTCCAGCGTGGCCTTGTCCTTGTCGCCGCCCTTCATAAAGGGAATCTGCGAGCCGGGCACGACCAGCGAAACCGGCATAAAGAATCGATTCGCGTCGAGCCGGAAGTACATGGCGTCCATATAGACCGCCATGTCGGTGGCCGGCAGGTCGCTGGCCAGCTCATCCTCGAGTTCCTGCCCGCGGTCTTCCTTGCCCGAGTGCTTGAAGTCGGCCGGCGCGTAGTAGCCGGGCCGGTAATCGAGCTTGATCCCGGGCCGGTCGATTTTGACCGTGAGCTTCCGGTACTTGCCGTCCCGCGCGGGGTTCGACGAGTGAAAGCCGATGGCGTAGTAAGCAGAGTTATCCTTCTGCACCTGCGCAAACGCCGGTGCAAAATCGTTGGAGTCGAAGAACGCCTTGCCGCCGGTGCCGCTGGAAAGCGTGGCCATCACTTCCTGGGTGTCGAAGTTCTGGTTCATGTTGTTCAGCAGCGCGCCGCCGTTGAATGCGCCCTGCCCGCGCAGGCTTCCTGTGGAGGCGTCGCCCAACGGCCCGATGGCCTGCAAACCGCGCGTGTCCACGCTGTAAATAGCCAGGTCGGCTCGCACCGCCGCGTTGATCGCCGCCCGCAGAGAAGCCTCGTTCTCAATCCCATCGCGCGAGATACCCCCCGAGAAGTAAAGCAGCGACTTCTTCTCGTTGATCTTTGAGAGCGACTGCGCGACAGCTCGTAGCGCGTACAGCTCGCGGTCGGTATTCAGGTCGTTGTATTCGCTCTCGTCCGGCGTGTAGGCGGTTGTGTCCTCCGTCTGGTTCGTGTTGGAGTTGGCGCCCTGCGTAAAGCCCTGCCCTTGGGTGCCGTTGTATGCGTCCACTTCGCGGATGAGCGCGTCTTTATCGGCGGTAAAGTCCTGGTCCACGCTTAGCGTGTCGCCGAGAGAAACCAAAGCGACAAGATCGGCCGGCTGCATCTTGGCGCGCAGGAAGGCCTGCGCCGCATCCACGCTGCGCTCCAGGTCCTCGGGCTGCATCGAAGTCAGGTCGAAGAACATCACGATCAGCCGGTGGTTGCGCAGTTCCTCGGGCGTGGCCACCACTACGGCTTTGCTTCCGCTGGGTCCGGCGGCCAGCCCGCTCACCGTGGCCTCATTGAGCGGCGCGGCCATGTCCACGCTTTCAAAGTCGAAGGTGTCGATCCTCTGCTCCTTGCCGTTCTCGTAGATCCTGAAATCGCTTTGTTTCAGGCCCGTGACCAGTTCGCCGGTTTTGGCGTCTCGGGCGACGATGTTGGTGAGGACAAGTTCGGCATTTGCCTTGAGCGTAAATCCGCCCTGCGGCGTGGAGGTGACCGGCGTCCCCAACGGGGGATTTTGTGCCGCCGGGGTGCTGGAAGACTGGCCTGTGTTTTGCGCGGAGATGGGCTGCGCTCCCGGCGCCATGAGCGCCAGCAGCGCAAACACCGTGCTCGTCCTCCGCACCAGATCCGTCATTGTTCTCCTTTTGCCGCTTGCCCGCGAACTTGCCGGCTTGCTAATTCGCAGCCTATCTAACTCCGCTAGCCCCGCTAACTCCGCTGCCTTCAGAACCTGAATCTGGCCAGAAACTGAAACGTCCGCATCTGCCCGTTGTTCGGGGTGGAGGTTACCTCGCCGAACTTGGGATCTCCGTAGGTGGTATCGATACCCGAGTACTGCACGGTGTTAAACACGTTGTCGATAGTGGCGCGAATCTCCATGCTGCGCGTCTCGCCCATTTGCATGGTTTTCGAAAGCGCCATATTGTTCGAGACGGTTCCCGGCCCTTCAATCGAATCGCGCGGCGCGGTTCCGAAGTAGTCGCAGTAACCCGGTGTGCTGGCTGGGGCCGAGTACGCCGCGGTGTTGAACCACTTGAACCGCGAACCGCCACCGGACGCGACGGATTGGCCGGGCACGAGATTGGGCCGTAACGCTCCACTATTGCCGCACTCCACGCCCTGCGCCGTCGGCTCGAAGCCCGGCGAGAGCCAGGTCCCAGTGGCAAAGCGGAAGTTGCCGGAGATCGAGAAGCCTTCGAGGATATGCGATCCCACGCCCGTCGTAACCCATCGCTTGTCGTAGCCGAAGGGAAGCTCGAAAAGATACGTCCCGCTCACCTGGTGGCGAATGTCAAGGACCGAGTGCCCTTCCTCGGCAGCCGGGTTCTGCCAGTCCTGGACCACGGAACCCGAACTTCCATTCACCGAGCTGGCATTGTCGATCGCGTGACCGTACTGGTAATTCGCGCCCAACGAGATACCAAGCGACAAACGCTTATTAACGCGCACCGTTCCCGCGTTCATCTTGTAATACGCCGCCGCCTCGTCGTAATTGAACTGGATTGGCAGGTTCGTCACTGGATTGTTCGGATCGGTGCCGGAGCTGCCGGGCAGCGCGCGCGGCGCCAGCTTCACGTCGAGATGGTTCGACCGCGCTCCGTTGTAGCCGACGTTCATCACGATGTTCCAGGGCAGCGTCTTCTGGATGTCGAGGTTCCACACCATTACGTAGGGCAGTCCGTAATGCGGATCGAGCGCGTAGTTACCGATCGCGGCGGGCGATGGAAATCCATTGGCCAGCGTGAAGCAGGTCATCGGCACGACCTGAGCGCACGCTGAAGAAGCGCTATTCCCGGCTGCCTCCTGGTTGGTTTGCTCGTTGGTGAAGGGCGGCTGGTGCGCCATGGTGGTCGCGAAGTCCGCGTACTCACCCACCGTGTAGTTCATCCCGAAGCCGGCGCGGAGCACAGTCTGCTTGATCTTCGGCACGCGCCATGCCAGCCCCGCGCTCGGCCGGAACGCCTTATGCCAGGGGAAAACCAGCGAGCCGGGCAGCCCGTTCACCCCGGCAGCCTGCTCTGTTTCGCTGGTGAATCCGGCCTCCGGATTGGTAGCCACGTCGGCCAGCCGCCCATATTTCTCTGTGTACGGAGCGAAAAACTCCCAGCGCGCGCCGTAATTCAGCGTGAATGAAGGCAGCATCCGCCAGTCGTCCATGGCGTAGGCGTCAACAACGTTGTCGCGCAGGTAGCTCTTGGCCACTGAGGAGTTGAGCGTGGTGGACTGCGGC